>CBFCYW010000053.1:0-22944 GCA_965602395.1 uncultured Chromatiales bacterium
TCGATATCGACGTAGGTGTCGTTGTAAATCGCTCCGTCGGCGATATCGGCCTTCAGATCCGCGCTGATCAGCGCGTTGGTGGTCTGCCCGGTGGCGCTGCTGCGGCGCCAGGCGCCCTTCGGCGAATAGAGCACGCCGCGGCGCATTTTTGTGCTGATCTGCGCGCGCAGGTGAACTTCGCCGCGGTCGTTGTACACGCGCAGCAGATCGCCGTCGGCGATGCCGCGTTCGGCGGCGTCGTCCGGGTGGATCTCGATCGGCTCCGGGCCGTCGCTGGCCGGATGGCTGCCGAAGGTGGCGTTGGTGCGATCAAAAGCCGAGGGCGTGACCAGGGTGAAAGCGCGATCTACGGCGATGGGTCGGTACCGGGGTAGGCCGCAGCCGAAGCGGTTTTCGAGATCCTGCGAGTACAGCTCGATGCGCCCGGAGGGCGTGGCCGGCTGGACGTTGACGCACATCTGCGGGGTTTCGCCGTCGGCCGCTTTCATCGCCACCGCTGCATTCGTCGGCAGCTGGCTGGCGCGGCAGCCGAGTTTTTCCGCGTCGTAGGCGTCGTCGATCAGCTGCTCGTCGCTGGCGGTGAATTCGTCGCCTTCGAAGCCGAAGCGCGCCGCCAGCCGGCGGAAGATCTCGGTATTCGGCAGCGCCTCGCCCACCGGCGGGATCACCGGCGCGCTGCGCTGCAACCAGTTCTGGCCGTAGGCGGCGAAGATTTCATCGTGCTCGAAGTGGCTGCAGGCCGGCAGGATCACGTCGCAAAAGGCCATGCTGTCGGTCATCACCACGTCGCAGCCGACGGTGAACAGCTCCTCGCGCGACAGCGCCGCGATCATCCGGTTCTGATCCGGATGCGTGGCGACCGGATTGTGGCTGTAGATCATCGTCGCGCGGATCGGCGGGTCGAGGCTGTCGTCGAGCAGGTGGCGGGCGGCGTCGACGATGTTGAATTCGCGCGTGCCGGCGGGCGCCAGATCGGGGCGCCGCAGCTTGTCGGTGGTCGCCGGGAAGCTCGCTCCCTGGCCGCCGATGACGCCGGCGCCGGGGCGGCCCATCTGCCCGCTGAGCACTTGCAGCGCCATCGCCGCGCGCAGCGCCGAGCCGCCGCTGGCGCCGCGTTCCAGGCCGACGCCGGTGGTGGTGGCGACGGCTTTGGCTTCTGCGTACAGCTCGACGAATCGCTCGATATCTGCCAGCTCCAGCCCGCAGATTTCCGCCGCGTCGGCCAGCGAGTAGGCCCGCGCGGCAGCCAGGTACTGCTCGTGGCCGCTGACCCGGCGGGCGATGAAATCGTGGTCGAGCAGGTTGCGGCGCGCGAACTCGGCGGCCATCGCCAGCCCCAGCACCACGTCGGTGTTGGGCTTCGGCTGCAGGTGCAGATCGGCCTGCTCGGCGACCTTGATGCGCTTGGGATCGATCACCACCAGCCTGCCGCCGCGCTGCCGGGCGCGCTTGATGATGCGCTGGAAGTGCAGGTTGGAGGTGGTGATGTTGCTGCCCCAGACGACGATCAGGTCCGAGTGCTCGGCCTGCTCGGGCATCATCCCCGGCGCGCTGCCGAACAGGCTGGCGTAGGCCGCCGCGCGCACCCCGCCGCAGAGCGCCTTGCGGTACAGCTGGGTGGCGCCGAGCCGGTGGAAGAAGCGGTAGTCCATCGAGCCCATCGCCAGCTGGCCGTGGGGGCCGGCGTAGTTCAGCGGCAGCACCGTCTGCGGGCCGTGTTTTTCGATCGCCGCAGTGAAGCCAGCGTGCACCCGATCCAGCGCCTCATCCCAGCTGATCGGGGTGAATCCATCGCCGCCGCGCGGGCCGGTGCGCAGCAATGGCGTGCGCAGGCGGCGCGGGCCGTGGACGAAATCCGGGTAGTATCTGGCGACCTTTTTGCAGATCACGCCCTCGGTGTAGGGATTGGCGTGGGAGCCTTTGACCTCGACGATTTCGCCGTCGGCGACCTGCACCGACAGGCTGCAGGTGTCCGGGCAATCCAGCGGGCAGACGCTGGGTTTGATCTCAACATTCGCGGCGCGATTCATGGCGCGATCCTCCTCGATAGTGGGATCAGATTACGCCGACATTGGCACCGCAAGAAGTGCCAATAATTGCTAACGCTACGGAGCCAATCCTTGTGCAAGCCACCTTGCCGATGGCGATAGCCGCCAGAGGCGGCATGATTTCGGTGGCATTCAATCGGCCTGCGGCGGCTATCGCCATCGGGTGATGGCTCCTAAAGAGTGGCGTGGTTGGCTCATGTCCATGAGCGGGTCAGATCGTAGAATCCAATCCCCCTGTTCCGATTTGCAGAGTCCCCGATGATCGAATTGCACCCGGATACCACCGTCAGCGCGCGCGATGTCTTCGGCATCGACAGCGATCTGCAGGTGCCCGCCTTCAGCGCGCGCGACGAGCACGTGCCGGAGATCGACCCCGCCTATCACTTCAACCACGATGTGACGCTGGCGATCCTCGCCGGCTTCGCCCGCGACCGCCGGGTGCTGGTGCAGGGCTACCACGGCACCGGCAAATCGACGCATATCGAGCAGGTCGCCGCGCGCCTCAACTGGCCCTGCGTGCGGGTCAATCTGGACGGCCACATCACCCGTTTGGATATGGTCGGCCGCGACACGATTGCGATCCGCGACGGCCGCCAGGTGACCGAATTTCAGGAGGGGATTCTGCCCTGGTCGCTGCAGCGCCCGGTGGCGCTGATCTTCGATGAATTCGACGCCGGCCGGCCGGACGTGATGTTCGTCATCCAGCGGATTCTCGAACGCGACGGCAAGTTCACCCTGCTCGATCAGAACCGCGTGCTGCAGCCGCACCCGGCCTTTCGCCTGTTCGCCACCGCCAACACCGTCGGCCTCGGCAATCTCAACGGCCTGTACCACGGCACGCAACTGCTCAATCAGGCGCAGATCGACCGCTGGAACATCGTCACCACGCTCAACTACCTGCCGCGCCGCGATGAAGTCGAGATCGTCATGGCGCGGGTGCCGGCCATCGCCGACCCGGCTGCCGACGCGGCCGCCGACGGCCGCGGTCGCGCGCTGGTCGAATCGATGGTCGCGGTCGCCGAGCTGACCCGCAAAGGCTTCGCCGCCGGTGACATCTCCACCGTGATGTCGCCGCGAACGGTCATCAGCTGGGCGGAAAACTGGGAGATCTTCGGCGATCTGGCGCGCGCCTTCCGGCTGAGCTTTTTGAACAAGTGCGACGAGGCCGAGCGCTCGATCGTCGCCGAGTACTACCAGCGCGCCATCGGCGAGGAGCTGGACTACGACATCGCCGTGGTGCCGGACGACAACGGATGAGCGAGGAGGCCGCGCAGCGCGCGCGCAAGCGGCGCCTGGAGCGCCACGCCTCGGCGGCGATCCGCGCGCTCTCCGGCGAACCGCGCGCCGAATACCGCAACCGCCGCCTGCTGGTCGACGAGCACGCGGTGCCGGTGGGCAGCCCGCATCTGGCCGTGGATGCGGCGGTGCACCCGGATCAGCGCATCCGCGGCGCCGCCGATGCGCTCGGTCTGCGGCTGCGCTTCAGTGATCGCGCGCTGCACCGCCGGCTCAGCCCGAAGTCGCCGCTGTCGCGGCTGGTGTTCGAAATCCTCGAACAGCTGCGCGTCGAAGCGCTGCTGCCGGACTCGCTGCCCGGGGCGCGGAAAAATCTCGACGCCGCCTTCAACCACTGGTGCCGCGAGGCGCGCGCCACGGGCATGGTCGACAACGAGATCGGCCTGCTGGTGTATTCGATCACCCAGATCGTGCGCGCGCGGCTGCTGATGTCGCTGCAGGATGAGGAGGTCGAGGGGCTGATCGAGGCCACGCGATTCAGGCTGGCGCCGCTGATCGGCAGGCCGCTGGCCGCGCTGCGCGGGCTGGTCGGCGATCAGGCCGGCTACGCCGAGCAGGCCGCGGCGATTGCCGAAGTCATCGCCGAGATCGCCCGCGGCCAGCTGGATGGCGACGCAGACGCGGCCAGCGCTGCCGCGCGGGTGTCGTTCCTGTCCCCCTTCGGCTGGAGCGAGGGCGAGGAGAGCGCCGCGCCGGGCAGTGCGGCATCCGGCGCCGCGCCGTTGCAGTCCGGCGATCCGCTGGACGACTACCGGGTCTTCAGCCGCGCCTACGACATCCAGTGCAGCGGCGGCGATCTCTACCCGCTGCGCTATCTGGCACCGCTGCGCCGCGAGCTGGACGGGCTGGTCGCGGCGCAGGCGGTGAGCGTGCCGCGACTGGCGCGGCGGCTACAGCGGATCTTCGCCACGCCGCGGCGCGCCGGTTGGCACTTCGGCGAGGAGGAGGGCCTGCTCGACGCCCGCGCGCTCGGCCAGCTGGTGGCCAATCCCGACTACCGCCAGGTGTTCCGCCGCGAGCGCTACACGCCGCACAGCGACGTGGTGTTGAGTTTTCTGGTCGACAACTCCGGCTCGATGAAGCGCCAGCGCTTCGAGAGCGTGGCGATTCTGCTGGATATCTGGTGCCGCGCGCTGGCGCTGGCCGGGGTGCGCACGGAGGTGCTCGGCTTCACCACCGCCGAGTGGAGCGGCGGCCGCGCGCTGCGCGATTACCGGCGCGCCGGCTCGCCGCCGCAACCGGGCCGGCTGAACGCCACCCAGCACGTGGTTTACAAAGACGCCGACACGCCGTATCGCCGCGCGCGACCGGCGATCGCCGCGATGCTGCGCACGCTGCACTTTCGCGAGGGCGTCGACGGCGAGGCGCTCGACTGGGCCTGCCAGCGGCTGCGCCGGCGCAGCGAGCCGCGCAAGGTGCTGGTGATGTTCTCCGACGGCGCGCCGATGGACACGGCCACGCTGCAGTACAACGGCGAGGATTATCTCGACCGCCACCTGCGCGCGGTGGCGCGGGTGATCGAGCGCCGCGGCGAGGTGCAGCTCGGCGCCATCGGCATCGGTCTGGACATGCGCGAGTACTTCGCCCGCAGCCTGTCGCTGGATCTGAGCGGCACGCTGGACGGCCGGGCGTTCAATGCGCTGGAGGCGCTGTTCGCCGGTGCGCCGCCGGGCTGAGTGGCGGGCTGAGTCGCGGGCTGAGTCGCGGGCTGTGCGGCGCGCCGGCGGGCCTCAGTCCGCCGGTTGCAGCGGCAGATCCGATGCCATCGTCTCCACCAGTGCGGCCAGCGCCGCGGCGGCCGGCGACAGGCTCAGCCCGGCGGGGCGGATCAGCCCCACTTCGCGCTCCACCAGCGGCCGCCGCAGGGCGATGAAGCGCAGCCGCAGCCACTCGCGCGGGAAGGCCAGCCAGGGCAGCGTGGTGGCGGCGACGCCGGCCTCCAGCATCGCCGTCAGCGAGACCATATTGGAGACCGACAGCGGCGCGTCGCGCAGGTACTGCGCCGCGTCGGTGCCGTCGAGCAGGCGGCTGGTGCCGTTGTCGATCAGCTCGTGGCCGGCCAGCGCCGACCAGGGCAGCGGGCCGTCGCCGCCGGCCAGTGGATGATCCTCGCGGCAGACCAGGCCGATGGGTTCGCGCCACAGCGGCTGGAAATCCAGCTCGGCGTCGTGCTCCCAGCGACTGGCGATGGCGAAATCCACCTGTCGCTCGCGCACCCAGCGCTGCAGCTCGCGCGCGGTGCCGTCGCGCAGGCTGACGCGCAGCTGCGGGTGGTCGGCGATGAAGCGCTGCAGCACCCCCGGCAGCAGGCGGCTGGCCACCGAGGGCACGGCGGCGACGCTGACCCGGCCGCGGCGCCGCTCGGCGACCTGCAGCAGGTCGTCGACGCTGCGCTGGTAGTGCTCCAGCAGCGCTTTGATCTGCGGGTAGCAGTAGCGGCCGTAGGGGGTGAGCAGGGCGCGGCCGCCCTTTTCGAACAGCGCCGCGCCGAGCTTGCGCTCCAGCTCGCGGATCGACAGCGACACCGCCGGCTGGCTGCGGTGCGCCTGGCGCGCGGCGGCGTGGAAGCTCTCCAGCTCGACGACCAGCACGAAGTGGCGCATCTGGGCGGGGCTGAGATCTGGCAGCACTGAAGTATTTCCAATCGATCAATAGCAATTACCAATTATTCCTTATCGAAAGAAGCGCCGTAAACTGGCGCAAACCCTTCCGGGGCAAAGCCCATGCGCGATTCGAGGAGTGCACCGATGAGCGAGCAGACCTTTTGCAATTACATCGCCGGCGAGTGGCTCGACGGCCCGAGCCAGGTCGCCAACGTCAACCCCTCGGATACCCGCGACACCATCGGCCACTACGCCCAGGCCAGTATCGAGCAGCTCGATGCCGCCGTGGCCGCGGCCCGATCCGCCCAGCGCGAGTGGGCGCAGAGCGGCCTCGAAGCGCGCTACAAGGTGCTGATGGCGATCGGCGATGAAATGATCGCGCGCTCCGCCGAGATCGGCGAGCTGCTCAGCCGCGAGGAGGGCAAGACCCGTCCCGAGGGCGCCGGCGAGGTCTATCGCGCCGGGCAGTTCTTCCACTACTACGCCGCCGAGGTGCTGCGCCAGCAGGGCGAGAGCGCCGACTCGGTGCGCCCCGGCGTCGAGGTTTTCACCCACCGCGAGCCGATCGGCGTGGTCGGCGTGATCACCCCGTGGAACTTCCCGGTGGCCTGCGCGGCGTGGAAGATCGCCCCGGCGCTGGCCTTCGGCAACGCGGTGGTCTGGAAGCCGGCCAATCTGACCCCCGGCAGCAGCTGGGCGATGGCCGAGATCATCTCCCGCCAGGCGATTCCCGCCGGGCTGTTCAATCTGGTGATGGGCGCCGGCGGCAGCGTCGGCGAGGCGCTGATCAACCACGCCGATGTGAGGGCGGTGAGCTTCACCGGCTCGGTGGCGGTGGGTCGCGGCGTGGCCGCCGCCTGCGCCGCGCGCTTCGCCAAGGTGCAGCTGGAGATGGGCAGCAAGAATGCGCTGCTGGTGCTGGACGACGCCGATCTCGAAACGGCGGTCAACTGCGCCATCAACGGCGCCTTCTTCAGCACCGGGCAGAAGTGCACCGCCTCCTCGCGGCTGATCGTCACCGAAGGCATCCACGACCGCTTCGTCGCCGCCATGGTCGAGCGCATGAAAACCCTGAGGATCGGCCCGGCGCTGGACGCCGACAGCCAGATCGGCCCGGCGGTGGACGGCAAGCAGCTCGAACAGAACCTGCGCTACGTGGCACTGGCCAAAGAGGAAGGCGCCAGGCTGGAATGGGGTGGCGAGCGACTCGAATGCGCCACTCCCGGCTTCTACATGCAGCCGACCCTGTTCAGCGGCACCGACAACAGCATGCGCATCAACCGCGAGGAGGTCTTCGGCCCGGTGACCTGCGTGATCCGGGTGGCCGATTACGAAGCGGCGCTGGCGGCGGTCAACGACACCGAGTTCGGCCTCACCGCCGGCATCGTCACCCAGTCGCTCAAATACGCCAGCCACTTCCGCCGCAACGCCGAGGCCGGCTGCGTGATGGTCAATCTGCCGACCGCCGGCACCGACTACCACGTGCCCTTCGGCGGGCGCAAATCCTCCAGCTACGGCTCGCGCGAGCAGGGCCGGTACGCCATCGAGTTTTACACCCAGGTGAAGACGGCCTACGTACACGCCGGCTGATTTCAGCCACAGAACAGCCCCGGAAAAATCCGATTGAGCAGCGAGGGTGCCAACATGCAGCACGAAGACCTGATCGTCATCGATGGCCTGCAATACTGCCGCTGGGATCGCAATGTGTTCCAGCAGCTGCGCGACGGTGGCGTCAGCGCGGTGCACGTCACCATCGCCTATCACGAAAACGCCCGCGAGACCCTGTCGCGCATCGGCGAGTGGAACCTGCTGTTCGAGCTGCACGGCGATCTGGTGATGCCGGTGCACTGCGCCGACGATGTGCTCAGAGCCAAACAGAGTGGCCGCGTCGGCATCGTCACCGGCTTTCAGAATCCGTCGCCGATCGAGGACGACATCGCGCTGATCGAGATCTTCCACCAGCTCGGCGTGCGCTTCATGCAGCTCAGCTACAACAACCAGAGCCTGCTGGCGACCGGCTGCTACGAGGCCGAGGACCCGGGCATCACCCGCTTCGGCAGGCAGGCGATCGCCGAGATGAACCGCGTCGGGCTGGTGGTGGACATGTCGCACAGCGCCGAGCGCAGCACGCTGGAGGCGATCGAGATCTCCAGCCGGCCGATCGTCATCTCGCACGCCAACCCGAGCAGCTTTCACCCGGCGCTGCGCAACAAGTCGGACACGGTGCTCAAAGCGCTGGCGGCAAGCGGCGGCCTGCTCGGCTTCAGCCTGTATCCCTTCCACCTCAGGCACGGCCCGGACTGCACGCTGGAGGAGTTCAGCGAGATGATCGCGCGCACCGCCGATCTGATGGGCGTGGAGCGCATCGGCATCGGCTCCGACCTGTGCCTGAACCAGCCGGTCGAGGTGCTGGAATGGATGCGCAACGGCCGCTGGTCGAAGCAGATGGACTACGGCGAGGGCTCGGCGAGCAACGCCGGCTGGCCCGATCCGCTGCCCTGGTTCCGCCACAGCGGGGATTTTCCGAATATCACCCGGGCGCTGGTCGATCGCGGTTTCAGCGATGCGGACGTGGCGCGGATCATGGGCCGCAACTGGCTGGATTTTTTCGCCGCCAGCTTCGGCCCGCAAAAGGATTCCTGAGCGAGGCGCCCGGCAGAGGCGCCCGATGCGACGGCCACACCGTCACCAACTATCCGAGGCGGGGTCCAGACCACGCCAACACCCGCAACAGGGGCCGGCCCGCCGTGGCCGCCACCGGGAGAGAGGATCGCGATGAATCAGGCCAATCCGCCGGCGGCCGCGCCGCCCGCTTCCAGCTTCGCCAGCGCCGCGCTGCGCCCGCCACAGCAGGTGATGCGCCTGTCGCGGATGGGCGCCCGCTACCCGACGCGGCTGAGTTTCGTGCGCAGCCTGCTGCGCAAGATGGCGCGCGAGCAGTGGCGCATCAGCCGGCCGCTGTTCGCCCTCGACGACGCTGGCTTCGGCGACGCCGTGTACCGCATCGAAACCCCCGACGACGTCTACAGCCTGGTGTGCTTCTCCGATCCGCTGGCCGCCGAGGAGCGCAGCGACCGGGTGATCG
The DNA here is from genome assembly GCA_965602395.1 of uncultured Chromatiales bacterium. Lineage (GTDB taxonomy): Bacteria > Pseudomonadota > Gammaproteobacteria > CBFCYW01 > CBFCYW01 > CBFCYW01. Next base: position 9,033 of record CBFCYW010000053.1, read on the forward strand.
CCACCAAGTGGGACACCAGCTTCACCCTGGTGCACGGCGAGATCGATGACGCCCAGCGCGCCGGGCTGCGCGCCAATGTGCCGAAGCAGGAGGCCGGCCGCGCCAGCACCCGGCAGATCGTCACCTGTCGCGCCAACCGCAGCGTGCGGCTGTTCGATGCGGTGGTCGATGCGCTCGCCGCCGGCCGGCAGCCGGCGCTGGATGAAGTCGCCCGCGTCGGCTATCTGCTGCGCACCACCGCGGTCTACGGCAGCGGCAAGCTGGGGATGGCCGATTTCGAGCGCGTGCGCCAGGCCACCTGCTTCGACCAGCCCTTTCGCCACGAAATGCTGGCGGTGTATCTGGTGCGCGAATTCAGCCTCGATATGGTCGATCACATCGCCGCCCGCCGCGGCGGCGAACAGGCAGCAAAGCTGTCGCCCGAGCTGCGCCGCTGCTTCGGCATCGGCAACGCTACCGGGCTGGGCATGGCGCCCTATCTGGTCAACCATCCGAAGCTGCTGCACCAGTGGGTCTGGGGTTACGAGAACGCGCTGGCGCGGGTCAAAGCCATCGCTAGCGCCGGCGACGCCGAGCGCGCCCGTTTCGCCCGGCTGCTGGCGCGGGCCGGACGACACATCGCGGAAAACCACAGCAGCGACCGATTGCAGCTTGCCAAACACCAGCGCTTGCAGGCCGATCTCGGCGCGCTGCAGAGCGAGTCCGAGGCGCTGCTGGATCAGCCCGAACCGTGGCGGGCGGTCGCCGACTGGGCGGCGCAAAACGCCGATCTCGACGGCCAGGAGCTGATCAATTCGCTGCTGATCGAAGTCCACCCCGAGCTCAGCGATGACCTGGCCGAGGAACTCGCCCGCGACGACGCCATGCGGCTCGAACCCGGCATGTCGCTGGCGGCGCTGAAGGCGCTGATCGAGCGCCATTACGCCTGGGCGCTGGCGCTGGATTACGCCGCCCCGGGGGCACAGAAGTGGTTCTGGTACGTCTCCGAGGAAAAGCTCGAACCGCGCCTCGGCGAGCGCGATGTCGAGCCCGGCGCCGAGCTGGAGAGCCCGCTGGGCATCGGCCGCGACGTGGCCGCGCTGCACCGCCACCTGAGCGGGCTGGCTGACGCGCAGCTGGCGCGGCCGCTGGTCGAGCTGCTGATCGCCGAGCCGCAGTTTCGCGGCATCGCCCGGCGCGTGCAGACGCTGGCCGAATACCCTTACAGCGAAGTCCGCGACAACCTGCTGGGCGCCGAGATGCTGCCCATCGACCTGTTGCGCTTCAAGCTGGCCAGCATGGGCGCCGGCAAGTACGACCCCAAATCCGACCGCTGGCTGCGGGTGAACTTCTTCCAGGGCGCGCCGCTGCCGGAGCAGTTGGGCGCCGCCGACGCCGACGACTGGGCCTTTCCCTGCCTCGCCGACATCGTCGAGGGTCGCTGAAATGCGTGCCTCGAAATACGAAGTGCACAGCCTGTGCAAGCGCGCCTTCGCCGGTCTGGGCTTCGTTGACGGCGCGGATGACGACGCCGCGGCGATGGTCGCCTGGGCCGAGGTCAACGGCCTGCGCGGCCTGCAGCGGCTGGCCGCCGTGCTCGATGGCCTCGACGGCAGCCAATCCGGTCGCCTTGAGCTGATCGCCCGCGACCAGTGCAGCGCCGAGCTGGATGCCGGCGGCCAGTCGGTGCTGGCGGTCGGCCCGGCGGCAGTCGAACTGGCCGGCGTGCTGGCCGCCGCATCGGATCGCGCCGAAGTGCTGCTGCGCGACTGCCGCGATCAGCCATTTGCCGTGTCGCTGGCGGCCGGTCTGGCCGCGCGCGGCCAGCGCGTCGAACTGCGCTGGCGCGAGGGCGATGAGCTGCTGCACTGCTGCTGCGATGGCGGCGCCGCCAGGCTGTACCGGGGGCCGGCGGATGGCGCCATCGCCGCCGATCTGCTGCAGATTCGCGTCGCTCCCGCCGGCCAGTATTCCGCTGGCCAGTATTCCGCCGGCCAGCCTCCCGCTGACGAGAGGCCGGCCGACTGGTCGCTGGACGCCGACATCGCCCACTGCGCACTGGCGCGCGGCATCCAGCCGCCGGAGGCGTTGTGGCAGTCGCTGCTCGGCTACGGCCAGCGCCGGCTGGTGCCGGCTACCGAGGCCTCGCGCCAGCGCGGCGCCGGCGGCGGCGACGCCAACGATTGACGCAGCAGGCACCCGCGAACCCAGCGGACAACAACCGGAGAGAACATGAGCACCGCCCACTTGAGCATCGCCGAGGTCGAAGACCTCACCCGCCGCGCGCTGATCGCCTGCAATACCAGCGCCGCCAACGCTGAATCGCTGACCCGCTCGGTGGTCGCCGCCGAGCTGGACGGCATCCACAGCCACGGTCTGGCCCGCCTGCCCACCTACTGCGAGCACGCCCGCTGCGGCAAGATCGACGGCCAGGCCGTGCCCGCGGTCGAGCAGACCGCCGCCGCCAGCCTGATGGCCGACGCCTGCGACGGCTTCGCCCACCCGGCGATCGATGCCGGCTTTGCGCAGCTGCTGCCGCTGGTGGCGGAGACCGGCGTGGCCGCGCTGGGGGTGACCCGTTCCTACAACTGCGGCGTGCTCGGCTACCACGTCGAGGCGCTGGCGCAGCGTGGCCTGCTGGCGCTGGGCTTTACCAACGCGCCGGCGTCGATGGCGCCGCACGGCGGCATCCGCGCGGTGTTCGGCACCAATCCCATCGCCTGCGCGGTGCCGGATGGCGACGGCGCGGCGGCGCTGGTGATCGACCAGTCGGCCAGCGTGGTGGCGAAAAGCGAGCTGATCGTGCACGCCAACGCCGGCGAGCCGATCCCCGAGGGCTGGGCGCTGGATGCCGCGGGCAATCCGACTACCGATCCGAAGGCCGGGCTGGCCGGGACGATGGTCCCCAGCGGTGGCTACAAGGGGGCCGGGCAGGCGCTGATCGTCGAGCTGCTGGCGGCGGCGCTGACCGGCAGCCACCTGGGCATCCACGCCAGCAGTTTCGCCGACAACAACGGCGGTTCGCCGCGCACCGGGCAGTTTTTCATCGCCATCGATCCGGCGCGCTTCGGCGGCGCGGGTTTCGCCAGCAATCTTCAAGCGCTGCTGGCGGCGATCGAAGGGCAGGAGGGCGCGCGCATCCCCGGCCGGCGGCGGATGGCGGCGCGCCAGCGGATCGCCGCCGATGGCGTGCGGATCTCCACCGCGCTGCACCAGAAGCTGTGCGGCTACGCCGGCTAAGGCGGCGCCGCTGAGGCCCGTGGCTGCGCCGGGCGGGGGATAAATAATCCGCCCGCCCGCGCTGCGGCCGGCGGCGATTATCGCTACAATGCCCGGTTTTGCGCGCGGCTGAGCCACGACGGCTGCGCGGCCATTCACGTCGGCATATTGCGAGCGTCTCACCGTGATCGTCACTTCCAATATCACCATGCAGTTCGGCGCCAAGCCGCTGTTTGAAAATATCTCCGTCAAATTCCAGACCGGCAATCGCTACGGTCTGATCGGCGCCAACGGCTGCGGTAAATCGACGCTGATGAAAATCCTCGGCGGCGATCTGGAACCGAGCGCCGGCAACGTCAACATCGCCCCGGACCTGCGCGTCGGCAAGCTGCGCCAGGATCAGTTCGGCTTCGAGGACTACTCGGTGATCGACACCGTGCTCTACGGCCACAGCGAGCTGTGGGTGGTGAAATCCGAGCGCGACGCCATCTACTCGAAGGCGGAGATGAGCGAGGAGGACGGCATGCGCGCCGCCGAGCTGGAGGGCGAGTTCGCTGAGATGGATGGCTACTCGGCGGAGGCGCGCGCCGGCGAGCTGCTGCTCGGCGTGGGCATCGAGGAGGCGCTGCACTACGGCCCGATGAGCGAGGTGGCGCCGGGCTACAAGCTGCGCGTGCTGTTGGCTCAGGCGCTGTTCGCCGAACCCGACATCCTGCTGCTCGACGAGCCGACCAACAACCTCGATATCAACACCATCCGCTGGCTGGAGGACACCCTCAACGCGCGCGAGGCGACCATGGTGATCATCTCCCATGACCGCCACTTCCTGAATATGGTCTGCACCCACATGGCCGATCTGGACTACGGCCGCCTGCAGGTCTATCCGGGTAATTACGACGACTTCATGCTCGCCAGCACCCAGGCGCGCCAGCGCACGCTGAGCAACAACGCGCGCAAGCAGGCGCAGATCAAAGAGCTGCAGGCGTTTGTGGCGCGATTCAAGGCCAACAAGTCGAAATCCCGCCAGGCCACCTCGCGGCTCAAGCAGATCGACAAGATCGAGCTGGACGACATCAAGCCCTCCAGCCGGCAGAACCCGTTCATTCGCTTCGAGTTCGAGAAGAAGCTGCACCGCAACGCGGTCGAGCTGCAAAAGCTCAGCGCCGGCTACGATGGCGAGCGGGTGCTGACGGATATCGATCTGATCCTCGAAGCCGGCGAGAAGGTCGCCGTGATCGGCCCCAACGGCATCGGCAAATCGACCTTTTTGAAGGCGCTGGTGGGCGCCATCGGGCCGATGGGCGGCGCGGTGAAGTGGGCCGAAAATGCCAGTATCGGCTACTTCGCGCAGGACCACGCCGACGATTTTGTCGGCGGCGAGCCACTGCTGGAGTGGATGAGCCAGTGGGGCAACAGCGAAGACGATGAGCAGGCCATCCGCGGCATCCTCGGCCGCCTGCTGTTCTCCCGCGACGAGATCCACAAGCCCTGCAATGTGGTCTCCGGTGGCGAAGAGGGGCGTCTGTTGTTCGGCAAGCTGATGCTGGGCCGGCACAATGTGCTGGTGATGGACGAGCCCACCAACCACCTCGACATGGAGTCCATCGAGTCGCTGAACTATGCGCTGGATCTGTTCGAGGGCACGCTGATCTTCGTCAGCCACGACCGCGAATTCGTCAACTCGCTGGCCACCCGGATCATCGAACTCAAGCCCGATGGCCACGTCGACTACAAGGGCGGCTACGACGACTATCTGGCTAGCCAGGGCATCGAGTAGTCGATCTCGCGCTGCAGGCAACACATCCCGTCAGCGGGGCTGTGGATGGCTTTGCAGAGAGGTGGCGCAGGCCCGGGCGGCAGCTGCGGCGGGCAAAGAAAAAGGCGGGTTTTCGCAAACCCGCCCAAGACAACTATCGGAGGAGGAGTGAGTGCTCCTTTGCAGGCGGCCCGGGCAACCACTGAGCGGTGCGCGGCGACCGACTACAGGGAGGCATTCTAGTTCGCTTCGCCGCGGGCACATTGATCCCGATCAACTCGCGGCGCTGCTCGCGAGTCCGCGCGATCACTGCCCGTAGGTCGCTCCGCCGGCCGCCAGCCAATCCAGTTCCTCGCTGCTCGGCTCGCGGCCGAGCACTCTATTGCGGTGCGGGAAGCGGCCGAAGCGGGCGACGATATCGCGGTGCTCGATGGCGTAGTCGAGGCTGGATTGCAACGCGCCGTGCAAGTGCGCCGGTGCGCCGTCGAGCAGCGCCCGGTAGCAGGCCACCGAGCGCTCCTGCAGGTCGATGTCCTCGGCGTGCTCCAGCGGCATATAAAAGAATGTGCGCTCGATGGCGGCCAGTTCGGTGTCCTGCCCGGTGGCCAGACCGGCCAGGCAGTGGCGCAGCGCGGCGGCTTCGAAATCGTAGGCGCGCGCGCTGCCGCGGTAGATGTTCAGCGGGAACTGGTCGAGCAATAGAATCAGCGCCAGCCGGCCGCGCGGCTGCTCGGCCCAGTGCTCCAGCTCGCCGGCCTCGGCGGCCAGCAGATCGGCTTCGAAGCGCGCGCGGATCTCGCCGTCCACCGCCTCGCCGCCGCCGAACCACAGCGCACTGCGATCCTCTCGGCTGTTGCCGTCGATGATCTCGCCGAACCAGTAGTCGCAGATCTGCTCGCTACGCATGCTTGTACCTCCCCGCAGGCAGCATGCATGCTAGCGCCAGCCGGCCGTAGCTGGCAAAGGCCGATGCCGCCACCAGCGGCCACCACCCGCGGCCAGGATCCGCGGGCACGACCAGCGGCAATGGGCGCTGCTAGCGGAAAGCCCCCCGAGCGAGTACCATGCGCGGCTATTTTTCGACCCTGACGCGAGCTGCCCATGAGCTTTCCCTCCGCCTTCTCCCGCGAAGAGCTGCTGGCCTGCGGCCGCGGCGAGCTGTTCGGTCCGAACAACGCCCAGTTGCCGCTGCCCAATATGCTGATGATGGATCGCATCTCGCTGATCACCGCCGAGGGCGGCGAGCACGGCAAGGGTGAGATTCACGCCGAGCTGGATATCCACCCCGGGCTGTGGTTTTTCGACTGCCATTTCCAGGGCGATCCGGTGATGCCCGGCTGCCTCGGCCTCGACGCCATGTGGCAGCTGGTGGGCTTTTTTCTCGCCTGGAAGGGCAACCCGGGACGCGGCCGCGCACTGGGTGTCGGCGAGGTCAAGTTCACCGGTCAGGTACTGCCGGATTCGCAGCGCGTCACTTACAATTTGCAGCTCAAGCGGGTCATCGAGCGCAAACTGGTGATGGGTATCGCCGACGGCAGCATGCAGGTCGACGGGCGCGAAATCTACACCGCCAAGGATTTGCGCGTCGGCCTGTTCACCTCCACCGCGGATTTCTGATCAGTGGCGCGATCCGCAGCGATCTCGCACAGCACCGCGATCAGCCACCAAGACTAGCCAAGAGGCGCAAGTTCATGAAACGAGTCGTCGTCACCGGCATCGGCATCACCTCCTGTCTGGGAGCCGACAAGGCCACGGTCACCGAATCCCTGCGCAGCGGTCGCTCCGGCATCCGTCACTGCGAGGATTACGCCGAGATCGGTATGCGCAGCCACGTCGCCGGTCGCCCGCAGATCGATTTCAAAGCGCACATCGACCGCAAGCAGCTGCGCTTCATGGGCGATGCCGCGGCCTACACCTACATCGCCATGCAGCAGGCGATCGCCGACGCGGGCCTTGAGGAACACGAGGTCTCCAGCGAGCGCAGCGGCATCATCGTCGGCTCCGGCGGTGGCTCACCGAAGAATCAGCTGGAGGCCAACGACATCCTGCGCGATAAAGGGCTGCGCCGCGTCGGTCCCTATCGCGTCACCCAGACCATGGGCAGCACCACCTCCGCCTGTCTGGCCACGCCGTTCAGAATCAAGGGCGTCAACTACTCCATCTCCTCGGCCTGCGCCACCAGCGCCCACTGCATCAGCAGCGCCGCCGAGCAGATCATGCTCGGCCGCCAGGATGTGGTCTTCGCCGGCGGCGGCGAGGAAGAGCACTGGAGCATGAGCTCGCTGTTCGACGCCATGGGCGCGCTGTCCACCCGATACAACGACGCCCCGCAGCGGGCCTCGCGCGCCTACGACGCGGAGCGCGATGGCTTCGTGATCGCCGGTGGCGGCGGCCTGGTGGTGCTCGAATCGCTGGAGCACGCCCAGGCGCGCGGTGCGCGCATCTACGCCGAGCTGGTCGGCTACGGCGCCACCTCGGATGGCCACGATATGGTCGCCCCCTCCGGCGAGGGCGCGGTGCGCTGCATGCGCCAGGCGCTGGCCGGGCTCGACGGCGGCGTCGATTACATCAACGCCCACGGCACCTCCACCCCGGTGGGCGATCTGGCCGAGCTGCGCGCGGTGCGCGAAACCTTCGGCGACGCCGCGCCGCCGATCAGCTCGACCAAATCGCTGTCCGGCCACTCGCTGGGCGCCGCCGGCGTGCAGGAGGCGATCTACTGCCTGCTGATGCAGGAGGGCGATTTCATCACCGCCTCGGCCAACATCGAGCAGCTCGATGACGAGGCCGAAGGCATGCCGATCGTCCGCGAGCGCATCGACAACGCCGGCCTGCGGCGGGTGATGTCCAACAGCTTCGGTTTCGGCGGCACCAACGCCTGTCTGGTGTTCGAGCGCCACGGCGGCTGATTCCGTCGGGTCCCGGCGCGTCGCGCAGCCAGAAGCCCGCCGCACCGCGGGCTTTTTCGTGTCGGGGCCGCGCGCTGCTCAGTAGGTGGTGATGCCGAACTTCAGCAACAGGCGCGGCAGCAGGTCGTCGAGCTGGGCGATGTCGGCGTCGTGCAGCTCGATCAGGTTCAGCCCGTACTGGCGGTAGACCTTCAGCTTTGCCTCCTTGCGCGCACGGTACTGAGCGTCGCTCTCCATGCCCCAGAATTCGATGTAGACCTTGCCCGCCGGCAGGTAGAAATCGCAGTAGACCTCTTCCTCAAGCGGCAGGCGACGCTCGTAGGCGTGGACGATCTCGGCGGTGTACAGCCAGTTGTCGATCAGCATCTCGGCGCGCGAGCGCACGTAGTGGCCATCCGCGGCGCGCAGTTTGGGCGGGAAGCGCTCGCGGAAGCCGGACAGCGATTCGACCACCTCGGCCGGCATGCTGGCCTCGGGCTGGCCGCTGCCCTTGAGCTCGCCGATGGTGTCGCGCAGCGTGGCGTTATCCAGCACCGACGAGGGCCAGACCACGAACGGCACGCCGGACTGGCTGTTTTCGCGCTGCTGACCGCCGGCCAGTCGGCCCAGCTCGGTCACCAGCCAGCCCTTGAGATGGCGCTTGATCCAGCCGTGTTCGGAGAGCACCTGATTGACCCGCCGCGCCGGCAGCTCCAGCGATTCGCCCAGCGCGGTGGCGTTGAGCAGCTTGCCGTCGGCTTCGGCGCCGGGCATCGGGATGTCTGCCGGCCAGACGATGTAGCGGCCGTAGCGCTGGCTTTCGCGGTATTCGCCGCCGGCCTCGCGGCCGCTGTCGGTGAGTACCCAGCGATCGTCGTGGCGCAGTACCAGGCCCGCCTCCAGCAGGCTGGCGAACAGCCGCTTGGTGGGCACGTGGAAACGCTTGGCCAGTTGTGAGGTGGATATCCGTTCGCCGTCGCTCATCGCTGCTCCTTTCCCGAGTGCTGGAAACGGCCGCAGTGTACGCCAATCACCAGCGTGTCCGGTCGCGCAGAGCGAATGCCGATGGCGCAAACGACAAACCCCGGCCGGGGCCGGGGTCTGTCGCTGCCGGCAGCCCCGCCGGCTGGCGGGGCGCTGGCTGGTCGGCTCGACGCGGGCGCTTACATCATGCCGCCCATGCCACCCATGCCGCCCATGCCACCCATGTCCGGAGCGGCCGATGCATCGTCCTTCGGCGCCTCGGCCACCATCGCTTCGGTGGTGATCATCAGGCCGGCGATGGACGCGGCGTTCTGCAGCGCCGAGCGGGTCACCTTGGTGGGGTCGAGGATGCCCAGCTCGATCATGTCGCCGTACTCGCCGTTGGCGGCGTTGTAGCCCATGTTGCCACTGCCCTCTTCGACCTTGTTGACCACCACGGAGGCCTCGTCGCCGGCGTTGCCGACGATCTGGCGCAGCGGCTCTTCCATCGCGCGGCGGGCGATCTGGATGCCGATGTTCTGATCGTGGTTGGCGCCTTCCAGGTCGCCAATTGCAGCGCGGGCGCGGATCAGCGCGACACCGCCGCCGGGCACCACGCCCTCTTCGACGGCTGCGCGGGTGGCGTGCAGGGCGTCGTCGACGCGATCCTTCTTCTCTTTCATTTCGACTTCGGTGGCCGCGCCGACCTTGATCACGGCGACACCGCCGGCCAGTTTGGCGACGCGCTCCTGCAGCTTTTCGCGATCGTAGTCGGAGGTCGCCTGCTCGATCTGCACGCGGATCTGCTCGACCCGGGCGTCGATTTCCGCTTTGGCGCCGGCACCATCGACAATGGTGGTGTTTTCCTTGTCCACGGTGACGCGCTTGGCGGTGCCCAGATCATCCAGGGTGACCTTGTCCAGCGACAGGCCGACTTCCTCGGAGATCACCTGGCCGCCGGTGAGGATGGCGATGTCCTGCAGCATGGCCTTGCGGCGGTCGCCGAAGCCCGGCGCCTTGACCGCGCAGACCTTGACGATGCCGCGCATCGAGTTGACCACCAGGGTGGCCAGGGCCTCGCCCTCGACGTCCTCGGCGATGATCAGCAGTGGCTTGCCGGCCTTGGCGACGGCTTCGAGCACGGGCAGCAGGTCGCGGATGTTGGCGATCTTCTTGTCGAACAGCAGGATGAACGGGTCTTCCAGCTCGGCGGTCATCGACTCCTGGTCGTTGATGAAGTAGGGCGACAGATAGCCGCGGTCGAACTGCATGCCCTCGACTACGTCGAGTTCGTTGTCCAGCGACTGGCCCTCTTCGACGGTGATCACGCCTTCCTTGCCGACCTTGGTCATGGCATCGGCGATGATCTGGCCGATGGATTCATCGGAGTTGGCGGAAATCGAGCCGACCTGGGCGATTGCCTTGGTGTCGTCGCAGGGCACGGACATATCCTGCAGCGCGGCCACAGCGGCGGCCACCGCCTTGTCGACGCCGCGCTTGAGATCCATCGGGTTCATCCCGGCGGCGACCGATTTCAGGCCTTCGCGGACGATCGACTGGGCCAGCACGGTGGCGGTGGTGGTGCCGTCACCGGCGATGTCGGAGGTCTTCGAGGCGACTTCCTTGACCATCTGCGCGCCCATGTTCTCAAACTTGTCGGAGAGCTCGATCTCCTTGGCGACGGAGACGCCATCCTTGGTCACCGCGGGGGCGCCGAAGGCCTTGTCCAGCACCACGTTGCGGCCCTTCGGGCCGAGGGTCACCTTGACTGCGTTGGCGAGAATGTCCACGCCCTTGGCCATCTTCTGGCGGGCGTCATCGGAAAAGCGAACGTCTTTGGCTGCCATGTTGCAGATTCCTCTTTAAGTATTCGTTGTCTAGTGGGTGTCGGGAGAGCGGGCGGCGGATCAGCCTTCGACCACGCCCATGATGTCGTCTTCGCGCATCACCAGGACTTCATTGCCCTCGACCTTCACCTCGGTGCCCGAGTACTTGCCGAACAGCACGCGGTCGCCAACCTTGACGTCCAGCGGCCGCACTTCGCCGTTTTCGGTGATCTTGCCGTTGCCCACGGCCAGCACTTCGCCCTGGATCGGCTTCTCGGTGGCCGAATCCGGAATCACGATGCCGCCAGCGGTGGTGCGCTCTTCTTCCATACGCTTGATGACCACGCGGTCGTGCAGGGGACGAATGTTCATCGATCTTTTCTCCAGAAATGGTGTGTTTTTACCGCTCTCGGGCGAATGCTTGTTAGCACTCACCTCAAGTGAGTGCCAATAATAGTCACGGCCTTTTGAAAATCAAGCGGGGCGGTGGAAGGATTTTTACCCGGCGGGTCGCTGGCGGCGGGATGTCGGGATGGCGGCTCGGGGCGGGCCGGAAGGAGCGCTGCGCTGCGCCGTGCAGAACTCAGTGCGCCAGTGCTTCGGCGAGCAGCTGCAGATTGTGGCGCAGCATGCCCAGATAGCTGCTTGCCGGGCCGCTGGCAGCCAGCGCGCCACTGTACAGCGGGCCGCCGACCCGCAGACCACTGTCGCGGGCGACCTGCTCCAGCAGGCGGCGATCGGCGATGTTCTCCGCCAGCAGCGCGCGCACCCCGGCATCGCGTGCCAGGCGCACCAGCCCGGCCAGCTCGCGCGCCGAGGGCTCGCCGCCACCGGCGGCGCGGGCGGCGAGAAACTCGATGGCGTAGTCGGCGCCCAGATAGGCAAAGGCATTGTGATCGAGCAGCACGCGCCGCGCCGACTCGGGCAGCGCCGCCAGGCGCTCGCGAAACTCGGCGTCGACGGCCTGCAGCCGCCGGCGGAAATCGGCAGCGCGACGGCGGAAAGTGGCGGCGTGGGCCGGGTCGGCAGCGGCCAGCGCGGCGGCGATGTTGTCCAGGTAGCGCAGCGCGCGTTGCGGCGATAGCCAGGCGTGCGGGTCGCGCGGCGCACCGGCCAGGCCGTGGCGGTGGCCGTGACCATCGGCGGCGCCACTGCCTCGATCGGCGCTGTGCGGATCGCTGGCATTGCCGTGGCCGTGGGCGGCGACCAGCGGCAGCGCCCGCAGGCCATCGCTGGCCACGCAGTGAGCGCCGTTGAAATCCAGCCCGGCGAGCAGCCCCGGCAGCCAGGGCTCGAAGCCCAGCCCGTTGCTGATCAGCAGGTCCGCCGCAGCGAGCTGGCGCAGTGCGCTGGGCGGCGGGCGGAACTGGTGCGGGTCGGTGTCGGCGCCGATCAGCGCGCGCACCTCGGCGTGCTCGCCGGCGATCTCTGCGGCGATGTCCGCCAGCACGCTGAAACTGGCCACCACCTGCAACCGCGCACCGGAATCGGCAGCGGCGACAGCGGTGGCGCAGAGCAGTGCTGTGCCGGCCAGCAGCCGCATCCACAGCTGGCCAATCGCGCGGCCCATCAGCCTGCCGCTGCGCCGCGCTGGCGCAGCCCTCCGCTGTGGCCGAGCAGCAGCGAAAGCACATAAGTTGCACCGGCGGTGAGCACGATGGCCGGCCCCGAGGGCAGGTCGAAATGGTAGGAGAGCAGCAGCCCGAGCCAGGCTGAAAACAGCGCAAAGAGCATCGCCAGAGCGATCATCGCGCCGACGCTGCGCGCCCAGAAGCGCGCCGCGGCCGCCGGCAGCATCATCAGCCCCAGCGCCATCAGCGTGCCCAGCGCCTGAAAGCCGGCCACCAGATTGGCCACCACCAGTACCAGCAGCAGGGCGTGGATCAGCCCGCCGCCGCCGCTCACCGCGCGCAGGAATTGCGGGTCGAAGCACTCCAGCAGCAGGCCGCGATAGCCCAGCGCCAGGCACAGCAGGGTGGCGCTGGCGATGCCGGCGAGGCTCAGCAGCGCGCCGTCATCGACCGCCAGCACCGAGCCGAACAACAGGTGCATCAGGTCCACCGGGCTGCCGCGGCTGGACACCAGCAGCACGCCGATGGCCAGCGAAATCAGGTAGAAGGCGGCGAAGCTGGCGTCCTCGCGCTGTGCCGTGTAGCGGCTGACCAGCGCCGCCAGCAGGGCCACGATGACCCCGGCGACGAAGCCGCCGAGACTCATCGCCGGCAGCGAAAAGCCGGCCAGCAGAAAACCCACCGCGGCGCCGGGCAGCACTGCGTGCGACAGGGCATCGCCCATCAGGCTCATCCGTCGCAGCAGCAGAAAACAGCCCACCGGCGCGGCGCCGAGGGCGATCGCCAGGCAGGCGACCAGCGCGCGGCGCATGAAGCCGAACTCGACGAATGGCGCCCAGAGCAGCTCGTGTAGCTCGCTCACGCGGCGCGGATTTCGATCTGCCGCCCGGCCCCGCCGGCGCCGGGACGGGCGATGCGCGCGCGCTCCAGGGCATCGCCGCTGAGCACCTGCTCGGTCGGCCCCCAGCCGAGGCAGTGCTGGGCCAGCAGCAGGGTGTTGGCGAAGTGGGCGCGCGCCAGCGGCAGATCGTGGAGCACCGCGATCAGCGTGCGGCCCTCGTCGCGCCAGCGGTCGATCAGCCGCATCAGCAGCGCCTGACTGCGCGCGTCGATAGCGTTGAAGGGCTCGTCGAGCAGGATCAGCTGGCCATCCTGCAGCAGCAGGCGGGCGAACAGCACCCGTTGCAACTGGCCGGATGAGAGGCTGTGCAGCGGCTGCGCGGCGCACTCGGCCATCTCCACCTCGGCGAGCGCATCGAGCGCCGCGCCGCGCAGCTCGGGACCGATGCGGCCGAACCAGCCGGCGCGCCGCCAGTGGCCGAGGCAGACCGCATCCAGCGCGCTGACCGGCACGCTGCGCTCGATGTTGGCCAGCTGCGGCAGCCAGGCGATCTGCGCGCGCGGCAGGTGGCGCACGACGCTGCCGCGCTGCGCCGGCAGCAGCCCGGCGATGAGCCGGATCAGGCTGCTTTTACCGCCGCCGTTGGGGCCGACGATGCAGGTCGATTCACCGGCGGCGAAGCTGCCGCTGATGCCTTCCAGCGCCCAGTGGCCGCGAAAATGCACCCCCACATCGTGCAGTTCGATCAGCGCGCTCATGCCGACAGCGCCCAGCGTACAGCGGCCCACAGCGCAGCCAGCAGCACCGCGGCCAGCAACAGTCTCTGGCCGACGCCGGCGCACAGTGCGGCGGAGGCGCGCGGCGCGGCG
>CBFCYW010000054.1:0-22861 GCA_965602395.1 uncultured Chromatiales bacterium
GCCGAGCAGCCCTGGGACAGGAAACACTTCCGGATTCCCGGCGGCAACAGCCCGATGCTGCCCAGGCTGGCCCAGCTGTTCATGGGCACCGCCGCCAATCTGCAGGCCAGCAGCTGCCACAATCTGCCCGCGCCGCTGGCCATCACCGCCTGTCTCTACGAGGGCATGCAGCTGCCGATGGACACCGCGCTGCGGGTGGAGTGCAAGTACTTTGTCAAACTGAATATCGACCCGGTGGCCGGCAACATGGTGCGCACCGTCTTCATCAACAAGAGCAAGGCCGACAGGCTGGTGCACCGCCCCGAGGGCGTTGCAAAGCGCAAGCACGTCAGGATCGGCGTGCTCGGCGCCGGGCTGATGGGGGCTGGCGTGGCGCTGGCGGCGGCGAAGGCGGGTATCGACGTGGTGCTGATCGACCGCGATCAGGCTGCCGCCGACCAGGGCCGGGCCTACTCGGCGAAGCGCCTCGATCGCGATCTGGAAAAGGGCCGCACCACGGCGGAGAAGCGGGCAGCCACGCTGGCGCGGATCACCGCCACCACCGATTACGCGCAGCTCGCCGATGTCAGCCTGGTGGTCGAGGCGGTGTTCGAGGATCGCGGCGTGAAGGCCGAGGTCTTCGCCAGGGCCGAGGCGGTCATGCCGGCCGATGCGGTGCTGGCCTCCAACACCTCGGCGCTGCCGATTTCCGGGCTCGCCGAGAGCGCCGGGCGAGCGCACAACATCATTGGCCTGCACTTCTTTTCACCGGCGGAGCAGATGCCGCTGGTGGAGGTGATTCGCGGCCGGCAAACCGCTGATGCGACGCTGGCGCACGCGCTGGACTTCGTTGCGCAGCTGAGAAAGACCCCGATTCTGGTCAACGACAGTCGCGGTTTTTTCACCAGCCGCTTCATCGGCGCCTTTATCAACGAGGGCGTAACCATGGTGTCCGAGGGCATCGCGCCGGCGCTGATCGAAAACGCCGCTAAGATGGCTGGCTACCCGGTGGGCGCGCTGTCGGTATCCGACGAGATCGGCCTCGATCTGGCGCACAAGGGCGCCGAACAGGCGGCGCAAGACCTCGGGCCGGAGCACAGGCCCGGCTCGTCCGTTGCGGTGATCCGCAAGCTGGTGGTGGAGCACGAGCGCCACGGCCGCAAGAACGGAGGTGGCTTTTATCAGTACGCCGAGGACGGCAGCAAACGGCTGTGGGACGGGCTGGCGGAAATCTGGCCGCGCCTGCCGCAGACCGAGCAGCCGGACGTGGAAGAGGTGAAGAAGCGCATGCTCTACGCCCAGTTTGTGGATGCTGCCAAATGCTTCGCCGAAGGTGTGCTCGCCGATCCGGCGGATGGTGATATCGGTGGCTGTTTCGGTGTCGGCTTCCCCATTTACACGGGCGGGCCCTTCGCGGCGATGGACACCATCGGCATCGCCGGGGTGGTCGCCGAGTGCGATCGCCTGGCGGCTGCTCACGGTGCCGAGCGCTACGGCGTGCCGCAGCTGCTGCGCGACATGGCCGCCGCCGGGCAGACCTTTTACGGCGCCAGGCGGGTCACGCCGCCGGCTGCCGTGGGGCTGATCCCGGGTGGCTTGCGCGAAATCAACCTGGAGAGTGGCGATGCCGATCCCGGCCCTGTTTGAAAACCGCCTGCGCCTGCCGGTGATCGGCTCACCGATGTTTCTCGCCAGCGGCGTGGAGCTGGTGCTGGCGCAGTGCCGGGCCGGCGTGGTCGGCTGTTTTCCCTCGCTCAATGCGCGCCCGGCGGATCAGCTCGGCGTTTGGCTGGCGCGGATCAAAGCCGAGCTGGCCGCCTGGGATGCCGCCAACCCGCAACAGCCCGCCGCACCCTTCGGCGTCAACCTGATCCTGCACAAATCCAACCCCCGCCAGCGGGACGATCTGGATTGTGTGGTCGAGCATCGCGTGCCGCTGGTGATCACCTCGGTCGGCCGGCCGGACAAGGTGGTCGAGCGCGTGCACGGCCACGGCGGGCTGGTGTTTCACGATGTGGTCAACGTCAGGCATGCGCGCAAGGCCATCGACTGCGGCGTGGACGGGCTGATTCTGGTCTGCGCCGGCGCCGGTGGCCACGCCGGCACCCTGTCGCCCTTCGCGCTGCTGGCCGAGGTGCGCGAATTCTGGGACGGCCCCATCGCGCTGGCGGGCGCGATCTCCGACGGCCGCGCGGTGCGCGCCGCCGAGGTCATGGGCGCCGACTTCGCCTATATGGGCACGCGCTTCATCCCCACCGCCGAGTCGGCGGCAGCCGATGGGCACAAGCGAATGGTGGTGGACGACGCCTGCGCGGACATCGTTTACACCCCGGTGTTCAGCGGGATCTGGGCCAACTATCTGGCTAACAGCGTGCGCGCGACCGGCATCGACCCGACCGCCCTGCAGGGTGTGCAGGACGGCGGCAGGAGCGATTTGTTCGACGACAACAAGCCGCGTGCCTGGTCCGAGGTCTGGTCGGCCGGGCAGGGCATAGGCCCGATCCACCGGATCCAGCCGGTGGCCGAGCTGGTGGCGCAACTGCGCCGTGAGTACGCCGCGGCTGTCGCCATCCCGGCGGCCTTCGCCTGAGGTAATGGCGGCATGGGAAATTCGATGACGATTCGGTGCAAACCCCTCTCCGGCGTGCGCGTGCTCGATCTCACCCAGCTGTTGCCGGGGCCGATGTGCACCCTGCACCTTGCCGACATGGGCGCCGAGGTGATCAAGATCGAGTCGCCAAAAGGTGGCGATCCGGTGCGTGGCCACGATGGCAGCGGTTTCTCGCCGATGTTCCTGATGCTCAACCGCAACAAGCGTTCGCTGGCGCTGAACCTGCGCACTGCCGAGGGTGCCGGGGTGCTGCGCCGGCTGGCGAGGGATGCCGACGTGCTGGTGGAGGGCTTTCGCCCCGGGGTGCTGGATCGCCTCGGCCTCGGCTCCGACAGCCTGCGCGCGGAGAATCCGAAACTGGTGGTCTGCTCGATCACCGGCTACGGCCAGGATGGCCCCCTGTCGCAGGCCGCCGGCCACGATCTGAACTATCAGGCGATCGCCGGCGTGCTCGATCAGAGCGGCGAGATGGGCCGTGGCCCGGCGCAGGGCAATTTTCCGATCGCCGATCTGGCCGGTGGCTCGCTGTCCGCCGCGATGGGCATACTCGCGGCGCTGTTCGACGCCCAGCGCACGGGCCGGGGCCGGCACGTGGATATCGCCATGACCGACTGCGTGATGGCCCACAACATCATGGCCACCAGCGCGTACAACAGCAGCGGGCACAGCCCGCCGCGCGGCATGGATTACCTCTCCGGCGGCCTCGCCTGCTACGGCTGCTACCGCACCTCGGACGGGCGCTATCTGGCCATCGGCGCCATCGAAATGAAATTCTGGAAGGCGGTCTGCGACACCCTCGGCCGCCGCGATCTGTACGACAAGGGCCACCTCGGCGGCCGGGCCGGGCAGGTCGCGCGCGCCGAGATCGCCGCAGAAATTGCCCGGCGCACGCTGCGCGAATGGCTCGCCGCCTTCGATGGCGTGGACGCCTGCGTCACCCCGGTGCTGCGCATCGATGAGGCCGTCGATCACCCGCAGATCGCCGCTCGCGGCATGGCCGTCCGCGCCAGCCACGACGCGCTGGACGACTATGTGCAATACGCCTGTCCGCTGCGCATGAGTGGCTTCGAGTTCGGCATCGGGCGCCCGCCGCCGGCGCTGGGCGCCGACGACGTCGAGCTGCTGGCCGAGGCCGGCTACGACGACGCTGCCATCGACGCGCTGCGCCGGGCTGGCGCGCTGCGAGAGCCGGGCTGATGCTGCGCGATGGCCGGACCGGACAATTCGCTGCGACGATGGGCGCGGCCCGGGAGGAAATCGAGCAATGACGAGAACTTACAATCTGGCCGATCTGTTCGAGCTGGTCGCCGCGGCGGTGCCGGAGCGCATCGCGGTGATCTGCGGCGAACATCGCCGGAATTACGCCGAGCTGAACCGCCGCGCCGACCAGCTCGCCGCGTATCTGCAGGCGCAGGGCGTGGGCGAGGGCGATACAGTCGGCCTGCAGCTCTACAACAGCGCGGAGTTCCTCGAAGGCTTCCTCGCTGCCTGCAAGCTGCGCGCGCTGCCGGTGAACATCAACTACCGCTATGTGGCCGATGAGCTGCGCTACATCTACGACAACGCCAGGCTGAAGGTGCTGCTCTACTCGGCGCCGCTGCAGGCTGCGGTCGAGCCGCTGCTGCCGGAGTTTCCCGGAATCGCCGTGGCGCTGTCCGCCGGCGAGCCCTACGAGGCGGCGCTGGCTGCCGCTGGCGATTATCGGCCAGCGCAGCGCAGTGACGATGACATCACCCTGCTCTACACCGGCGGCACCACCGGCATGCCCAAGGGCGTGATGTGGCCGCACAAGGCGCTGTTCTTCGGCGCCCTCGGCGGTGGCGGCTTCTACCGCAAGGAGGGCCCCATCAGCCAGCCGGAGGAGATCGCCGAGGTGGCGCGCAACAGCCACCCGCTGCGCTATCTGGCCACCGCGCCGCTGATGCACGGCGCCGCCCAGTGGGCCACGCTGGTGGCGCTGCTGGCCGGGCAGACGGTGGTGCTGCGGGATCGGCTGGAGT
Source organism: uncultured Chromatiales bacterium (assembly GCA_965602395.1). Taxonomy (GTDB): domain Bacteria; phylum Pseudomonadota; class Gammaproteobacteria; order CBFCYW01; family CBFCYW01; genus CBFCYW01. Next base: position 4,591 of record CBFCYW010000054.1, read on the forward strand.
TCGACGCCGAGCATGTCTGGGATCTGATCGAGGCCGAGCGGGTCAACATCGTGATGGTTGTCGGCGACGCCATGGCGATGCCGCTGCTGGCCGCATTGCAGGCGGAACCCAAACGCTGGCGACTGGATGCGTTGATGCATCTGGGCTCCGGTGGCGGGCTGTTCTCCGGCCACGTGCAGGAGGGCCTGCGCGCCCAGCTGCCCAATGCCGTGGTCTCCGACAGCATGGGTTCCTCCGAGGGCGGCACTTTCGGCGGCGGCGCCAAGCCGGCCGGTGGCGAGGGCTTTATCCAGCTCGCGCCGCGCCCGGATATCGCCGTGGTCAGCGAGGATCGCAGCCGCCTGCTCGGCCCCGGCGAGACCGGCGTGCTGGTGCGCGTCGGCAATGTGCCGGTGGGCTATTTCGGCGATCCGGAAAAGTCCGCCGAGGTCTTTTTCACCCTCGATGGCGTGCGCTACACCTTCACCGGCGACGTCGCGCGGGTGGCGGCGGATGGCTCGATCATCGTCCTCGGACGCGGTTCGCAGTGCATCAACTCCGGTGGCGAAAAGGTCTACCCGGAGGAGGTCGAAGAGGCGCTGCACCGACACCCGGATGTGGCGGACGCGCTGGTGGTCGGCGTTCGCGACGAGCGCTGGGGCCAGCGAGTCTGTGCGGTGGCCAGTCTCAAATCGGGCGCCACTGCCGACACTGAGTCGCTGCGCAGTTTCTGCCGCGACTATCTGGCCGACTACAAAGTGCCGAAAGAGGTGCAACGGGTCGAACAGGTCAAGCGTTCTCCGGCCGGCAAGGCCGACTACCGCTGGGCGCGAGGCCGTTTCGAGTCCGCGCACTGAAGGCTGCGGCTCGTCCGTGCGGACGATTTCACCCCAGCGGCCAGGCCCTAAAGTGCCGCCATCCATCATTCGAGATCACGGAGTCGTCACATGCCAGTTACCGCCGTTACCGGATCTGCCTCGGGCATCGGTGCCGCCACCTGCGCCGCGCTGCGCGCCGCCGGCCACGAGATCATCGGCATCGACCGCGCTGACGCGGACATCAATGCCGATCTGTCCAGCGCCGGCGGCCGCGCCGCCGCCGTTGCCGCGGTGTTGGCGCGCTGCGGCGGCCGACTCGATGGACTGGTGTGCTGCGCCGGGGTCGGCGTTACCGCGCCCTCCTGCGAGATTATCGTCGCGGTCAACCACTTCGGCGTCACCGCGCTGGTGTCCGGGCTGGCGGATGCGCTGGCCGCGGGCGCTGCGCCGGCGGTGGCTATCGTCGGCTCGGTGGCGCCGTCCACCTCGCCCGGGGTGGAGAAGCAGCCCATGTCGCAGGCGATGATCGCCGGCGACGAGGCCGAGGCGCGGCGCATCGCCGAGGCCGAGGCGGCGCCGCACCTGGCCTATGCCTGCTCGAAATATGCGGTCACCCAGTTCGCGCGCAGCACCTCCACCCGCTGGGGGGCGAAGGGCGTGCGCATCAACGTGGTCGCGCCGGGGGCGGTGGAGACGCCGCTGCATCAGGCCTCCAAAGAAGACCCGCGCTACGGCGAGTCGGTGAAGAATTTCGTCGCCCCACTGGGCCGCAACGGCGAGCCGGAGGAGATCGCCAAAGCGATCGCCTTCCTGCAATCCGAGCAGGCGGCGTTCATTCACGGCAGCGTGCTTTTCGTGGATGGCGGCATGGATGCGATGGTCCGCCCCGGCCGTTTCTGAGCATCCCGAATGAGCGCTGGCAGGGTCGCTCTGATCACCGGCGCCAGCCGTGGCATCGGCCGCGAAACCGCACTGGCCTTCGCCCGCGCCGGTTTCGCTGTGGCCATCAGTGCGCGCACAGTGGCGGAGGGCGATCGGCACGAGCACATGGTGTGCGATGCCGGCGGCGAGCCGCTCTGCGGCAGCCTGGACGGCACCGCGCGGGCGATTCGCGATGCCGGTGGCGAGGTGCTGGCGGTGCCGATGGATCTGCTCGACGACCGCAGCGTGCAGGCTGCCGCTGCCGCGGTGCTCGACCGCTTTGGCCGCGTTGACGTGCTGGTCAACAATGCCATCTATCAGGGCGCCGATCTCAACGCACCGCTGCTGGAGTTGCGACCGGAAACCCTGCGGCGGGTTGCCCAGGGCTATCTGCTGGCGCCGTTTCTGCTGACCCGCGCAGTGCTCGATGCGATGCTCGCACAGGGCGGCGGGGTGGTGATCAACGTCACTTCCGGCGCCGGCGAGAGCGATCCGCCGCTCGCCGCTGGCCGGGGTGGCTGGGGCTATGCCTATGGCGCCGGCAAGGCGGTGGTGTCGCGGCTTTCCGGCGTGCTCAGCACCGAGCTGGGCGAGCGCGGCATCCGCGCCTACACCGTCAATCCCGGCGTGGTCGCTACCGAAACGCTGCGCGCCACCATCGGCGAGCGCGGCCTGCTGGCGCTGCGTCACGGCGCGGCACCGCCCGCTGTGCCGGCCGCGGTGATGCTGTGGCTGGCCACCGCCGAGGCGGCGCCCGAATTGCAAAAACGCACCATCGATGCGCAGCGATTGGCGCTGCAGCGAGGCATCGTGCCCGACTGGCGGCCGGCCCGCTGAGAGCCGCTGGCGGCGGCCTGCTAGTCCAAGTGGAGGATGCCGCCTCGCCCGGCCATGGCCAACATCCGCCAATCGGCCGTATCGCGCCCGCGCCGGGCGGGCCACTTGCAACCATCGTGGAGGGCCGCGGCATGAATCAGTCGTCGCGCAATGTGATGGCCGTGATGCTGGCGGCGAGCTTCGCCTCCACCATCGGCGGCCTGCCGTTCAATTCGCTGCCGATCCTGCTCGGTTCGCTGGCCGATAGCTTTGGCTTCTCCGCGCAGCAGGTGGGGCTTTTGGGTTCGGCCTGCTTCGGTGGCTATCTGCTGGGCACGCTGATCGCCGCGGCCTTTATGGATCGCCTGCCCTGGCGCAAGCTGACGCTTGTCAGCGCGTTTGGCGCGGCCGGGGCGCTGCTGCTGTCATCGCGTATGTCCGCCGAGGCGCAGATGCCGTTGTGGGTGGTGATCGGCTTTTTCGCCGCGCTGATGACCTGCCTCGGCCTGCGCATCATGGGCGATATGGTCAACAAGGAGCGCGCCTTCGGCCTGCGTCTGGGCATCGAGCTGGGGGTGACTTCGGCGGTCTTGTTCGCGCTGCCGGCGCTGGTCATCGCCGACTACGGCTACCACGGTGCGGCGCTGGTGCTGGCGGCGATCATTGTGCTGCTGAGCCTGAGTGCCTTTTCGCTGCCCCGGCGCGCCAGCACGCCGCCGGCGCCGGGCAGTAATCCGCTGATCGATCTGTTCAAAACCCCGCTGCCGGCCTGGTTCGCGCTGGGTTTTTTCTTTGTTTTTCTCGCTGGACAGATCGGCCTGTGGGCGTTTCTGGAGCGCCTCGGCAGTGGGCTGCAGCTGGCGCCGGCGGAAATGGGCATCGTATTCTCTGTGCTCAAGCTGCTCGGCGGCGCCGCGGCGCTGGCGCTGGCGCTGATCGGCGACAGGCTTGGCCTGCGCCTGCCGCACTTCCTGGTTTTTGCGGTGATCCTCGTCGGCCTGGTGATGCTGGCCAGGGCCGATGGTTTCTGGGTCTACGCCCTCGGCGCCTGGATCTGGGAAGTCGGCTTCACCTGGGGCTGCATCTACCAGACCGCGGCCATCGCCCGGCTCGACCCCAGCGGCCGCGCCACCATGCTGATCCCGGCCGCCTTCGGCCTCGGCTCGATGGCCGGGCCGGGTATCGCCGGCAGTCTGGTCGCCGACGGCTTTGCGCCGCTGCTGTGGATGGCCTTTGCCACCGCGCTGATCGCTGTGGTGGTCTACGGGCTGGTGATCTCGCGACGTCTGGCCGGTGGCGCACCGACCGCCGAGGAGGCCGCGCCGGTTACTGACGTGATGTGATCCGCTGGAATTTCAGGAGTTGCGATGAGTCAGCACGATTTGCCCGCCGCTTTCGATGAGATCGTCCGTCGCCGCCGCTCGGTGCGCGGTTTTCTGCCCACTCCGGTGCCGCGCGATGAGCTGCGACAGCTGTTCGCCACGGCCGGCTGCGCGCCCTCCAACTGCAACACCCAGCCGTGGAAGGTGTACGTGGTCAGCGGCGCGGCGCGCGACCGGCTGGCGCAGGAGATCGCCAGCGACATGGCGCGGGGCGTGCTGTCGCCAGACTACCCCTACGAAGGCCGCTACGAGGGCATCTACCAGCAGCGCCAGCACGACGCGGCGCGCCAGCTCTACCAGGCGATGGGCATCGCCCGCGACGACAGGGCCGCGCGCGACGCGGCGATGATGCGCAATTTCGATTTCTTCGGCGCCCCGCACGTGGCTTTCTTTTTTCTGCCGCGCGGCTTTGGCATCCGCGAGGCGGCCGATCTGGGCATGTGCGCGCAGACCTTGATGTTGGCGCTCAGCGCTCACGGTTTGGCGAGTTGTGCGCAGACCACGCTCGGCTTCCACCCGCAACGGGTGCGCGAAGTGGTCGCCGCGCCTGAGAGCGAAACGCTGCTGTTCGGCATCTCATTGGGTTACGAAGACCCCGAGCAACCCGCCAATGCGGCGCGCGTCGGGCGCGGCCAGCTGGAGCAGAACTTCAGCTTTGTCGAGTAAATCGTGGCGATGCAGAAGCTTCGCCCGGCGGGCTGGTTGTGAAGCGACGGCGAAAGCTGCTCGCGATCTGCCGCCGGGCATGGTGGAAACGGGCATGGCGGAAACCGATCCCGCGCGCGTGCGCTGCCATGCACGGCGCGGATCAGGGCCTGCAAATCACTGCAATAGCTGCAGCATCACCGGCGCCTCCGGGTGTCCCTGCGCCGCGGATTTCTGCAGCCAGCCGCGCGCCTGTTCGCGCTGCGCATCGCTGGCCGTCTCTGCCCCCTGGCCGTAGTTGGTGGCCAGCATCACGCCGAGATTGAACTGCGCCGTCTGCTCGCCCTGTTCGGCGGCGCGGCGGAACCAGTCGGCGGCGATACGATTATCGTGCGCCACGCCGCGACCCTTTTCGTAAGCCAGGCCGAGGTTGAGCTGGGCGATGCTGTCGCCGGCCTCGGCGGCGCGGGTCAGCCACTGCGCGGCGGTGGCCAGATCCTGCTCCACGCCCTGGCCCTGATCGTACATATTGGCCAGATTGTTCATCGCCGTGGTGTTGCCGCGTTCGGCCAGCGACAGCCAGATCTCGTGCGCGCGCTGGTACTGGGCCATCTTGTAGGCGGCGTAGGCTTCGAGGTTTTGCACCGCTTGTTTTTCCGTCTGATTGGCGGCGAGCACCGGCGCGGCGAGTACAAGCAGCAGCGCAAAGGCGGGCATCGAGCGCAGCATCGGCCTCTCCATCAGTCGGGTTCCAGTGGCAGCGGCTGGCCTTCGATCAGCTCGAAGCCGGCGGCGGCCCAGGCCTCGGTGCCATCGGGCAGCCAGTAGAGTTCGCGATAGCCGTAGCCGTGGGCGCGCTGCACGGCGTTCCACGACATCCAGCAGTCGGCGACGCAGTAGAACAGGATCGGCCGGCTGAAGTCGCCGCCCGTCAGCCGCGCCAGATTGCCGCGGAAGTAGCCATCCATCGATTCGTCCAGCTCGCCGTAGCCCACATTCGGCAGCCAGTGGCTGCCGGGGATGTGCAGGCGTGGCCGGTTGGGCAGAAAGGTGATGCCGAAGTCGGCCAGCTCCGGGCGCACGGTGACCGCTTGCACGTCGATCAGCAGCGGGTCTATATCGGCGATCAGCGCCTGCGCCTGGCGGGCATCGAGGCGCTGGCCGTGGGGCACCGAGTCGGGCAGCGGCGCGCGGTAGCGGTCACTGCGCAGGCCGTGCTCGTTGAACAGCTCGCCGGCGACGGCCGGGCCGCTGAGCAGCGCGAGCAGTAGTAGCGCGGCGCGCATCACTGCACGTTGGCCACCGCGGGTTCCGGCAGGTGCCTCTCTTCGTAGCGCGGGTACAGGTGGGCGACCGAGCGCATGTACTCCGCGGGCATTGCGCCGAGCGTCGCGAAGCGCTCCGGCAGCGGGCTGAACACCAGCTCGGCCATGTCTGCACCGCGCGCCGCGGCGGCGGCGAGGTGGGCGGTCAGCCACTGCAGGTAGTCGCGGGTCTGGGCGATGGCGGCGGCGTCGCTGACCGGGCCGTGGCCGGGCACGAGGATATCGAACTGCAGACCCTCAAGGCGATCCAGCGATTGCAGCCACTGCGCCGGGTCGGCGTGCGGGGTGGTCGCGGCGCGCTGGTAGTAGACCATGTCGCTGGCGAACAGCACGCCGCTGCTGTGATCCAGCACCACCAGATCCGCGGCGGTGTGGCCGCTCAGCGCCAGCAGTTCGATGCGCCGCTGGCCGAGGCTGATCTCGCCGGGGGCGAGGGTCTGCGTCGGCATGATCACCTCGGTGCCGAACATGGCGTTGCCGACGATGCGGTAGAGATTGTCGGCGAAGCCGCCGGCTTCGGCCTGCATCGCGGCGATGGTTTCCGGCAGCGCGGCGATCGGCAGATCGGCGAAGGCCTGATTGCCGAAGAAGTGGTCCGGATGGTGGTGGCTGTTGATGACGCGGACGATGGGCTGGTCGGTGGTTTGCTCGATCAGCGCGCGCAGCTGCTCGCCGTACAACCGCGAGGGGCCGGTATCGATCACCAGCACGCCGTCATCGCTGACGATAAAGCCGATGTTGACGATGTTGCCGCCGTTTTCGAAGGTGAAGTGCTCGGTATCGCCTTCGACCACGTAGACCCCGGGGGCGATCTGTTGCGCCTCCAGCCGGTAGTCGAAATCGGCGGCGGCGGCGGCGGAAAAGAGCGCGCCGAGCAGTGCGGTGAACAGGCGGCTCACGGGTGGATCTCCGCGCTGAAACGGTTGGCGTTGTTGTCGCGACCGGCCAGCGAAATGGCGCTGGAGCTGGGCAGATCCAGCGAGAACAGCGGGTTTTCCGAGACCGGCTCGTAGGGCTCGATGCGCGCCAGCGCGCCGTCCGCGTCGCTCAGCTCGATGTGCTCGATGCGGAACACCGGGATGCCGTCGGCCAGCCCGGTGTCCATCGGGTGCATGACGCGAAAGCGCAGCCGCGCGCCCTGCTCGCGCTCGAACAGGCCGCCGCTGATCTCGCCGAGACGGGACGACCAGTCCGCGTTGCCGTGCGCCAGGCTCGGCACGGTGCAGCCGCCGCCGGCGGCGTCGACCTCGATGTGGCCGACGTGCCAGACGCCGTCGGCGGTGCGCGCGCCGGCGCGGATCGGCGTGCCCTGTTGCAGCTTGAGGCGAAAGCCCAGTCGCGGCGCGGCGCGGCCGGGCTGGAATTTCAGCACCAGCGGGATCGGGTTGTAGTCGGCGAAGACCACGATCTCCTCGATCGGCCCGGCCTCGGCGGCCAGCTGGCTGGCGTCGACCAGCACCGGGAAGTTCATCGAATCCTCCGCCTCGGGCGGCGCCAGCAGGCGCACGCGCTGGTCGAAAACCACCTGCTCGCCGAGGAACAGCCTGGCCATGGTCGGCCATTGGCCGGAGTGCAGCGGGTCTTTCGGCAGGGCTGTGGTCGTGGCGTGTGCGGTGCCGGCGAACAGTGCGGCGCAGAGCAGCATCAGGGCGCGTACAGACATGTTGATTCCTCGCCGTTTCAGCGGATTTCGAGCTGCGGCAGCCAGTGGCGGTCGGGGTCTGCCGCGGTGAGATCGACGCGGGTGATCGGCGGGGCGTCCGTTTCCGGCGGCGCGGCGAGGACGTTGAGATCCACTTCGTGCAGTTCGCCGATCAGGCCGTCGCCATCGCGCCGCAGTGCGTAGTAGAGGCCGTTCCAGGCGTCGATGCCGTAGTCGCTGGACTTGCGGTGGATGAACAGCAGGTCGTATTCCAGTGCGTGCAGGTCGTCGCCGTCGAGGCGCTCGGCCTTTTCGTAGGGGTAGGGCAGGTGGCACCACATGTCCTGTGGGCCCTGCATGCACTTGAACGGGCGCATGGAGAGGAAGTGGTCGCTGAACAGGCTGTCGTCGAGGCTCAGGCTGTAGCTGCCGTCGGCGGCGAAGTGGACGCTGCCCAGGCGCACCTCGCCGGCGGCGCCGCTGAGCAGTATCGCTTTATCGCCGCTGAGCTCGGCGCGGGCAGTGCCGGAGACGGCACTGAGGCCGGCGAACAGGCCGGCCGAGATCAGCGCGACGGTGAGGCGGCGGCGCTTGGATTGCCGGCTGTTCTCGGGATGTGCCATGGCGGACTGCTCCCGCGGCGCGCGGCGCGCCGCTGTCTGGCTGCGGGCGCGCTGGCCGCGCGTGGCGGCCAGCGTGCCTGGCAGCGGGCCGTTGTCAGGGTTCGATCTTGCCGTAGCCGGTGGCCACCGCGCTTTGCGAGGGGCTGCGATAGCTGACGCCGTGCCTGGCGAAGATCTCGCGGATGGCGCCGGATTCGTGCAGCTCGGTCATCGCCTGCACTACCTCGTTGGCCAGCGCTTTGTGGTTGATGCGCACGGCCAGGCCCACATCCCAGTAGTTGCGGCGCAGCCCCGGCGTCGCCATGTAGTGGACCGTGTAGTCGCCCAGAGATTCACCGAGAATGCCCTCGAATTCGGCCTGTGGGCCGAAGATGGCGTCGATCTCACCGGCCAGCAGCGCCTCGGCGGCGAGGCTCAGGTTGGTGAAGTGAACCACTTCGTCTTTGAGATCTCCCTGGCGGCCGGAGAGCAGGTAGAAGTCGGCCAGGGTGTCCAGCTCGACGCCGACGCGCAGGCCTTCCAGATCGATGATGCGCTCGACGCCGCCGGCGCGTTCGGGGTGGGTGAGCAGGGCGATCTGCTCGCGGTAGTAGGGCGTGAGGAAGCGCACCAGGTCATTTTCCTCGGCGTAGTCGAGGTCGTAGGGCACGTGCATCATCACATCCACGGTGCCGCCGCCGATGTAGTGGCCCTTCCAGATGTTGTTGCGCAGGTCGTCTTCCATATTTTCATCGGCGCCGATCATGCGCACCGAGAGGCCGACGCCCATTTTCTCCGCCAGTGCCTTGCCGATGTCGAGGTCGATACCGACGTTTTTGCGGCCGTCGCGATAGGAGAACGGCGGGTAGTCGCGGTAGGCGGCGATTTCCAGCGCGCCGCGCTCGTGAACCTTGTCCAGGTCCGCGGCCTGTACCGTGCCGCCAGCACCGGCGACGAGGCCGGTGATGAGTGCCGCGGCGCTGAGAATGCGGGTCGGGAGTCGGGCCGGTTTCATGTTTCCTCCATCCGCCTCTGCGGGCAGTGTGATGCGATGGGACTTGCGCGCGGCAGCTTACTCTACGGCGATGGTCAGCAGCCAGGCGCGGATCGCCCACAGGGCTTCCTGGCTGAGGATGCCCTCGAACTTGGGCATGTAGGTGATGCCGTTGCGCACTGCGCCGTTGCGTACGCGGTAGACGTACCACTCGTCGCCCTCGATGTCGCTGGGCAGTTCGCGCAGGTCCGGGGCGATGCCGCCGGAGACGGCGCCGAGGCCGTGGCAGCGGGCGCAGTTCTGGTTGTAGGCGGAAGCGCCGATCTCGATCGCCTCCTCATTGCCCACGTAGGGGTTTTCTTCGAGCCACTCGTCGCCGAGTTTTTCCAGATTGCCGGTGTCCACCGGCTGCGGTTGAACGTCGCCGTGGGCCAGCGCCTTGCCGGCGAAGGCGGCCAGAATCAGGGTAAGGGGAAGTATTAAACGGATCTTCATCACGGGGTCACCAGTATCCTGCCCGGGTATTGTCGGGCGCATCGAATCGACAGCCATCAGACTGTTCGGGGAAAAGAGGTGCGGAGCCGGGCGCGCCGGCTCCGCACAGGGGCGATCAGCCTGGGTTGGCGTTTACTTGGGCAGCTTGAAAACCCAGTACATGCCGCCCTGGTTGAGGTATTTGACGCGCTTGGCCACGTCGCCACCCCACAGCGGCACAGCACCACCCCAGCCGGAGGCGACGCCGATGTACTGCTCGCCATCCATCACCCAGGTGATCGGACTGGAGACGATGCCGGAGCCGGTCTGGAACTTCCACAGCTCCTCACCGGTTTTGGCGTCGAAGGCCTTGAGGAAGCCTTCGGGTGTGCCGGTGAACACCAGGTTGCCGGCGGTGGTCAGAACGCCGCCCCACAGCGGAGCGTTGTTCTTGTACTCCCACACCTTCTCGCCGGTTTTCGGATCGAAGGCGCGCAGCGCGCCGATGTAGTCCTCGTTAAGCGCCTTGATGGTGAAGCCGGCACCCAGATAGGCGGCGCCTTTCTTGTAGGTGATCGGCTCGTTCCAGATGTCCATGCCCCACTCGTTGGCCGGCACGTAGAACAGGCCGGTGTCCTTGTTGTAGGCCATCGGCATCCAGTTTTTGCCGCCGAGGAAGCCCGGCGCCGAGAACACCGATTCACCCTTCTTGCCATCCGCAGAGTCGGCCGGGTTGCCGGGGCGGTTGCCGGTCTCGATCGGGCGGCCGTTGTCGTCGATGCCCGAGGCCCAGGTGATTTCGTCGACGAACGGGAAGGCGCGCACGAAATCGCCGTTCTCACGGTTGATGACGTAGAAGAAGCCGTTGCGGTCGGCGTGGCCGCCGAGCTTCTTGCCCTCTGCGTCGAAGGACACGAACTCGTTGACGCCGTCGTAATCCCAGCCGTCGTTCGGGGTGTACTGGAAGCTCCAGGAAATCTTGCCGGTATCCGGGTCGATCGCCACCGTGGAGGTGGAGAACAGGTTGTCGCCGGGGCGCAGGTGCGAGTTCCACGGTGCCGGGTTGCCGGTGCCGAAGAACACCAGGTCGGTCTCCGGGTCGTAGGTGCCGCCGAGCCAGGTCGCGGCGCCGCCGGTCTTCCACATGTCACCCGGCCAGGTGGCATTGGTGGTGCCGGAGATGCCGTTGTCCATCTTCTCGCCACCCTTCCAGATGTGGCCCATGTGGCCTTCGATCACCGGGCGAACCCAGCGCATCTCGCCGGTCAGCGCATCGCGCGCCTCGACGCGACCAACGACGCCGAACTCACCGCCGGAGACGCCGGTGATGACCATGCCCTTGACGATCAACGGCGCCGCGGTCATCGAGTAGCCGGCCTTGTAGTCGTCGATCTTGGCCTTCCAGACGCGCTTGCCGGTCTTCTGCTCAAGGGCGACGATCTGCGCGTCGAGCGTGCCGAAGATCACCAGGTTGCCGTACAGGGCGGCGCCGCGGTTGACCACGTCGCAGCAGGGCAGGATGCCGTCGGGCAGGCGATGGTCGTACTGCCAGAGTTCCTCGCCGGTGCGCGCGTCGATAGCCCACATCCGCGAGTAGGAACCGGTGACGTACATCACCCCGTCCTTGACCAGCGCCTGGCTCTCCTGGCCGCGCTGCTTCTCGCCGCCGAAGGAGAAAGCCCACACCGGGGTCAGCTTGGAGACGTTATCCGCGTTGAGCGTGGTCAGCGGGCTGTAGCGCTGCGCCTTGGGGCCGAGGCCGTAGTGCACCACGTCATCGGTGGTGGCCTGGTCGTTGAGAATCATCGAGTCGGTGACGCCTGCCGCCTGCGCGGTCGACAAGCCGCTGAGGGCGATGCAGCCGGCCGCCAGCAGCGTGCCGCTCGCGCGGCGCAGCGCCGTGGTCAGTGCGATTTTATGTTTCATACTCATCCTCCTCCCGGATACTTCTTGATTGGTGAGGGAAACCTGCGGTCGAGACAACCGCTCATCTGGAGCACAGCAGATTCTATGCCATTGGCGGAAAAGGCGCAGCACAACTGCTTCGGCGGGGAATTTGTATCGATATGGCGCGCTGCGGCGCGGCGCGCGATGTCACGCAAACGTGACAGTGGCGTGACGCAATCGACAATCGATCTTGCCCGACCTGTTGCGCCTCCTGTAACTTCGTCACTTCATTCTCGCTGCGCGGTCGCTACCGACCGGCGCGCAACGCGGGGTGGAGGAGAAAATCAGTGGCCACAGAGTCCACAACGTCCGTGCACGCGCAGCGCGTGCTTGAAGATGGTGCTCGGGAAAGCGCCAGCGGCGGCCTGATCGCCGGCTCGTGGCAGCGCTGCCTGTCCAGCTACCGCCTCGATCCGGTGGCTGCCCCGGCGACGCGCGTGCTGGAGGCGCGCGAGCTGCGCGAGCACCGCCAGCGCATCGAGTACCTGACCCGGGTCGCCGAGCCGGAGATGGAGCAGCTCTACCAGCGCATCGCCGGCTCCGGCTACAGCATCATCCTCTCCGATGCGCAGGGCATCCTGCTACACCAGATCAGCGATCCGGGCACCGAGCGCGGCCTGACCGACGCCGGCCTGCACATCGGTGCCGACTGGAGTGAGCAGAGCGAGGGCACCAACGGCATCGGCACCTGCATCATCGAAAATCGCCCGCTGACGGTGCATTTTGAGGATCACTTCCACGCCGAACACGCCGCGTTGACCTGCTCGGCTTCGCCAATTTACGACCCGCGCGGCAGCCTGCTGGCGGTGCTCGATTCCTCATCGGTGAATCGCGAGCACGCCGGCAACCACCAGCATACCCAGGCGCTGGTGACGCTGACCGCGCAGATGATCGAAAGCCTGTACTTTCTGCGCGAGCACCGCCGCGACTGGATCCTGCGCCTGCACCGCGGCGCCCATCTGGTCTCGCAGCCCTGCGACGCGATGCTCGCCCTGTCCGCCGACTGCCGGGTGATCGGCGCCAATCAGGAGGCGGCGCGGCTGCTCGGCTGCCGCGATCGCGACCAGCTCATCGGCAGCGATGCCGGCGAGCGCTTCGATCTGCGCCAGCTGCTGGTTAGCGGGCGCCAGGGCCAGACCGGTTACAGCGTGCAGCAGCTGCGCCACAAGCGCAGCGGCGAGCAGTTTTTCGGCGTGATGATCATGCCGCAGCGCGGTTCGACCGGATCGGCGCGGCGGCGTGCCGACCCCGCCAGCGATGCCCCGCCAAAGTGTGGCAATGGCGCAGGCGAGCAAGTGCTGCTCAGCGAGCAGGCGCCGGACGGCGGCCTGTCGCTGGCGCGCCTGTGCAGCGATGATCCCGTGCTCAAAAATCAGGCGCTGCGCGCCCAGCGGGTTGCGGACAGCAAGCTGTCGATTCTCATCCAGGGCGAGACCGGCACCGGCAAAGAGGCCTTTGCGCGCGCTCTGCACATGGTCAGCGAGCGTCGCGACAAACCCTTCGTCGCGCTCAACTGCGCGGCGATTCCGGAATCGCTGATCGAGAGCGAGCTGTTCGGCTACCGCCACGGCGCCTTCACCGGCGCGCGCCGCGAGGGCATGAAGGGCAAGCTGGTGCAATCCAGCGGCGGCACCCTGTTTCTCGACGAGATCGGCGACATGCCGCTGCCGCTGCAAACCCGCCTGCTGCGCGTGCTCGAGGAATGCGTGGTCCAGCCATTGGGCAGCAACGAGGAGATCGCCATCGATCTGCACGTGTTCAGCGCCTCACATCGGGATCTGGGCGAAGCCATCGCCAGCGGCGAGTTCCGCGAGGATCTCTACTACCGGCTGGCCGGTTTCTGCATCGAGCTGCCGGCTTTCCGTGATCGCGCCGACCGCGCCCAGGTGATCGATGGCATCCTCGCCGCGGAGGCCGCGCAGCTCGGTCATCCGCTGCGCGTCAGCGACGCGGCCATGGGGGTGCTGCTGAACTGCCGCTGGCCGGGCAATGTGCGCCAGCTCGGCAATACCCTGCGCGCCGCGGCGGCGCTGTGCGATGGCGGTGTGATCGAGCCGCGCGATCTGCCCGCGGCGCTGCTCGGTGATTCACTGTCGCGTGCGGCGGCCGCTGGCGACGCCGCCGGGCAGTCCACCGACAGTGTGGCGCAGGACGGCTTCAACGCCCTGGAGCAGGCCGAGCGCGAGACCCTGCTGCAGGAGTTGGAGAGCAACCACTGGAACATCACCAACACCGCCGCGCGGCTGGGCATGAGCCGCAACACTATCTATCGCAAGCTGAAGAAGTTCGGCATTCCCACCACGCGCGGCTGAGGGCGTGCTGATGGGCTCATCTGCCGCAGGCCCGGAAGCATTCGCGATAGTCGGGGCACTCCATTTCAAGAGTCGGCCCCTGCGGGAAACCCGGGGTGGTTCACGGCTTCCCGGCTTCACGCTCCATGCGTTCCGCCCAGGCATCTGCAAGATCGATGAGGATGGTCTTGAACTGTGGCCTCGCCATCATTACAAAAAACCATCGGGATAGCGCATTGCCCTTCACTTCGGCCACGATTTCGATGCCGAATTCGGATCCCGCAGGGTGCTCGTCGACGGTCCAGCGCCCGGATAGCTCCGCGAACGGATAGGGATAGTCGCTGGCTTCGGTGTGGACGCGGAAACCGTAGCCATGACCTGGCTCGTACAGATCACAGGTCTCCTCCCAGTTCTCCCCCTTGGGGCCGTAGCACCGCCGCTTCATCCCGAGGCCGTCGCCAGAGACCACCTCGACCCTGGAGATGTTGCCGGCCACGTCCGCATAGGACGGATGATCGGTCATCACATTCCAGACCGTCTCGGTTGGCGCACGCACGGCCCGCCTGGCGGCGGCATGAAGTTTTCCGTCCCGCAGTTCCACGCTGGCGATCGGGATGGGCTTTTCGATCCTGGCGGCAGAAGCGAACTGGGAAGCTGCGAAGAACGCGACCACCACGGCCACCGCTGCAACGATCAGGGCGCCGTTCGTTGTCAGAATGTGACCGAAGAACGCGATCAGGATGATGCTGCCCAGGACCCAGAGCACGTCGAGGACAACGATCTCGTTGACCATGGATCGCGACACGAATTTGTACTTCGATAATGAGTAGGTCAGCCCGGCGAAACCGATGAGGCCAACCGCCAAACCGCGCAGGCCCATCGCGGCCCAATCCACGGGGTCGGCAAACAGAATGGGCGCGACCATTCCGGCAAACAGGAGAAGCGGGAATGCCGTGAGCATCGAGAACAGGGCGTTCATCTTGAGATACTTTCGGGCGGCGGCTGTGGAGGTTGGCATTAGGCACCTCTTGCGAGTTGGTGTTTCGCTACATTCAGAGCCATGAGGTGCGCGTGGCTCAATTACCCCCCAGGTAATGGCAAAGACTTCGGCTTTGCGCAAAAAAGGGAGCATGACACTCTTGGTTAACCGACCCCAGGATGCGTTCGGCCCACTGCTGAAATCTTGGCGAGCAAGGCGACGGCTGAGCCAGCTCGACCTCGCGCTCGATGCGGGCCTGTCGCAACGCCATCTCAGCTTTCTCGAAACCGGGCGCTCAAAGCCCAGCCGGTACGCGATACGGCAGATCTGCCAGGCGCTTGAAATGCCGGCCGCAGAGCAGGACGTTATGTTGATGTCGGCTGGATTTGCACCTCAATCCGACAATGCCGGCTGGAGTGCGGATGTGAGGGATGCCGTGGGCGCCTCGATCGACCATGTCCTGAAGGGCCATGAGCCTTTTCCTGCGGTCTCGATCGATCGCATCTGGAACCTGCAGCGGGCCAACGAGAGTGCGCAGAGGTTCTTCGCGATCGCAGGAGGCACAGGGCAACCCAATCTGCTGCGCGATTTGTTTTCACCCGGCGTGTTGCGAGACAACATTCGCAATTGGCCCGAGGTCGCACGCGCGCTCTTCCGCTTACTCGATCTGGAGGTTGCGCGCAGGCCCCATGATGATGAAGGGAAGGCTCTGCTGAATGAATTGAAAGATCTCCCTGGCGTTGCTGCCGCCCTCGCGGATCGTCCGCAACAACATCCCGCGCCAGTCCTTTCTGTCGAGTTCTCGATTGACGGTGCGGAACTGAAGCTGTTTTCGCTGATCGCCACCGTGGGGATGAGCATCGACGCGACCCTGGACGACCTGCGGATTGAAACCCTGCTCGCGGCCGATGAAGAGACGCGGCGCTGGTTCATGAGCCTGCAAAGCTGAGAAGCCTCGCTTTCAGGCCCGCGGACAGTGGCGGCGGATGGAAGATGTCGATGTGACACGCCTGTTGCCCCTGTCGTGTGACACCGTGTCACACCTGCGGGTCACGCGCGTCGCGATCGACCGGTGGTCGGGGGCGGATTGACGGTGTCCAGCCGTGCTATGCTCGCGGCCGCTGCCAGTGGCACGCATTCTGCTTTTTGTGATACTGACAGCATTGTCAAAACGCTGGCCCGGGAACCTCCCGCCAGCTCATCCATGAAATTGGAGGAAAGTCACATGAAATGGGAAAAGCCCGCCTACGTCGAGCGTCGTCTCGGTTTCGAAATCAACATGTACTGCTACAACCGCTAGCGTACCCGCCGCCGGGTTCGCGCAAGTCGGCGGATCCGGCGGCAATCTCCAGATCCTGAATTTGCCCGGCCACTGCAGCGGCCCCTGGGCAGCGCTGCCGGGGTGATCTGTGCCATGAAGGTTCGCGCGCCATGAAAATTCGCGTTCTCGGCTCCGGGGCCGGCGGTGGTTTCCCGCAGTGGAACTGCAACTGTGTCAACTGTGCCGGGCTGCGCGCCGGCACACTGCGCGCCCGGCCGCGCAGCCAGTCATCGATCGCGGTCAGCGGCGACGGCCAGCGCTGGCTGCTGATCAACGCCTCGCCGGATATCCGCCAGCAGATCGCCGCTACCCCGGAGCTGCAGCCGCGCCACGGCCTGCGCGACACCGGCATCGGCGCGCTGCTGCTGATCGACAGCCAGATCGACCACACCACCGGCCTGCTCACCCTGCGCGAGGGCGAGCGCCTGGCGGTGCATTGCACGGACATGGTGCAGGCCGATCTGAGTTCCGGCTTCCCGCTGTTCAACATGCTCGATCACTACTGTGGCGTCGAGTGGCGGCAGATCCGCCCGGATGGCGAGGATTTCGAAATTCCCGAGGTGCCCGGCCTGCGTTTCGCCGCGCTGCCCATTGCCAGCGCCGCGCCGCCCTATTCGCCGCACCGCCAGGACCCGCACCCGGGCGATACCATCGCCCTGCGCATTAGCGATCCGGCCAGCGGCAAGAATCTGTTTTACGCCCCCGGACTGGGCGCCCACGATGCCGATACCCGCGCCTGGATGGCGGCCGCCGACCTGCTGCTGGTCGATGGCACCTTCTGGACCGAGGACGAGATGATCAGCCGCGGCGTCGGCAGCAAGCCGGCCGCCAGCATGGGCCACCTGCCGCAGTCGGGTGAGGCCGGCATGATCGAGCTGCTGCGCCCGCTGGCCGGGCGCAAGGTGCTGATCCACATAAACAATACCAATCCGATTCTCGACGAGGAGTCGGCGCAGCGTGCGCAGTTGACCGCCGAGGGCATCGAAGTCGCCCACGACGGCATGCAGTTGGCGCTGTAGCAGGAGGAGCCGCATGAGTCATCCCGAAGCCGAAGCCCGGCCCTGGAGCCGCGACGAGTTCGAAACCCGCCTGCGCGCCCTCGGCAACCGCTACCACATCAACCACCCCTACCACCTGATGATGCGCAACGGTGAACTCAACCGCCGGCAGATCCAGGGCTGGGTGGCGAATCGCTACTACTACCAGATCAGAATCCCGCAAAAAGACGCCAATCTGATGGCCCGATGCCCGGATCGCGAGGCCCGCCAGCTGTGGGTGCAGCGGATCATCGACCACGACGGCCAGCCGGGCACCGAGGGCGGCATCGAAGCCTGGGCGCGGCTCGGCGAGGCGGTCGGCATCCCGCGCCAGCAGCTCGAATCGCTGGAGCTGGTGCTGCCCGGCGTGCGCTTCGCGGTCGATGCCTACGTCAACTTCGTGCGCGAGGCGCCGTGGCTGGAGGGCGCCTGCTCATCGCTGACCGAAATGTTCGCGCCGACCATCCACAAGCAGCGCCTGGCCAACTGGCCGGACGACTACCCGTGGATCGAATCCAGCGGGCTGGACTACTTCCGCAAGCGTCTCAGCGAGGCCAGCCGCGACGTCGAGCACGGCCTGGCGCTGACCCTGGAGCACTTCCGCACGCGCGAGCAGCAGCAGCGCGCGCTGCAGATCCTGCAGTTCAAGCTCGACGTGCTGTGGAGCATGGCCGACGCCATGTACATGGCCTATGTCGCCGAGATGCCGCCCTACCACAACTGCGGCGATGCCGGGGAGCAGGCAGCTTGAGCGCCGCGGTGCAACTGGCCGACTGCCCGGCGCTGGCGCCCGGCTACCGCTTCCAGTGGGAGCCGGCGCAGCAGGCCCACGTGCTGCTCTACCCCGAAGGCATGGTGACGCTCAGCGGCAGCGCCGGCGAGATCCTCAAGCGCTGCGATGGCCAGCGCGATGTCGAGGCCATCTGCCGCGATCTGGAAACCGCCTTCCCCGGCGCGGATCTGCGCGGCGACGTGCTCGAATTCCTCGCCGATGCCCGCGACCGCGGCTGGCTGCACATCGATGGCTGAGCCCGCACCGCCGGCAGTCGCGCAGCCCGGGTCGCAGCCCGGGCCGCAGCCAGGGTCACAGCCCGGGTC
>CBFCYW010000055.1:0-22858 GCA_965602395.1 uncultured Chromatiales bacterium
TTCGTACAACTCCACGGCGCCGACGGCCGCATCATCGCCATCGACCCGGCGCACCGCACTCGCGGCGATCAGATCGCCCCGCACCGCCACGCTGTAGCCAAACCACTCGCTGGTACCGTCGCCTTCGATCTCGGCGCCGGCATCCCAAGTGGTGCCGTTGCGCTCGTAGACGTAGATGGCGCCGATATCGGTTTTGTCATCGTTCTCGGTGCTTTCACCATCGTGCCTGTGGGCGCCGACCACCAGCCGGTCGCCATCCAGCGCCAGGCTGGCGCCGAATTCGTCGCCGGCGACGCTGTCGGCAAATTCCAGCTTGGCCTGCTGCGTCCAGTCATTGCCATCGGTAGTGAAGACATACACAGCGCCGTTGCCGCTGCCCGGCGCGCCGACGGCGATGGTATCGCCGCTGATGGCCACCGCGCTGCCGAAGCCGTCGTCGTCGGCGGCTTCATTAGCGGCGAAGTCATTGGCGGTGAGCCGCGCCAGCTCGCTCCAGCTGCCGTCTTCGTCGCGCTCGTAGACGTAGATCGCACCGGCGTCGGCGGCTTCGCCGTCGTCGCCATTGGCGCCGATCACCAGCAGGCCGTCGTCCATATCCAGGCTGGCGCCGAACTGGTCGCCGGCCAGTACATCATCGCCGACCAGATCGTGCTGAATTTCCAGATAGGTCGCGCTGGCGGGCTGGCTGAGCAGTCCGCCGAAGCCGGTCGCGAGGACCAGGCCGAGCGCACGGATCAGGGGTTTCTTGTGCGGCTGCGCCGAAGGCGCCACCGGACGCCGAGACGCGCCAATGGCGCTCTCGCAGCGAGGGGGTGTTCTCACTGTTCTGTCCTCATTATTTAGTTACCGTCGTACACGGCGAGCCTGTCGCTCACCCACCGCGTTCTGGTGCAACACTGCGGCCCCGGCTGCGGATGGCTCACCGAGCGCCACGCATTGCGTGCCGTCGGGGTGAATTATGAGAATCCGGCAAACCTTTCCGCTGTGTACTGCGACACTTTCAGAACAGTAAACTTGTGCTCTTGCGCACAGCTCGGATGCGGGTAATCGATTTTGCGCCAAAATTCCGCCGTCCGATAAAAATCAGAAAAACATAGCGATCTTTTATCAACAGGCAGCGATATGTCGCCTTCTTCGACATATCGAAAATGTCTTGATGAGCTGAGGGGGCCGTTTCAGAGTCTGCTCGGCGCATTGCGGGGGCGGGGGAACAAGCAGCAAATGTCGTTTTAACGACAACAACTGAGCCCCCAGCCCGACGACTATCCCCCGCCCGACGGCGGCAGGCCGTGCGCCGCTGCCAAGCGTCGAAATATTCGTCGCAATAAGCCTCGAAATCTCCCTTTGCAGCGGCTCGCCGGGCCATCTGCGGGCACCGTGCCGGGCGTGCTAGCATCGCCGGCCTCAGTGCCGGCAGGGCACGCCGCCGGAGCGCCCGGATGACCGATCACCGCCGCCCGCCGCACGGCCGCGGCGCCGTCAGCAATCCTGCGGGGCGCTACGAATCGCGCAGCAGCGAAGCCTGCGACGACGGCTGGGGCACACTCGACGAGCCGCTGCCGCCGCTGCGCACCGAGCTGCGCGAAGACCGCGCGCGCAGCCTGCTGACGCGCAACGACTCGCCCGATCTGCCCTTCGACCGCTCGATCAACCCCTACCGCGGCTGCGAGCACGGTTGCGTCTACTGCTACGCGCGGCCCAGCCACGCCTGGCTCGGCCACTCGCCGGGACTGGATTTCGAGACCCTGCTGTACGCCAAGCGCGACGCCGCGGCGCTGCTCGCCGCCGAGCTGGCCAAGCCCGGCTATCGCTGCGCGCCGATCGCGCTGGGCGTCAACACCGATGCCTGGCAGCCGGTCGAGCGCCGCCTCGGCATCACCCGCGAGCTGCTGCAACTGCTGCACGACTGCGCCCACCCGCTGTACACCATCAGCAAATCGGCGCTGATCGAACGCGATATCGACCTGCTGGCGCCGATGGCCGAACGCCGCCTGGCCAGCGTCTGGATCAGCCTGACCACGCTGGACAAACAGCTCGCGCGCCGCCTGGAGCCGCGCGCCGCCAGCCCGGCGCGGCGCCTGCGCACGGTGGCGGCGCTGCGCGCAGCGGGCATCGAGGTGGGGGTGCTGATTTCGCCGGTGATTCCGGTGCTCACCGACCGCGAGCTGGAGGCGCTGCTCGAAGCCGCCGCCGAGGCCGGCGCCAGCCGCGCCGGTTTCGGCATGCTGCGCCTGCCCCACGAGCTGCCGCAGCTGTTCCGCGAATGGCTCGAACAGCACTACCCGCAGCGCGCCGAACACGTGATGAAGCGGGTCCGCGATGTGCGCGGCGGGCGCGACAACGACAGCCGCTTCGGCGCGCGCTTTCGCGGTGACGGCGCCTTCGCGGCGATCATCCGCCAGCGTTTCAACCGGGCTCGCGAGCGCTGCGGGCTGGCCGGGCGCACATCGGACGGCGGGCTGGATCTGGACTGCGCACAGTTCCGCCCGCCGGCGCTACCACCGGTCGCGCCGCGCAGCGGCGAGCAGCTCGACCTGCTGTAGCGCGCACAGAAAAGCGGCCCGCCCGAGGGCGAGCCGCAATACGAGCGAGGCGAGGACGAAAGCGGGGCCGGGCTGCGGAACCGGGTTGCGGAACCGGGTAGCGGAACCGGGTCAGATCAGCTCGCTGGCCGGCACGTAGTCGTAGCCGAGATCGCGCGCCACGGCTTCGTAGGTGACCCTGCCGGTGTGCACATTGAGGCCGTTGCGCAGGTGCGGATCGTCGCGCAGCGCCTGGGCGTAGCCCTTGTCGGCCAGCGCCAGGGCGAACGGCAGGGTGGCGTTGTTGAGGGCGAAGGTGGAGGTGCGCGCCACGCCGCCGGGCATGTTGGCGACGCAGTAGTGAACCACGTCATCGATCACGTAGGTGGGCTCGGCGTGGGTGGTCGCCCTGGATGTCTCGAAGCAGCCGCCCTGGTCGATGGCCACGTCCACCAGCACGCTGCCGGGGCGCATGTGGCCGATCATTTCGCGGCTCACCAGCTTGGGCGCGGCGGCGCCGGGCACCAGCACTGCGCCGACCACCAGATCGGCATCCAGCACGTACTGATCCAGCGTTTCGCGGGTGGAGAAAATGGTGTTGAGCTTGCCGCCGTAGAGTTCGTCGAGCTGTTTGAGCCGCTCGATGGAGCGATCCAGCACGGTGACTTCCGCCTCCAGCCCCATGGCCATGCGGATGGCGTTGGTGCCGACCACGCCGCCACCGATCACCACCACCTTGCCGGCGGCCACGCCGGGCACGCCGCCGAGCAGCACGCCGCCGCCACCCTGGGCCTTTTCCAGACAGTGGGCGCCGGCCTGGATGGACATCCGCCCGGCCACCTCGGACATCGGCGCCAGCAGCGGCAGGCCGCCGC
The DNA here is from genome assembly GCA_965602395.1 of uncultured Chromatiales bacterium. Lineage (GTDB taxonomy): Bacteria > Pseudomonadota > Gammaproteobacteria > CBFCYW01 > CBFCYW01 > CBFCYW01. The sequence goes on from CBFCYW010000055.1 coordinate 3,398, forward strand.
GCGCATCGGTGACCGTCTCGTAGGCGATGGCGATACAGCCGGACTTGACCAGCCCCGCGGTCTGCTGCGGATCGGGCGCCAGATGCAGATAGGTGAACAGCAGCTGGCCTTCGCGCAGCATCTCGCACTCCACCGGCTGCGGCTCCTTGACCTTGACGACCATCTCGGCGCGGGCGAAGACATCCGCGGCGCTGGCGACGATGCTCGCGCCGACCGCTTCGTAGCTGGCGTCATCGCAACCGATGCCGAGCCCGGCGTTGGTCTCGATGATCACCTCGTGGCCGTGGTGGATCAGCTCGCGCGCGCTGGCCGGGGTCAGGCCGACGCGGTACTCGTGGTTTTTAATCTCTTTGGGGACGCCGATAAGCATGCCGAAAACCTCCAGATAGTTGCCGCTGCGCCACATTTTGCACCGCAGCATTTATTGCAATGCAGCATTCAGCGCCGCAATTCCGGTGGATTCTGGGGGATTTCTTTCGCGATTTTTTCGCATTATTAGCCAAATAGCGATAAATTCTCCTGTCCAGAGCGGCCGTGCGCCGGGGCAGCCAAAAGATTTTCGCCATGTCCAGAAACAGCGCCGGATCATCGCCGCAGCGTCCGCTGGATCGCCTCGACCGGCGCATCCTCGAAGTGCTGCAGACTGACGGCCGCATCTCCTTCACCGATCTGGGCAGTCGCATCGGCCTGTCCACCTCGCCCTGTCTGGAGCGGGTGCGACGGCTGGAGCGCGAGGGCTTCATCCGCGGCTACCGCGCGGTGCTCGATCCGCGGCGCCTGGGCCTGGAACTGCTGGTCTACGTCGAGATCAGCCTCGACTACACCTCGCCGGATATCCTCGAAGAGTTCAAAGCCGCCGCGGCGCTGCTGAGTCAGGTGCAGGAGTGCCACCTGGTGTCCGGTGATTTTGACTATCTGCTGAAGGTGCGCATCGCCGACATGGCCGCCTATCGCGCGCTGCTCGGCGAGATCCTGCACGGCCTGCCGGGGGTGCGCGACACCAAGAGCTACGTGGTCATGGAGGAGGTCAAGGAGAGCCTCGCCGTGGACCTGCCGCAACAACTGCGCTGAAACGCAGCGCGGACGAACAACGACGGGGGCAACGATGAACGAGGATCGGGTCGGCGATGAACTGATCGACGCCGTGGACGCCGACGATCGCGTCATCGGCCGCTACACCCGGCGCGAAATCCACCGCCGCGAACTGCGCCATCGCGCCTGTCACGCACTGGTCTTCAACGCCGCCGGCGAACTGTTCCTGCAGCACCGCTCGATGCGCAAAGACAACAACCCCGGCCGCTGGGACAGCTCCTGCGCCGGCCATGTGGACAGCGGCGAAAGCTACGACGCTTGCATCGTCCGCGAGCTGGAGGAGGAGCTGGGCATCCGCCTCGACGCGGTGCCGCAGCAGCTGTTCCGGATCGCGGCCAGCGCCGCTACCGAATGGGAGTTCTCACAGATCTACCGCGTCGATTACGACGGTCCGCTGCAGCTCGATCCGGAAGAGGTCGCCGGCGGCCGCTGGCTGACGCCGGCGCAGGTGGATGCCTGGCTGGCGGCGCAGCCGGAATCGCTGACCCCGGGCTTTCGCCAGATCTGGGCGCGCTATCGCGCCGCGTGCTGAGTCGCCGCGCTACCAGGGCAGCGAGAAGGTCTTGACGTTGGTGTAGCTCTTCATCGCCTCCAGCACGCCCTCTTTGTAGCCCAGCCCGGAATCCTTGATGCCGCCGAAGGGCGACATCTCGATGCGGTAGCCGGGCACCTCCCAGATGTTCACCGTGCCGGTGCGCAACTCGTTGATAAAGCGGGTGATGTGGTCCATGCGGTTGGTACACACCCCGGCGGACAGGCCGAACGCGGTCGAATTGGCGACGCGGATGGCGTCGTCGATATCCACCACGCGGATGATCGGAATCGGCGGGCCGAAGGTCTCCTCGCGCACCAGCTCGCAGTCGAAGGGCACGCGGTCGAGCACCGTCGGCGAGTAGAGCGCGCCGCTTCGATGATTGCCGTAGAGCAGCTCGGCGCCGCCTTCGATGGCGTCCTCGACGCGGCGCTGAAACAGCGCGGCGGCCTGCGCGTGGATCACGCAGCCGAGGTCGGTGGCCGGGTCCATCGGGTCGCCGTAGACGATCTTTGCCGCCTTCTGCGCCACCAGCGCGGCGAACTCGTCGGCCACCGCATCGATGCACAGCACGCGCTTGACCGCGGTGCAGCGCTGGCCGGAGTTTTTGGTCGCGCCGGCCACCGCCAGCTCCGCGGCGCGATCCAGATCGGCGTCGTCCATGACGATCAGCGGTGCGTTGCCGCCCAGCTCCAGCACCGTGCGCCGATAGCCGGCGTGCTCGGCGATGTACTTGCCCACCGGCACGCCGCCGGTGAAGGTGATCAGCTCGATGTGCCGGTTGCGGATCATCTCCTCGCCGATGTCCTCGGGAAGGCCGGTCACCACCGACAGCATCGGCCCCGGCAAGCCGGCCTGGTAGAGCAGATCGGCGAGCAGCAGCGCGGTCAGCGGGGTCAGCTCGGTGGGCTTGACCACCATGCAATTGTTGGTCGCCACCGCCGGCGCGATCTTGTGCGCCACCATGTTCAGCGGGTGGTTGAACGGCGTGATCGCGGAAATCGCCGTCAGCGGCTCGCGCTGGGTGAAAATCTTGCGCGCCCTGCCCTGCGGGGTCAGATCGCAGGAGAAGATCTCGCCGTCGTCGAGAATGCACAGGCTGGCGGCCAGCGTAAACACATCGCAGGCGCGGCCCACTTCGTACAGCGAATCCTTGCGCGACAGGCCGCACTCCAGGGTGATCAATTCGGAGATGGCCTCGCGGCGCGCGTCGATCGCTTGCGCCGTGCGCAGCAATATCTGCTGGCGCTGATAGCGGCTCAGCGTCGGCCGGTATTCGGCGGCGATGCGAAAGGCCTCGGCCACCTGTTCGCGACTGGCGCGCGGCACCGTGCCGATCACCTCATCGGTGTAGGGATAGTGCACATCGATGCGCAAGCCGCTGGCGCCGTCGATCTTCTCCCCGGCGATGCGCATCAGTTCGTGGCGTACCGGGCGCGAAGCGTCGATCACTGGATTCATTGCATGTGCTCCGCAAAATCCGGCTCGGCCCGCACCGCCAGGTGATTCAGCGCCAGATCGTAAATATCGAAATTGCGCAGCCGCCGGCCCGCCTCGATGCCGACCAGCGGCCGACTCAGCAGCAGCGGCACGCGCTGCTCGGAGACGCCGCCGTGCGAGCGCAGCGGCACGTCGAGGCCGGACAGATCGTGGCGCGCCGCGGTGGTGCCCAGCACCACGTGCCGCTCGGCGACCACGATCAGATCGCCCATTCGATCCGCCGCCAGTTCGAAGCGCGCGCAGCCCTCGGCGTTATCGCAGACCAGCTCGATACCCGGCTGCGCGGCCAGTCCGGCTTTAACCGTGGCGATATCCACGCCCGGCGCCAGATAAACGGTGGCGAAGGAACCCAGCGCGCCGTGGTGTACCACGTAGGGATCGGTGATCGGCAGAATCACCCGCGCCGCGGCGGCGCCGTGATGATCAGCGAGTTGCGCATCGAGCAGATCCTGCAAATAGATCACCTGCGGTTCGCCGGCGGCATCGTGCTTGGCGTGCATGCCGTGATCGGCGGTCAGCGCGACGACGGCGCCCAGCGCATCCAACTGCGCCCAGTATTTATCCATCATCGCGTAAAAAGCATTGGCGCCGGCGCTGCCGGGGGCGAATTTGTGCTGGATATAATCGGTGGTGGACAAATACATGATGTCCGGCCGCCGGGTCTGCATCAATTTCACCCCGGCGGCGAAGACAAATTCGGAAAGTTCGGCGCTGTAAACCGAGGGCAGCGGCATGCCGACCATCTCCAGCACGCCCTCGATACCGTGCTCGGCGAGGCTGGTCTGATCGGCCTTTTCCGAGGAGAAGCAGATCGCCTCTGCAGCATTTTCTGCTCCACCGAACTCAAGTCCGTGGCCGAGCAAGCGGCGCAGTTTATCCTTCGCGGTGACGATGGCGACACTGGCGCCGGCGCGCTGAAAAGCACTGAAAAGCGTCGGCGCGCGCAGCAGTTCCGGCTCGTTCATCATCACTTCGCGATCGTTGTCGCGGTCGTAATAGAAATTGCCGCAAATGCCGTGCACCGCCGGCGGCTGGCCGGTGACGATGGACAGATTATTCGGATTGGTAAAGCTCGGCACCACGCCATCGACGCGCAGATCGGCGCCCTGCCCGGCGACGATTTTCTCCGCCCAGGGCATCACCCCGGCGGCGATCGCCCGCTCGATGTATTCCGGCTGCGAGCCATCGACGCACACCGCCACCACCGGCCGATCCGGCCAGCGGTAGCTGCGGCCGTTGACGGTCACGGTTCTGTTCTCAGCCATTTTATGATTCCTCTGTATGCGTATTTGCGACGGGCGCATTCGCCGGCCGCAGCCAATACATGCTCTGCGCCACCGCCTGCAGCAAACCTTGAATATCCGCGGCGTAAACCTCGCCGATATTGCCGATGCGGAAGGTATCCGCAGCGCTGACCTTGCCCGGATAAATCACAAAGCCGCGCCGTTTGAGCGCGCTGTAAAAGCGCTTGAAATCGTAATCCGCATGTTCGGGGCTGCAAAAGCTGGTGATGATCGGCGATTGCAACTCATCCGCCAACAGCGTTTCGAAACCCAGCGCACGCATGCCCGCCACCAGCCGCCGCTGGTTATCGCGATAACGCGCCGCGCGCGCCGCCACGCCGCCCTCCTCGCGCAATTCCTCAAGCGCCCGGGCAAAGGCCCGCACCACGTGGGTCGGCGAAGTAAAACGCCATTTGCCGCCGCCATCCTGCATGCCGCGCCACTGGGCATAGGCATCCAGCGACAGCGAGCGCGCATTGCCGGCGCAGCTTTCCAGCGCACTTTGCCGGGCGAGAATAAAACCGAAACCCGGCACCCCCTGAATGCATTTATTGGCCGAGCTGATGAGAAAATCCGCGCGCAGCGCCGCCATATCCAATTCGATGCCGCCGAAGCTGCTCATCGCATCGACGATAAAACCGCGCCCGCAATCGGCGACCACCGCGCCGATGGCCTCGACCGGGTTGAGCATGCCGGTGGTGGTTTCGCAATGCACCGCGGCGACGTGGCTGATCGCCGGATCGGCGCGCAGCGCGGCGGCGACAGCGGCCGGATCGTGGCGGGCGCACTCGCCGGCGTCGAGCAGCGCCAGCGGAATCTGCAGGTAGCCAGCGATTTCGGCGATGCGCTGGCCGTAGGCGCCGTTGGCCAGCACCAGCAGCTTGCCGTCGCGCGGCAGCGCGGTGCCGATCGCCGACTCGACGCAGAAGGTGCCGCTGCCCTGCATCAGCACGCAGCTGTAGCCAGGCTGCGCGCTGGCCAGATCCACCAGCTGCGCGCGGATCGATTCGACCACGGCGTTGTAGTCGTCATCCCAGGTGCACCAGTCGCGCAGCATCGCCGCCTTCACCGCTTTGCTGGTCGACAGCGGCCCCGGCGTGAGCAGCAGATAGGGGTTGTCGGGCAGTGCGTCGAGATCCATTGCGGTGTCCTCGGCCGGTAACCACAGCGTGTGACTTGACCTTAACGGCGCGGTCAATCCACGATCAATTCGATAACAAAAATATCTGACATAGGATTTACCGATGAATCAGGCCCAGCTTCGCGCCTTTCACGCGGTCGCCACCCAGGGCGGTTTCACCGCCGCCGCCGAGGCACTGCAACTGACCCAGCCGACGCTTTCCGGCCACGTGCACGGGCTGGAAAAAAACTTCGGCATCAAGCTGTTCGAGCGCCGTGGTCGCGGCGTGGCGCTGACCGGCCTCGGCCACGCGCTGCTGGAGATCACCCGCCGCCAGTTCGCGCTGGAGGCGGAGGCCGAGCAATTGCTGTCTCGCGCCCGCGGCATTATGAGCGGCAGATTGCGCGTCGCCGCCGACGGCCCGCACCTGATCCTGCCGCTGCTCGGCGACTTCAACCGGCGCTATCCCGGCGTGGAATTGAGCATCGATTTTGGCAACAGCGAGCGGGTGCTCGCCGAGCTGTTCGCGCTGCGCGCCGATGTCGCCGTGCTGCCCGATCTGGAGCCGGACCCGCGGCTGCGCGTCCGGCCGCTGCGCCGCGACCGGCTGGTGTGCTTCGTCAACCGCAGCCACGCCTGGGCGCGGCGGCGCTCGATCCGGCTCGCCGAGCTGGCCGGCGAGCGGCTGGTGGTGCGCGAATCCGGCTCGACCACGCGGGCGATTTTCGAGCAGACCCTGCGTCGCGCCGGCGTGCAGCCGGCCGCGCGGCTGCGCGTCGGCAGTCGCGAAGGCGTGCGCGAAGCGGTGGCCGCGGGGCTGGGCGTGGGGGTGATCGGCGAGAGTGAATTCGGCCACGACAGCCGTCTGCACGCCCTCAGCGTGCGCGATCAGCGGCTGCAGTTGACCGAGTATCTGGTCTGTCTGCACGAGGCGCGGGCGATGCCGGTGGTGGCCGGCTTGTTCGACCTGCTGGCAGCGCCCGGCAACCCCTGAGCCGATCGCGCGGCGCCCGGCGTCATGCCGGCAGCAAACGCAATAGCGCCTGAAGCGCGCGCTCCGAGCGCCGCTCGCGCTCGTCTTTCGACGGCGCCGGCGCGCGGCCGATGACGCAGCGAATCTGCAGATCGCCGATCAGCAGGCCGAAATAGAGCTCCAGGGCCTCGCCGGGGTCATCGAAACCCAGCCTGCACTGCTCGCGGGCCTGCAGCAGCACCTGCGCCACCAGTGGGCCGATGGCCTCGCGCCCGGCGGCCGAGATCGCCCGGCCCAGCTCGCCGCTCGGGTCGGCAGCGGCGGCGCGGTTGAGGGCGACCGCGCGCGCACCGGTGAGCATGTCCAGCAGCATCGGGCCGAAGGCGCGCAGGGTTTCCAGCGCCTCGCCCTCGGCTGCGATCCGCTCCTCCAGCAAGCCGCGGCTCTCGCTGGCATTCCTTTCCACCAGCGCCTTGAACAGGCCGGTCTTGTCGCCGTACCAGCTGTAGAGCGTCTCGTTGGAGGCGCGCGCGCGACGCGCGATCGCCAGCATCGACGCGCCGGCGTAGCCCTTTTCCTCCAGCACCGCGTAGGCGGCCCGTTCGATCTGCTGCTGGCGGATCGCTCTCGCCTCTTCGCGCATGGATGACCTCATTTTTTTGCTTGACCACTACCGTAACCGGAATTACGGTAATATGCACCCGTACACGCAATTACGCCTATTGGGAGGCAACATGAAAAACCACGACCACACCGCCAGAGCCGGCCTCGCCGCACTCATCGTCCTGCAGGGCATCATGCTCGGTTCGCTGTATGCCGGCGTCGCGCCACACCCCCCGGCGACCACGCCGCTGTTCGGCATCGCACCGTTCCTCGGCGCGGCCCTGGCTGCCGCGGCGGCAGCGCTGTACCTGGGGCCGACCGACACCACCGCCGGCCGCATCTTGGCCGGGCTGGCCGGAGCCGCCGCGCTGGTCTCCTTCGGCCCGCAGAAATACTTCGACGCCCAGTTCGCCCTGATCTGGCCGGCAGTGCTGTCCGGACAGGTGGCCGTCGTCGCGGTGTTGGGCGCAATATTCGGCCGCTCCGCAACGCAGCGGTGCCAGGCAGCCAGCGATGTCGGTTGAGTTTCTCGTCGTCTCGCTGCTGCTGGCGATGATTCCGGGCAGCGGCGTGATCTTTGCGATCTCCTGCGGCCTGACGCATGGCCGGGCCGGCGCGATCTGGGGTGCAGTAGCCGGCGCCGTGGGCGTACTGCCGCACCTGATCGCCGCCGTGCTGGGCCTGTCCGCACTGCTGACTGCGAACCCGGCGCTCTACGCGACCCTGCGCATCGCCGGCGCGCTCTACCTGCTCTACCTGGCCTATCGGGCGTGGCGGAACCGGCGCGCCGCGATCGACGCGCAACAGGTCGCCGCAGCGGGGCCGCGGATCGTCCTGCAGGGGGCTTTGATCAACCTGCTGAACCCCAAGCTGACCCTGTTTTTCGTCGCTTTTCTGCCGCAATTCGTATCGCCGCAGGCGGCCAATCCGGAAGCCGAAATGGCGCTGATGGGGTTGCTGCTGGTCGCCGAAACCCTCGTGGTTTTTCTGCTCTACGGACTACTGGCCGCGCAGCTCAACGGCCGGTTGCGCCGCCACCCGCGAATCGGCCAGCGCTGCAACGAATGCGTCGCGCTGCTGTTCGCCGGCCTGGGTCTGCGCGTGTTGATGGCTGCGCGATAGGCTCGCACCGGGCGCCGAGCGACCCACCGCTGCAAGCCCTCTTTGCTAAAAACCGGGCGCGTGGCAGGCTGCGCAAACCACAGCCCGCGGAGCCGACAGCATGCTCAACATGGACTTCACCCGGCGCGTCGCCATCCCCGCCGCGCAGCAGCACTGGCAGCCCAGCCCGGCGCTCGGCGTGTGGCGCCGGCGCTTCGCCTTCGAGGAGGCCGAGCGCGGCCACGCCACCAGCCTGGTGCGCTTCGATCCCGGCTCCAGCTTCCGCCGCCACGATCACCCGCTGGGCGAGGAGATTCTGGTGCTCGACGGCGTGTTCTCCGACCACAGCGGCGACTTCCCCGCCGGCAGCTACCTGCGCAATCCCGAGGGCTTCGCCCACGCGCCGCGCAGCGAGCCGGGCTGCACGCTGTTCGTCAAGCTGCACCAGTTCGCTCCGCACGACACCGCGCGGGTCTGCATCGACAGCCATCGCGCCGACTGGCAATGCGATGGCAGCGGCATCGAAACACTGCCGCTGCACCGCTTCGGCGGCGAGCACACCGCGCTGATCCGCTGCCCCGCCGGCGCCGTGCTGCCGCTGCCCGGACCCGGCGGCGCCGAGCTGTTGGTGGTCTCCGGGAGCCTGCGCGGCGACGGCGACGAGCTGCCCGCCGGCAGCTGGCTGCGCGATCCGCAGCCGGCAGCGGACGGTCTGCGCGCCGTCGATGAGGTGGTGGCTCTGGTCAAGCGCGGGCACCTGCCGGGGGTGGATGGCTGATCGCCAGCACGCCAAACCGCACCTTGGCCGCCCGCCACACATGCGGTAACGTCCTCCGCACACCCCGAGCCGGAGCCAGCGCCGTGTCACTGCTGCAAATCGATCGTCTGCGCATCGAGTTCGCCCTGCGCCAGGGTACCGAGGTGGCGGTGGACGACGTCTCACTGTCGCTGGAGCCGGGCGAAATTCTCGGTCTGGTGGGCGAATCCGGCGCCGGCAAGTCCACCGTCGGCAACGGCGTGATCGATCTGGTGGCGCCGCCGGGCTACGTCGCCGGCGGCGAGATCAGGCTCGACGGACGGCGCATCTCGGGACTGGACGAAGAAGCCATGCGCGCCCTGCGCGGCGCCGAGATCGGCTTCATCTTTCAGGATCCGATGACCTCGCTGAACCCGGTGCTGACGGTCGAGACGCAACTGGTCGAGACGCTGCTCGCCAACGGCGACATCGACGAAACCGCAGCGCAGCAGCGCGCGGTGGAGATGCTCGCCGCGGTGGGCATCCCCGAGCCGGCGGATCGCATCAAACAGTATCCGCACCAGTTCTCCGGCGGCATGCGCCAGCGGGTGGTGATCGCCATCGCCCTGGCCGCTGAGCCGAAATTGATCATCGCCGACGAACCGACCACCGCGCTGGACGTGTCGATTCAGGATCAGATCCTCAAACTGATCCAGCAGTTGTGCAAAGAGCGCGGCGTCGGCGTGCTGCTGGTGACCCACGACATGGGCGTGATCGCCACGGTCGCCGACCGGGTGGCGGTGATGTATCGCGGCCGGCTGATGGAGGAGGGGCCGACGCGGCAGATCCTCGAACGCCCCGAGCACCCCTACACCAAGAGCCTGATCAGCGCGGTGCCGCGCACCGACGTCAAGCTGCGCCGCTTCCCGCAGGTGGACTACATCGACCCCATCACGGTGAATGGCGGCCAGATGAAGCGCATCGACATCGCCAGCCACTGGCTGGGTGCGGATCGCGACCAGCAGCTCGGCGGCGATGCGATCCTGCAGGTGCGCGACGTCAGCCTGCGCTTTGTCACCCGCCACGCGCTGCTGGAGAAGAACCGCCGCTACGTGCAGGCGGCCAAAGCGGTCAGCTTCGACGTGCTGCGCGGCGAGACCTTCGGCCTGGTGGGCGAATCCGGTTCCGGCAAATCAACCATCGCGCGGATCATCGCCGGCCTGCAAAAGCCCGGCGCCGGCAGCATCCGCTTCGACGGCCGCGAACTGGTTGGTCTGCGCTCGCGCGCCGAGTGGCTGGCGGTGCACCGCAAAATGCAGATGGTATTCCAGAACCCCTACTCGTCGATGAATCCGCGGCTGCGCGTCGGCGACATCATCGCCGAGCCGATCCGCTTTCATAAACTGGCCGATTCGCGCGCGCAGATCGACGCCATCGTCGCCGACCTGCTCGACCACGTCGGCCTCGGCGCGCCCGCCGCCAGCCGCTTTCCGCACGAGTTCTCCGGCGGCCAGCGGCAGCGCATCTCGATCGCCCGCGCGCTCGCCAGCCGGCCGAAATTTCTCATCTGCGACGAGCCAACCTCGGCGCTGGATGTCTCGGTGCAGGCGCAGATTCTCAATCTTCTCAAAGATTTGCAGTCCGAGCTGGGCCTGACCATGCTGTTCATCAGCCACGATTTGCCGGTGATCCGCCAGATGTGCGACCGCATCGGCGTGATGCAGCACGGCGCGCTGCTGGAGGTGGCCGAGACCGAACAGCTCTTCGAACAGCCCGAGCACCCCTACAGCCGCGATCTGCTGGCGCTGATGCCCAAGCTCGAAGGGCTGTCGCTGGAGGGGCTGGAGCTGGAAGAAGCCGGCAACTGAACGCCCCGGAGGCGCGATTGGCCATCGCGAGCAGACTGTCAGGCGTTGCAACGCCGCCCGGCGCCGGCTTTACAGCGCGGGAAAATCGGGGTGCGGCTCAAACACCGCCGCGCACTCGGCGGCGCCCAGCTCGCGGTACTCGCCGGGCGCCAGATCGCCGAGGGCGAGGCCGCCGACGGCCTCGCGGTGCAGCGCGGTGACGCGATTGCCGACGGCGGCGAACATGCGCTTGACCTGGTGGTAGCGGCCCTCGCGCAGGGCCACGCGCACGCGGGTCTCGGACTCGCGCAGCAGCCCGGCGGGCAGCGTCGGCTTGTCCTCGCCATTGAGCATCAACCCGGCGGCAAACAGCGCTTCGACACCGGCCTGCAACGGCACCGCCAGCTCGACGCGGTAGACCTTGACACAGTGGCTGCGCGGCGCGGTGACGCGGTGCGACCAGGCGCCGTCGTCGGTGAGCAGCAGCAGCCCGGTGGCGTCGCGGTCCAGCCGCCCGGCCAGATGCAGCCGCTCGCGCTGCGGCTGGTCGAGCAACTCAAAGGCGGTGCGCCCCGGCGCGTCGCCGCTGGTACTGGTGACGCCGGCCGGCTTGTGCAGCATCAGATAGCGCGGCTGGCGCGCGGCCAGCGGTTCGCCGTCGAGGACCACGCGGTCGCCGTCGCCGACCTGCAGCGCGCCCTTTTTCACCACCGCGCCGTTGAGTTCGACGCGCCCGCCGCGCAGCGCGATCAGCACCCGCTTGCGCGACAGGCCGCTGGCGTGGGCGACAAACTTGTCGAGCCGTTCGGCCACCCGCTCAGACCGCGCCCATGCAGCGACGGCAGCGGCGACAGGTGGTCATTGCGCCTCCGCAACGGCGGCCGCTTCGACCGCCGCCTCGGCCAGCTGGCCGATGGCCAGCAACAGCTCCCAGGCGGCGACATCGGCCTCGTGGCGCCGTTGCAGGTGGCGCTCGCGCAGCTCGTGCTGGCGCGCCATCGCCTCCAGCAGCGATTGCAGCGAGCGCTGGCCGATGGCGAACTGCTCGGCCAGCGCCTCGGCGTGACCGGCCGCGGCCTGCAGCGCGCGCTGCTGCAGCGAGGCTTCCTCGGCCAGCCGGGTGCGGGTGATCCAGGCTGCGGCGGCGGCTTCGCCGGCGGCCTCGCGCAGAGCGGTCAGATCGGTCGCCGCCAGTGCCGCCGGCGCCGCTGGCGGCGGCGCGCAGCGCGGCCGCAGATCGAGCAGTTCGGCGCCCACCCGCGACCCGGCGAGACAGTCGCCAGCCTCGGCGCCCCGCGCGGCGGCGGCCTCGGCGACCTCGCGCTCGGCGCTGCGCAGGCGCAGTGCCGGGTGCCAGCGCTGCGCCAGGCGGCGCGATTCGGTGGGGCTGGGCGGCAGCCGCTGCGGGTCGACCGCGGCCTCGCCGGCCGCCGCCGGCTGGCCCTCGCCGACGCCGCTCCAGTCCATCGCCGTCAGATCCCGGCGGCGTTCGGCGGCGAGCAGATCGGCGCGCGCGGTGGCCAGTGCCGCCTGCACTTCGTATTCGGCGGCACGGCCCATGGCGCCGCTGTCGACCATTTCGGCGACGCTGCGGCGGATGTCCTGCAGTTCGTGGACGCGGCGCTCGCGGGCCGCGCCCAGATCGCGCCACAGGCGCCAGCCGAGCAGCGCGCGGCGGCTGGCCAGTAGCGAGCGGTTCAGCGCCGCGCTCTCGCGCGCCACCGCCAGCGCGGCCTGGGCGCGCAGCCAGGCGTCCATCGCCGCGCTGCCGGTATCGGGCAGCAGCGCGCCGTCGACTTCGATCTCGCCCAATTCGCTGACCGCCAGCTCGCCAGCGACCGGCTGCCCGGCCGCCAGCGCATCGTCGCCCAGTGCATCGACACTCGACTGCACACCGGGCTGCACACCGGCTCGGCCGCCGGCGCCACCGGCAAAATCCGCAACGGCTGTGCGCCGCGCGCCGCTGGCCGTCGCCAGATTCGCTGTGCTGCCACTGCGACCGGCGGCGTCGCCGGATGTGGCCGCGGCAGCCGAACCCGCACCGAGGGTCATCGCTACCGCTTCGCGGGTCACCGAGAGGCCGTCAGCGAGATTGGAAATCTCGCCGCGCAGACTCAGCAGAAAACTCTCCAGCCGGGTGCCGATGCGCCCGGGGTCGTCCTCCAGTCGGCGCATGAAGTGCATCACCCAGCGGCGCACCAGCTTCGGCGGGGCGCGCGACAGATCCTGCACCAGCAGCTGCTGCGGGCGCTGCGGCAGGGCGGTGGCGGACAGCGGCTGCGGGTGGGAGACGATCCACGGCCCGTCGCCGCGCAGGCGCAGGCGGGCGAGCAGCGCGCGGGCGCGGTCGAAGTCGTACTCGGCGAGCACTTGCGGCACCAGCGTCTGGGCATTTCGGCCGGCGGCGATGTCGTGCAGGGCCTGCGCACTAGCGCCATCCGCGGCCAGCGGCAGCCAGAAGACATTGAGTTCGCTCTCGTCAAAGCCCAGCGAGAGCATCGCGGCCAGCGAGCTGACGGTGGAGAAGTAGGCCTGCACCGCGGCCTTGCGCCGCTCAAAGGCCGGCCCGGCCGGGGCGGCGTTGCTGAACAACAGATAGCTGTGGAAGCCGAAGGCGGGGTTGGCCTGCTCGCCGCGCAGCAATAGACGGCGCGCGGTCTGGAAGCCGCCCCTGAGCGTCGAGTTGCCGGCAAAATCCCCGCCGTGCGAACCGCTTTTATCGCCGGCGGCTGGCTCAACCGCCGCCATCGCCTCTTCCTGGGTGTGCCAGAGCAGCCGCTCGGCGCTGATCAGGGTGCCGCCGAAGTGCAGCCGGGCGCGCTCCTCGGTGCTGTCCGGCGCCCACCAGCCGCGCAGCCGCAGGCTGCTGTCGTCGGGCAGCAGGAACAGCAGATCATCGTCTTCGCGCAGCGGCTGGGCGGATTCCAGCGGCAGTGCATCGATGCCGTACACCGCGCCGTCGCGCACCGCGACAATGCGCGACTCACCAGCCAGCGGCGGCTGCAGATCGATCTGCTCAGCCGCGGCGCGCTGGGCGATCAGCAACGGTGCCAGCAGCAGGCACAGCCCGGCCAGCCAGCGGCGCTGGCGCGCGCACAGCCCGATAGCTTTCATGCCTCGCCCTCCCCTGCGGTGCGCCGCCGACGCCACAGCCAGGCGATGCCGTGGCAGAGCGCGAACAGCACCAGAAACACCAGCGCGGTCTCCATCACGCCGAGGGGGAAATCCGGGCTGACGAAGGTGAACAACCACCACAGCAGCAGCGTAAGTCCAGCCGCCAGCAGCGCCGGGATGGAGAGCTTTTTTGAAAACAGACTGACGGGCATCGCGCTTCTCCGCTTGACCGGCGCCACTATACAACGGCTCGCCGCCACTGTGAGCCAGATCACAAAACGCTCGCGACGGGCCGCTCGCGCAGCGCCCGCGACAAGCCGGCGATAAAGGCGAAGGCGCACAGCAGCAACACGCCGAGCAGGGCGACAAAGCAGTTCCAGCCGAAGGCGCGGTAGACCATCGCCGGGGCGAAGGAGCCGAGTGCGCCGCCACAGTAATAGAAGGCGATGTACAGGCCGTTGACCACTGCCTTGCGGCGTTTTGCGCGCTGATTGAGAAAGCCGGACAGGGTGCCGTGGACGAGAAAATTTCCGGCGCAGAAAACAAACATGTCGACAAACAAAAAGGCCGTACTCGGCACCGTGGTGGCCAGCACGCTGAGCAGGAACACGCCGCTGCCAACAGCCACGGCGCGGATCTCGCCGCCGAGCTTCGCCGCCACCCGCGCCGCTGACAGGGCCATCGCGATGCCGGTCAGATAGCCGGTGTACATCAGCGCGATGAACGCATCGCCGACCTGCGGATTCAGCTCGACGACGCGAAACGGCAGGCTGTTGAGCAGCGCCGCGAAGCAGAAAAACACCGCGAAGATGGTCAGAAAACCGTAGCGATAGACCGGCTCGGCGAGCACTTCGCGCACCGCCCCCGGATCGAGCCGGGCGAAATCCAGCTCGGCGTCGGCTTCCAGTTCGCGGATCGCCAGCACGCACAGACCGAGCAGCGCGGCCAGCAGCCAGAACGGCGCCTGCCAGCCGAAACCGTCGGCCAGCACACCGGCCAGGGCGCGCCCGGCGAAGCCGCCGAAGATGGTGGTGGCGATGTAAAAGCTCACCGAGCGGCGGACGTGCTCGGCAGCGGACATGCTCGCCGAGTAGGTCACCAGCGCGGTGAAGATGGCCGGAAACAGCAGCCCCTGCAAAGCGCGCACGGCAACCAGCCAGGCAAAACCCAGTTCGAGCACGCCGACCAGCGCGAAGGCGATCTGGCAGAGCGCCAGCCCAGCGACCGCCCACAACAGCAGCGAGCGCGCCGGCACCGCTTCGAGCAGATAGCCGTAGATGATCGGCGCCAGCCCCAGCGGCGCCAGCGTCACGGTGATCAGCAGCGCGGCGCTGGCCGGGCTGACGGCGAAGGCATCGGCCAGTCGCGGCAGAATCGGCTGCGGCGCATACAGCGCACAGAACGCCAGAAAGGTGGTGACCAGCACCACCAGCAGATTCTTTCGCGACACACTGGCTCCGCGGGGCGATCAGTCGTCGAAGACCAGGCTGATGCGACGGTTCTGACGGCCCTTTTTTTCTATCTTGCGCACCCGCACCGCGCCCACCTCGCCGGTGGATTTGAGATGCGTGCCGCCGCAGGGCTGCAGGTCGATGCCGTCGATATCGATCAGCCGCACCCGTCCGCTGCCGCGCGGCGGCTGCACCGACATGGTGCGCACCAGCTCCGGCTGGGCGTCGAGTTCGGCGTCGTCGATCCAGCGCACGGCGATCGGCGCGTCGCGGGCGATCAGCTCGGCGAGGCGCGCGTTGAGTTCGGCCTTGTCCGGCGACTCGGGCAGGTCGAAATCCAGCCGACCGCGATCGGCGGCGACGCTGCCGCCGGTGACCGGCGCGTCGATCAGCGAACACAGCAGGTGCAGGCAGGTGTGCATGCGCATGTGGCGGTGGCGGCGCTGCCAATCGATGCGCTGGGTGACTGCGCTGCCGGGGCGCAGCGCCGCGGCGTCATCGACGAGGTGCAGAATCTCGCCATCGGCCTCACCCTTGCGGGTATCGAGAATGGCGCACTCGCCGCCGTCGTCGGCGAGCAGCACGCCGGTGTCGCCGGGCTGGCCGCCGCCGCTCGGGTAGCACAGGCTGCTGTCGAGCTGCACCAGCCAGCGGCCTTCGGCATCCTGCGCGACGGCGGTGACCGCGCAGCGCTGCTTGCGGGCGTAGGGGTCGTCGTAGTAGGCGGCCCGGGTGGTTGCCCGGGTGGCGCCGGGGTTTGCCGCGGCGCTCATCGATGGCCTCCGCGGCACTCGGGGGAAGCCGCCACCGCGCCGCCGCGCGCGGCCCATTCGTCCGGCGTCAGGGTGTGCAGTGAGAGGGCGTGCACGCCGCCGGCGAGTTCGTCCGCGAGCAGCGCGTTGATTCGCCGGTGGCGCTGGATCAGGCGCTCGCCGGCGAAGGCCTCGGCCACCGCCACCACTTTGAAGTGCGATTCCGAACCGGCCGGCACATTGTGCCTGTGGCTCTCGTTGATGACCTCCAGATGGCTCGGCGCCAGGCCGGCGCGGAGCTTGGTATCGATGGTCTGCTGAACGCTCATCGGGCGACCTCCAGTGATCCGCAAAAGCGCGCATTATAGCGCCGCGACGCCGTTCGGCGCGCTAGCGCGGGCGCCGCGCGCTGCTACACTGCGGCAGTTTTTTCTGCGGACGAACGACTTGGCCATCCCCCCTCGCGAACGTCTCACGGTGGCGATGATCTGCGCCGTGCAGCTGATCAACATCATCGACTTCACCATGGTCATGCCACTGGGGCCGGACTTCGCCAGCGCGCTGCGCATAGACCCCTCAGACCTGGGGCTGGTGGCCGGTGCCTACACCCTCGCCGCGGCGCTGGCCGCGGTGGCCGGCTTCTATTGTCTGGATCGATTCGCGCGCCGCCCGGCGCTGGTGCTGGCGATGCTCGGCCTGGCAGTCGGCACCCTCGGCGGCGCGCTGGCGGTGGATCTGTGGTCGCTGCTGGGGATGCGCGCACTGGCCGGGCTGTTCGGTGGCCCGGCGACGGCGATCGCCATGTCGATGGTCATCGACGCGGTGCCGGTCGAGCGCCGCGGCCGCGCCATGGGCGTGGTCATGGGCGCCTTCTCGATCGCCGCGGTAATCGGCGTGCCGGCCAGCCTGGGCCTGTCGAGCTGGCTGGGCTGGCGCGCACCATTCATCGTCGTCGCCGCGCTCTGCGCGCTGCTGGCGCTGCTCGCCTGGCGGCTGCTGCCGCGCTTCGACGGACACCTCGCCAGCAGCGCTCGCAGCCGCCCGAATCTGCTCGCCGCGCTGCGCCAGCCACGGGTGCGGGTGGCGCTGGCGATGACCGCGGCGGCGATGGTCGCCGGCTTTCTGCTGCTGCCGCCGATATCCCCCTGGGTGCAATTCAACCTCGGCTACCCGCGCGAGCAGCTGCCGCTGATCTACCTCGGCGCCGGCGCGGTGGGCTTTTTCGCGCTGCGCCTGGGCGGCCGCGCCAGCGACCGCTACGGCACCCTGGCCACCGGCGCCGGCGCCACTGCGATCTGCCTGCTGTTGCTGCTGCCGACCTTCGTCGCGCCCGTCTCCGGCGCCTGGGTGGCGCCGGCCTTCGCCGCCCTGCTGATCGCCATCACGCTGCGCAACGCCAGCATGGTGACGACGCTCACCAACGTACCCGCGGAGCACGAGCGCGCCGGTTTCATGTCGCTCAACTCCGCGGTGCAGAGTGCCGCCAGCGCGCTCGGCGGCTGGCTCGGCTCGCAGCTGCTGGACTCCGCCGATGACGGCCGCCTGCAGGGCATGCCGCTGCTGGTGGCGCTGGCCGCGCTATTGCTGGTCAGCATGCCGTTGTGCCAGTGGTGGCTGCGCCGCGAGACCGGCATCGCCGCAGGCCGAGCGGCCCTTGGGGAGCGCTGAAATGTGTCTGGTACTGATCGCCTGGCGGGTGCACCCGCGCTACCCGTTGATCGTCGCCGCCAATCGCGACGAGTTCTACGCCCGACCCACCGAGCCGGCGCAGCGCTGGCCGGGAGCGGCCGGAATGATCGCCGGGCGCGATCTCGAAGCCGGTGGAAGCTGGATGGGCGCGGCCGCCGACGGTCGCTTTGCCGCGGTGACCAACTTCCGCGAGCTGGAAGCCGGGCCGGCGGATGCGCGCTCGCGCGGCGAGCTGGTCGCCGACTTTTTGCAGGGCGATGCGCCCGCCGCGGATTATCTCGCCACGCTGGCGCCGCGCGCACAGCGCTATCGCGGCTACAACCTGCTGCTGGCCGATGGCGCCGCGCCGGACGCCATGCTGCACTGCGCCAGCAACCGCGGCGCGCCGACGGTGTCGCTGCCGGCGGGCGTGCACGGCCTGTGCAACGGGCCGCTGGACAGCGACTGGCCGAAGGTGCGCCGCGGCCGCGAGCTGCTGGCCGCGGCGGTCACCGAAGCCGAACCCAGTGAAGAGGCGCTGTTCGCGCTGCTCGGCGACAGCACCCGCCCGGCCGACGGCGAGCTGCCGGACACCGGCATCGGCCTCGCCAACGAGCGCCTGCTGGGCAGCATCGCCATCCACGGCGAGATCGCCGGGCGCGGCTACGGCACGCGCAGTTCGACCCTGTTGCTGCTCGATGCCGACAACCGCGGCCGCTTCGTCGAGCGCAGCCGCGACGTCGACGGCCACGGCGGCGAATGGCGCGAGCGGCGTTTCGATATCGGCGGGCACTAAAGAGAGACAACACGGGACCGAGGCGGCGCCCCCGGCCCGAGGCAACAGCCCCGGCATGTTCAGTGGCGGCGGAATATTTTTCGGCGGACAAGGAAAAGGGCGCCCGAGGGCGCCCTTTTCTCGACATGTCGTCGTTCTCTGGCGAGAACGGCTGCTTACATGTCGTACTTCAGCACAGCGCGCAGGTTGGTAGCTGCGTCGCCGCCGTCGTCACCGTCGACGGACTGGAACTCGAACCATGCGGTGGTCTGCGGCCCGATGCTGTGGGTGTAGCCCAGGGTCACACCAAACGGGGTGGTGCCGGTGGCATCGATGTCGTTCTGACCGTAGTCGAGGTAGGCATTACCGAAGCCGGCGTAGATGTGGATGCTGGTGTCATCACCCTGCACCACGACGTTGCCGCGCAGGTCAACCGGACCGACCGGGACGTTCACAGCGACACCGGTAGCGGCATCGTCGTTGACTTCCAGATCCTGCACACCGATAGCGACGTAAGCCGGGCCAGCCATGAAGGAGACAGCGGCTTCAACACCGTCGACGTCATCGGTGGTGCTGTTGTCCATGTAGACGGTGGCACCGACGCCAACGCCGCCGAAGTCACCCTTATAGGTTGCGCCCTGGGCAGTACGGCCGGTGTATGCGAGGCCGACGAAGACCTGGTTGTTGCCCCACCAGGGCAGATCCGACTGGCCGACGACCATGTTGTACCAGGTGTGGTAGGTCTGGCCGAGGGTCAGGGAGCCGAAGTCGCCCTTCAGGCCGACCAGCGCGTGACGGCGGCTGACGTTGGTGCCGGCGCCTTCGGTGCCGATGCCGAACTCGTACTTGCCGAAGCCGCTCAGGCCATTGCCCAGATCGGTTTCGCCTTTGAAGCCGAGGCGGGAAGCGAAGCC
>CBFCYW010000056.1:0-22832 GCA_965602395.1 uncultured Chromatiales bacterium
ACTTGAGCGCGTTGCCGCCGGTGGTGGTCTCCGGGCTGCCGAACATCACGCCGATTTTCATGCGGATCTGGTTGATGAAACAGACCAGCGTGTTGGAGCGCTTGATGTTGGCGGTCAGCTTGCGCAGCGCCTGGCTCATCAGTCGCGCGTGCAGGCCGACGTGGGAATCGCCCATGTCGCCTTCGATCTCGGCTTTTGGCGTCAGCGCGGCGACCGAATCGACCACCACCATATCCACCGCGCCGGAGCGCACCAGCATATCGGTGATCTCCAGCGCCTGATCGCCGGTATCCGGCTGCGACACCAGTAGATCGTCGACGTTGACGCCGAGCTTTTCCGCATAGGCCGGGTCCAGCGCATGCTCGGCGTCGACGAAGGCGCAGGTGCCGCCGGCCTTCTGGCACTCGGCGATCGCCTGCAGGGTCATGGTGGTTTTGCCCGAGGACTCCGGGCCGTAGATTTCGACAACCCGCCCGCGCGGCAGGCCGCCGATGCCCAGGGCGATATCCAGCCCCAGCGAGCCGGTCGACACCACCTCGATGTCGCGCACTGCGCTGGCGTCGCCCATGCGCATCACCGCGCCCTTGCCGAACTGCTTTTCGATCTGGCCCAGCGCCGCAGCCAGGGCCTTCTTGCGGTTGTCGTCCACTCACAAACTCCCGATCGTTTCACCGCCCGCACGAGCGCGGACGACGCACCGCTGACCAGCACCAGCCAGTAGCGGTAAACCGGGGGATTATTCCACAAACCAGCGACGCGAAACAGGCGCGCCAGTTATTCGTCACCCAGCGTGGCGCGCTCGCGCAAACGCTCGACTTCACCGCGCTTTTCGCGCAGCCGTGACTGGGACTCATCCAGCTCCAGACGCAGCTGGTCGACGTCCTCCTGCACTTCGCGGCTGAGTTCGCGGGCGCGCTCCAACTCAAGGCGCTGCTGCTCGATGCGCTCGCGCAGCAACTGCAGCTGGCGCTCGCGTTCGCTGCCCTGGTTGATCGCCGGATCGATCGCCGGATCGGTCACCGGATCGGTCACTGGGTCGATCGTCGCGTCGATCAGCGGATCAGCGGCAGCCTCCCCGACCTGTTCGCCACCCTCGCCAGCCGTCGCAGTCGGCTCTTCAGCAAAGCCGCAGGCCAGCGGTGCGACGCCCGCCAGCGCGGCCAGCAGATACTTCAGCGCACGCCGCCGATACCCCGCTGCGCACGAGTCGCGATCAATCATCGGCTTCCTCCTCGCTCAGCGCCAGCAAGCCATCCAGAGCCAGCTGAACCGCGGCGCAGCGCACCTCGGCGCGGCCACCGGGCAATCGCTCGCAGCGCGCGCTGATGCGCAGCCCGCCGGCGTCGCCGACACCCTGCGCCCAGGCGAACCAGACCGTGCCGACGGGCTTTTGCGCACTGCCGCCGTCGGGGCCGGCGACGCCGCTGATCGCCACCGCCAGATCGGCACCGCTGCGCGACAGGGCGCCGGCGGCCATCTCGCGCACCGTGGCCTCGCTGACCGCGCCGTGGCTTTCCAGCGTGCCGGCGGTGACGCCGAGCATTTCGCGCTTGGCGCGGTTGGAGTAGGTGACGTAACCGCACTCGAACCATTGCGAGCTGCCGGGCACCTCGGTCAGCGCCGCGCAGACCAGCCCGCCGGTGCAGGATTCGGCCGTCGCCACGCGCCGGCCGGCTTGCCTGAGCGCCTCGCCGAGACGGCTGGCGCGTTCAATGTGTTGACTGTCCATGGCGCTACGCTAGCCGCGCCGCGATGCCCCCGCAAGATAAGGCTGGCAGCAATTCAAACGCTGTCGACGCACTTCACGCTTTCGCTAGAATGCGCCGATGAACGATACCCGCCCCGCCCCCGCAAAAGCCGCCAAAGCCACCGCGCCGAGCACCGGCAAACCGGCCCACACCCCGGTCATGCAGCAGTACCTGCGGATCAAATCCGAGCACCCGGACACGCTGCTGTTTTACCGCATGGGCGATTTCTACGAGCTGTTCTACGACGACGCGGTGCGCGCCGCCGAGCTGCTCGACATCACCCTCACCGCGCGCGGCAGCAGCGGCGGCAACCCGATCCCCATGGCCGGCGTGCCCTACCACGCCGCGGAGGGCTATCTGGCGCGGCTGGTGCGCGCCGGACAATCGGTGGCGATCTGCGAGCAGATCGGCGACCCGGCCAGCAGCAAGGGCCCGGTCGAGCGCCGGGTGACGCGCATCGTCACCCCCGGCACGCTGACCGACGAAGCACTGCTCGATGAGCGCCGCGCCAGCCTGCTGGTGGCGATTGCACGGGCGCCGGCCGGCGCCGGCAGCGGCGAACCGCGCTTCGGCATCGCCGCGGTAGAGCTGGCCGCCGGACGCTTCACGGTGCAGGAAATCGACGGCGCCGAAGCGCTGGCCTCGGAGCTGCAGCGCTTGCAGCCGGCCGAGCTGCTGATCGACGAAAGCCACGCCGGCGATCCGCTGTACGCCAGCCACGGCGCACTGCGCGCGCGACCGCCCTGGCATTTCGACAGCGAAGCGGCGACCCGCAACCTCTGCGCCCTGTTCGGCAGCCGCGATCTGGCCGGCTTTGGCGTCGAGGCGCTGCCGCTGGCGATCGGCGCCGCCGGCTGCGCGCTGGAATACCTGCGCGACACCCAGCGCAGCAGCCTGCCGCACCTGCGCACCATCGCCGTCGAGCGGCGCGACGAGAGCGTCATCCTCGACGCCGCCACGCGCCGCAATCTGGAGCTGGAGCACAGCCTCAGCGGCGAGCACAAACACAGCCTGGCCGGCGTCCTCGACCGCTGCGCCACGGCCATGGGCAGCCGCCGCCTGCGTCGCTGGCTGAACCGCCCGCGCCGCCAGCCGGCGCTGCTGGAGGCCCGGCTGGATGCCGTCGACGCGCTGCTGGCCGAGAGCCGATTCGAAGCCCTGCACGAATCGCTGCGCGGCATCGCCGACGTCGAGCGCATCCTCGCCCGGGTGGCGCTGCGCTCGGCGCGGCCGCGCGACCTGGCCGCGCTGCGCGATGCGCTGCTGGCGATGCCGGCACTGCGCCAGCTGCTGCCGGCGGACGCCGCGCGACTCGCCGATCTGGCCGTCGAGCTGGGCGAGCACGCCGACAGCGCCGGCCTGCTGCAGCGCGCGCTGGTGGCAACGCCGCCGGTGGTGCTGCGCGACGGCGGGGTGATCGCCGCCGGCTACGACGCCGAGCTGGACGAGCTGCGCGGCCTGTCGCAGAACGCCGACCAGTACCTCGTCGATCTCGAAGCGCGCGAGCGCGAAGCCACCGGCATCGCCAATCTGAAGGTCGCCTACAACCGCGTCCACGGCTACTACATCGAGATCAGCAAAAGCAACGCCGAGCGGGCGCCGACGCACTACACGCGGCGGCAGACGCTGAAGGGCGCGGAGCGCTACATCACCGAGGAGCTGAAGGGTTTCGAGGATCGGGTGCTGTCTGCCCGCGAGCGCGCGCTGACGCGCGAAAAGCAGCTCTACGAGGGCCTGCTCGACGCTCTCGAAGTGCGCCTGGGCACGCTGCAGATGGCCGCCGCGGCGGTTGCCGAGCTGGATGTATTCAGCAATCTGGCGGCGCGCGCGGCGACGCTCAACTGGTCGCGGCCGAGCTTTTCCGCCGAGCCCGGGCTGCGCATCGACGGCGGTCGCCACCCGGTGGTCGAGCAGGTGCTCGACGAGCCCTTCGTGCCCAACGATCTGCACTTTGACGACCGGCGGCGGATGCTGCTGATCACCGGCCCCAACATGGGCGGCAAATCCACCTACATGCGCCAGGCGGCGCTGATCGTGGTGCTGGCGCAGATCGGCAGCTTCGTGCCCGCCGAGCGCGCCGAGATCGGCCCGGTGGATCGCATCTTCACCCGCATCGGCGCCTCGGATGATCTGGCCCGCGGCCACTCGACCTTCATGGTGGAGATGACCGAGGCGGCCAACATCCTGCACAACGCCAGCGCCCAGAGCCTGGTGCTGATGGACGAAATCGGCCGCGGCACCAGCACCTTCGATGGCCTCTCGCTGGCCTGGGCCTGCGCCGAGGAGCTGGCCGGCCGCTGCCGCGCGCTGACCCTGTTCGCCACCCACTACTTCGAGCTGACCGAGCTGGCCGAGCGCCTGCCGGGGGTGGTCAACGTGCATCTCGACGCGGTCGAACACAACGGCGAGATCGTCTTCATGCACAGCGTCAAAACCGGTCCGGCGAACCGCAGCTACGGCCTGCAGGTGGCGCAGCTGGCCGGCCTGCCGCGGCCGGTGGTGGAACGCGCCCGGCAGCGGCTCGCCGAGCTGGAGGCCGGGCGCGACTCAGGGCCGGCGAGCGGGGTTGCCGCTGGAGCGGCGACAACGGCGGCGGCACAGCCCGCGGCGGCCGCCGCACAGGCACCGCCGCAGCTGGCGCTGTTCGACGACTGCCCGCGACAGACGCTGGCGATGCTCGACGCCATCGACCCGGACCAGACCACGCCACGGCGCGCGCTGGAGCTGCTCTACGCACTGTGCGACCAGTACCGTAACGAACGCGCGCCGCTGGATTGACGCCGAACACAGCCGTTACACTGCCGCTTCTTCGCAGCCCAGGGATGCCGATGTCCGAGTTTTCCAGCGCCGGCCTGATCGTCAGGCTCAACGACCGCAAGGTCGCCGATACCCTGCACCAGATCTACAGCTCCCTGCAGCAAAAGGGCATCCGGGTGCTGCTCGATCACAGCACCCGCGGCCTGATCGGCGGACCGCTGACGGTGGGCATCGAGGAAATCGGTCAGCGCTGCGACCTGGCCATCGTGATCGGCGGTGACGGCACGCTGCTGCACGCGGCGCGCGAGCTGGTCGATTACGGCGTGCCGCTGGTCGGCGTCAATCGCGGCCGGCTGGGCTTTCTGGTCGATGTCTCGCCGGAGGGCGAGCTGGCCGCGCTGGACGAGATCATCGCCGGCAACTACCTCGCCGAAGAGCGCTACCTGCTGGATATCCGCGTCTGCCGCGAGGGCGGCGACATCCACCGCGCCTACGCCTTCAACGACATCGTGCTGCGCATCCGCGACATGCTGCGCATCGTCGAGTTCGAAACCTACATCAACGCAAGCTTCGTCAACACCCAGCGCGCCGACGGCATCATCGTCTCCACGCCGTCCGGCTCGACCGCCTACTCGCTGTCCAACGGCGGGCCGATCGTCAACCCGTCGCTGGATGCCATCGTGCTGCAGCCGATCTGCCCGCACACCCTGTCCAGCCGGCCGCTGGTGGTGGACGCCGACAGCGAGATCGAAATCCGCATCGTCGACAAGAACATCGACAACGGCCAGCTGATCGCCGACGGCCAGATCTACATGGACGTGCGCACCGAGGACACCATCCGCGTGCGCCGCAAGCCGGAGCGCATCCGCCTGCTGCACCCCAGCGATTACAATTACTTCCAGATCCTGCGCGCCAAGCTGAACTGGGGCTAGCCGCGCCAACCGACGGACACCACGCCCGTGCTCAGCCACCTCTCGATCCGCGATTTCGCCATCATCGACCGCAGCGAGCTGCAACTCGACGCCGGCATGACCGCGCTCACCGGCGAAACCGGCGCCGGCAAGTCGATCCTGCTCGACGCCCTCGGCCTGGTGCTCGGCGATCGCGCCGAGAGCAGCTCGGTGCGCGAGGGCGCCGCCAAGGCCGAGATCACCGCCAGCTTCAGCATCGCCGCCAACGCCGCGGTCGCCGACTGGCTGGCGGCGCTGGATTTCGACGAGGACGGCGACTGCCTGCTGCGCCGGGTGGTCTCCGCCGACGGCCGCTCGCGCGGCTACATCAACGGCCGCCCGGCGACCCTGGCGCAGCTGCGCGAACTGGGCGAGATGCTGGTCGATATCCACGGCCAGCACGCCCACCAGTCGCTGATGCGCCGCGAGGTGCAGCGCGAGCTGCTCGACGACCACGCCGGCCACGCCGAGCTGCTCGCCGAGACCGCTGAAGTTCACCGCCGCTGGCGCCGGCTGGAGCGCGACTACGCCGAGCTGCGCGCCGCCGCCGAACAGCGCGAGCAGCGCATCGACATGCTGCGCTACCAATTGCAGGAGCTGGACGGCCTCGGCCTGGGCAGCGAAGAGATCGAAAACCTCGATGGCGAACACGCGCGGCTGGCCAACGCCGGCCGCCTGCTCGATGCCGGCGGCCAGGCGCTGGCGCAGCTCTACGAGGACGAGTACTCGGCGCACGGGCTGCTCAGCAGCGCCGCCCAGCGCCTCGCCGAGCTGCAGGCGCTGGACGCCGATCTCGGTGAGGTCAACGAGCTGATCGCCGGCGCGGTGATCCAGGTCGACGAGGCCGCCGCGGCGCTGCGCGATTACCTCGGCCGCACCGAGCTGGACCCGCGGCGGCTGGCCTTCGTCGAGCAGCAACTCGCCGCACTGCACGATCTGGCGCGCAAGCACCGCGTCGCGGCGAGCGAGCTGCCCGCGCTGGCCGAACGCCTGCGCGGTGAGCTGGATGAACTGGAACATGCCGATGCCTCGCTGGCCGAGATGGCCGCCGGACTGGCCGATCTGCAAGCGCGCTACGCGGCGCTGGCCGAACGGCTGAGCGCCGGGCGCAAGGCAGCCGCGGCGCGCCTCGGCGAGGAGGTCAGCGAGTACCTGCAGGCGCTGGGCATGACCGGCGGGCAACTGGCCATCGACGTCGAGCCGCTGGCCGAGGACAAGCGCGCCGCACACGGTGCCGATGAAGTGATCTTTCGCGTTTCCGCCAACGCCGGGCGCAGCCCGCAGCCACTGGCCAGGGTGGCCTCCGGCGGCGAGCTGTCGCGCATCAGCCTGGCGATCCAGATGATCGCCTCGCGCTACCGCCCGGTGCCGACGATGATCTTCGATGAGGTGGACAGCGGCATCGGCGGCGGCATCGCCGAGGTGGTCGGCCGCCAGTTGCGCGCGCTCGGCACACGCTGCCAGACGCTGTGCGTGACCCATCTGCCGCAGGTGGCGGCGCAGGCGCACAATCATCTGCGGGTCAGCAAGGAAGTGGTCGACGGCGCCGCGCGCACCAGCCTGCAGGCGCTTGGCGATGAGCAGCGGGTGGAGGAGATCGCGCGCATGCTCGGCGGGGTGGAGATCACCGCGCAGAGCCGCGCGCACGCCGAGCAGATGATCGCCACCGCGGGGCGCGATGACTGAACCGAGATCGCGCGGCTAGTCGTCGCTGTCGGCGTCCTGATGCACGCCGTAGAGGATGATGCTGTGGTCGGTCAGTTCATAACCCAGCTGGTCGGCGATCTCGCGCAGGCGGGATTCGATCTGCGGGTCCTTGAATTCAGCCACGCGACCGGTCTTGATGCAGACGATGTGGTCGTGGTTGTCGCCGGTGTTGAGCTCGAAGATCGCCTGCCCGCCATCGAAGTGGTGGCGGGTCACCAGCCCGGCGGATTCAAACTGGGTGAGCACGCGGTACACGGTGGCCAGGCCGACATCGGCATCCGACTGCAGCAGCGCGCGGTAGACGTCCTCAGCGCTCATGTGGTGCTCGTCGGAGCTCTCCAGGATTTCGAGAATCTTGACCCTCGGCAGGGTGACCTTGAGGCCGGCCTTCTTCAATTCTTGCGAGCCCAAGCTGCTCTCCCGGTTACTGCATCGCAGGTCTGATCGGTTATCATTCGCGGCGCACAGTATATGCGATCCGGCCGGGCTGGACAGCCGCGGCCCGAGGCCGCAACGGCCGCCACCCAGCCCCCACAGCCGCGCAGCGCGCGAGGCGAGCAACACAACGATGACCCATAGCACCCGCAAATCCAACGCCGCACGGCGCCTCGCCCGAGGCACCCGCCCCCTGCTGCTGGCGCTGTGCGCAGCCGGGCTGTCGGCCTGTGGCACCTGGTGGCTGCCGCAGGCGCATCGCATCGATGTGCAGCAGGGCAACATCCTCTCCGCGGAGCAGGTCGAAGCGCTGGAACCGGGCATGACCAAGGAACAGGTGCGCTTTCTGCTCGGCACGCCGGTGCTGCGCCACGCCTTCCATCCGAATCGCTGGGACTACGTCTACACTGCGGCGAAGGCCGGCGAATACCCGCCGGCGCGGCGCCTGACGCTGTATTTCGCCGACAACCTGCTAACGCGCATCACCGACAGCTACGGCGGCGGCCAGGCGGCGGCCAGGAAGTAATTCGGCCGGGCGACAAGCTGGCTGCCGCGCTTTCGGATCAGGCCTCGCCGCCGCCCTTTTTCATGCGCTTGCCCTCGGCGGCGCGCTGGCGGCGCACCTCCTTGGGGTCTGCAATCAGCGGGCGGTAGATCTCCACCCGGTCGCCGGCTTCGAGTACCCGATCGCGCTTGACCGCCTTGCCGAACACGCCGAGCCTGCAGTTGTCGGCATCGATCTCCGGGTATTGTTCGAGAATCCCGGAGCGCAGCACGGCCTGTTCCGCGGTCACGCCCGGCTCCACGTCGAGAGCGATGATGCTCTGCGAATCCGGCCGCGCGTAGGCGACCTCCACTCTGATCACAGCATCGCTCACTGTCCGCCACCAGGCCCACCAACGGGTCCACCACCGGCGCCGTAGAGTTGCTCGGCGCGGGCGACAAAAGCGTCGACCAACCCGCTGCAGATCTGCGTGAACAGCGGCCCGACGAGACGGCCGAGCAGGGCATTATCGAATTCGAATTCAATCTCCAGCGCGACCTTGCAGCCGCGCGCTGACGCCGCCCCGCCGCCGCCCAGCGGGACAAAGCGCCACAGGCCGTGCAGGCTGCGGAAGGGGCCATCGACCAGTTGCAACTCGATGGCCTCGCCGGGACTGAGGGTATTGCGCGTGGTGAAACGCTTGCGCAGCGCGCCCTTGTGCAGCTCGATGCTGGCGAGCATCTGCTCGGCACTGCTTTCGAGCACGCGGGCATCGCTGCACCAGGGCAGGAACTGCGGGTAGCTGGCCACGTCATTGACCAGCTGGTACATCTTTTCCGGCGCGTGCATCACGAGCGCCGACCGCTTGATCGTGGTCATCAATCGAAGGGGAACTCTGGCGGGCCGCGCCGCCGCCGCGACGGGCTCACGAAAGGGGTGCAAATCGGATCTTGTCGAGCGGGCTAATTCTTTATAATGCCCGCATGGGTAAACAAAAGAAAGCCGGCAAAACGCCGTCCAGCACTATCGCCCTCAACAAAAAAGCGCGCCACGAATACGCCATCGAGGATCGCTTCGAGGCTGGCCTCTCGCTGCAGGGCTGGGAGGTGAAAAGCCTGCGCGCCGGGCGCGTGCAACTGTCCGACAGCTACGTGCTGCTGCGCGACGGCGAAGCCTACCTGTTCGGCTGCCACATCACCCCGCTGCTGTCGGCCTCGACGCACATCAACCCGGACCCGTTGCGCAACCGCAAGCTGCTGCTGCACCGCAGCGAACTGAGCAAGCTGATCGGCGCCGTGGAGCGCCGCGGCTACGCGCTGGTGCCGCTGGCGCTGTACTGGAAAAAGAGCCGCGTGAAGTGCGAGATCGCCCTCGCCAAGGGCAAAAAGGAATACGACAAACGGGCCACCGAAAAGGCCCGCGACTGGGCGCGCGAGAAGCAGCGCGTGCTGCGCCACGGCTGAGGCGAACCGCTCGCCCCAGCGCCAGCGAAGCGCCCGCCGCGGCGGATCGCTGCCAACCCGCCGCTATTGCCGCCAGAGGCACTTGCCGCCGTCGGCCAGCCGCTGCAGCCAGGCCTCGTGGGCGGCGCACTCATCGGCGTCGGCGCGGATCACGATGCCCGGCCCGCTGAGCCCGGCAGCGCCGCGCAACTCGCCGGGGATATCATCAGCGCCGCCGGCGGCATCCGCCCCGGGCGCGCCCGCATCCAGCGACAGCGCGGTCTGGCCGCCGGTCATCAGCAGGTAGACGTCGGCGAGAATCTCCGCGTCGAGCAGTGCGCCGTGCAACGTGCGGCGGCTGCTGTCGACCTCGAGTCGCTTGCACAGCGCATCCAGGCTATTGCGCTGGCCGGGGTACATGCGCCGCGCCATCAGCAGGGTGTCGAGCACCGTGCAATGCTCATCGACACGCCCCCACTGCGGCCCCAGCAGGCCCAGCTCGTGGTCGATGAAGCCGACGTCGAAGGGTGCGTTGTGGATCACCAGTTCGGCGCCGCGGATGAAATCGAGAAAATCGCCGGCGACATCGGCAAAGCGCGGCTTGTCGGCGAGGAACTCGTTGCTGATGCCGTGCACCTCGATGGCCCCGGCGTCGATCTCCCGGTCCGGCTGCAGATACTGGTGGAAGTGGCGCCGCGTCGGCCGCCGCTCGATCAGCTCGACACAGCCGATCTCGATGATCCGATGACCCTCGGCGGGCACCAGCCCGGTGGTCTCGGTGTCGAGCACGATCTGGCGCATGACCTCAGGCACTCCCGCTGTCGCCCAGCTGATCGATACCGCGATTGGCCAGCTGATCGGCGCGCTCGTTTTCGGCGTGACCGCTGTGGCCGCGCACCCAGGCCCACTGCACCTCGTGGCGCGCCACCTGGCGGTCCAGCTCGCGCCACAGATCGGCGTTCTTCACCGGCTGCTTCGCGGCGGTTTTCCAGTCGCGCGCCTTCCAGCCCGGCAGCCACTCGGTGATGCCTTTCATCACGTATTGCGAGTCGGTGGTCAGGCGCACCGCGCAGGGCCGCTTGAGTGCCTCCAGCGCGCGGATCGCGGCGAGCAGCTCCATGCGATTGTTGGTGGTGTTGGCCTCGCCGCCGCACAGCTCCAGCTCGCGCTCGCCGTAGCGCAGCAGCGCACCCCAGCCGCCGGGGCCGGGATTGCCGCGGCAGGCGCCGTCGGTGAAAGCCTCGACGCGCGCTTCAGTCATCGCGCTGGCGGCGCTGGCGGTGGGCGAAATTGCCGGCGATCACGCTGGCGCGGCGCGGCCGCCAGCGGCTGCGCGCGGCGGTCAGCGGGATGGTCTGCTTGCGCGCGAGAATCAGCTGCGCACCGCCGACCAGGCCGAGCACGGGTTTGCTCTTTTCCATGAAACGGGTTGACTCGATCAGGCGACGGTTGGCAATCGGCAGGCGCATGTAGAAGCGCTGGCGGCGCAGGATACGGAAATTCAGCAGCGACAGCCAATCGCCGATGCGCGCCGCGCTGTACAGGCGGCCGTTCCACGGCGCGTAGTCGCGCCAGGCGAGGGCGGCGTGTTTCAGCCCCCAGGCACTGTGCGGGTTGAAACCGAGAATCAGCAGGTGGCCATCGGCGGCGAGCACCCGATCCGCCTCGCGCAGCGCCTGGTGCGGATCGGCGCAGAATTCCAGCGTGTGCGGCATCAGCAGCAGGTTGACGCAGCCGCTGGCGATGGGCAGCTCCTCGGCGGCGGCGCCGATGTGCACGCTGTCGCCGCGGTCGCCGAGCGGGTCGGCAGCGCCGGTGTAGGGGTCGACGACCACCCGGCGCAGCATGCCGGCGTTGCGCAGCAGATCCACCTGCGGGGCGATCTGTCCCAGCTGCACCGCCTGGTAGCCGAACAGCCGCGGCAGGATCTCGGCGAGCTGCTCATCCACCGCGCTTAACATAGACTGGCCCAGCAAAGATGCGTACCATTCGCGCATTTGCGGCTGCGCGGATGCCCAATCGGGCACAGAACGGGAAATCAGTTTCACCACAGCATTACCGGAAATGGAGTAATCACCGCCCCGTATAACACATATAACTAAGGCGTTCGGCCACGGTCGGCCCCGGAATCACATGCTAGCTGCGCCGCAGCCGGGCGTACAGCACGTGATCAGAACCAAGAAAAAACGTACCGACCACTCATCTCCACCACACCGAAGACACTTCAGGACTGCTGCGATGACCGGACGATCCACGACCGCCCGAGACGCGCAATGCACCGCGCACAAAACCCCTCACGCGCTTGCCGGCTGGCTGGCCACCGCGCTGTTGCTCAGCGCCTGCAGCGGCCTGCCGCAGCGCGACCAGACAAGCGCTGCGGCAGACGTGCCGGCCGCCAGCCAACGCATCGCCAGCCCGGTGGCGCTGGCGCCGCAGACACCGGCACCGCTCGCCGCAGCACAGCGCCGCGGCCCACCGCTGGCACGCGCTGCCGCGCAGCAGGCCGACTTCGCGCAGCTCACCGATGGCGATCTCTGGCATCGGGTGCGCGCCGGCTTCGCGATCCCCGCCCAGCACAATTCGCGCATCGAACGCCAGCTGCAGATGTATGCCCGGTACAACAAGCATCTGCCCCGCGTCTCGCGCCGCGCCGCGCCCTATCTGCATCTGGTGGTCGAGGAGCTGGAGCGCAACCGGCTGCCGCTGGAACTGGCGCTGCTGCCGATCGTGGAGAGTGCCTACCGCCCGTTTGCCTATTCCCACGGCCGCGCCGCGGGCCTGTGGCAGTTCATCCCGGCGACCGGCCGGATGTACGGCCTCGAACAGAACTGGTGGTACGACGGGCGCCGCGATGTGTACGCATCGACGCGCGCGGCAGTGGCCTTTTTCAAGCATCTCAGCGAGGAATATCAGGGCGATTGGCTGCTGGCGCTGGCGGCGTACAACGCTGGTCCCGGCAGCGTCAACCGCGCCATTCGCCGCAATCGCGCCGCCGGCAAGCCGACCGACTACTGGAGCCTCGACCTGCCCCGCGAAACGATGAAGTACGTGCCGCGCCTGCTGGCCATCAAGGCGCTGATCAGCCGGCCGGATGATTTCGGCATCCAGTTGGCGCACATCGCCGACCAGCCGGCGCTGGCCGAGGTGGACATCGGCGGCCAGCTGGATCTGGCTATCGCCGCGGAGCTCTCGGGGCTGGATATCGAACAGATCTATCGACTCAATCCGGGGTTCAACCGCTGGGCCACGGCGCCGGATGGGCCGCACCGCCTGCTGCTGCCTCCCGCCGAGGCACAGGTTCTGCGCGAGGCACTGGCCAAACTGCCGGTGGATCAGCGCATCGTCTGGAAGCGCCATCGCATCCGCAGCGGCGAGACGCTCAGCCACATCGCCGCGCGCTATGGCATCGCGGTCTCGGCACTGCGCGAGGCCAACTCACTGCGCGGAAGCAAAATCCGCGCCGGGCGTCACCTGCTGGTCCCCGGCGCCAGCCGCAAACTGGCCGATTACAGTCTTTCGGCGAGCAATCGCCGGCAGGCGATGCGCTCGTCGGGCGGCGGCAAAAAACCCAACGGCAGCCGGCGTGTAGAGCACAAAATATTACCGGGCGACACTTTGTGGGATCTGTCCCGCTCCTACGGGGCGAGTGTTCGCAAGATTGCCACTTGGAATGGTATGGCGCCGGGCGATGCCCTGCGGCCGGGCAAGAAGCTGGTCATCTGGGTTGCTGCGAGCGGCACCGACAGCGCCGCTGCGGACACCACCGATCAGGCGCAGACCCAACGTGCCCTGGCCACGCAACGGGTGCGCTACACGGTACGCCGCGGAGATTCGCTGTCGCGCATCGCGCAGCGCTTTCGCATTCGCGTCGCGGATCTCAAGCGCTGGAACAAAGAGATTCGCAACAGCCGCTACCTGCAGCCCGGCCAGCAGCTGAACTTACACCTCGACGTTCGCCAGCAGTCCGGCTGAAGTCGACTGGCCCCACGAGGAGCCGGCAGAGGAACCACAACCGGTAGAGCACAGCACGATATGGGCAAACCCATCGACAGCAAGACACTGGCTGCGCTGATCCCGTTCGGCGCCCTGACCCGCGAAAATCTCAATGAGCTGGCGAGCAGCTCGACCACGCATACGGTCGAGCGTGGCGATTCGCTATGTCGCGCCGGCGAACGCGGCGACCGCCAGCTGTACCTGCTCCAGGGCGAGGTGGAAATCCACAGCGACGGCCAGCCGACGCGCATCGTGCACAGTGGCGGCGAGGCTTCGCGCACTGCGCTGGCGGCCGGCGATCCGCGCCCGGCGACGGTCACCGCGCGCAGTGGCAAGGTGGTCTATCTGTCGGTCAACAAAGACCTGCTCGACATCATGCTGACCTGGGATCAGTCGGGCAGCTATCAGGTCGATGAGGTGGCGCCGCTGGATATCGACCAGCCCGAGGTGCTGCCCGAGCATGGCGACTGGATGACGCGGATGCTGCAGACCAAGGCCTTCCATCGCATCCCGCCGGCCAATATCCAGGCCATGTTTCTGCGCATGGAAGCGGTGCGCTATCGCGCCGGCGAGGTGATCGTGCACCAGGGCGAGAGTGGCGATTATTTCTACGCCATCACCGAGGGGCGCTGCAAGGTGGTGCGCAGCTCGGCCAGCAATCCGCACGGCGTGCAGCTGGCGGAGCTCGGTCCCGGCGACTGCTTTGGCGAGGAGGCGCTGATCTCCAACACCGAGCGCAATGCCTCGGTGCGCATGCTCAGCGACGGCTGCATGAAGCGGCTCTCCAAAGAGGATTTCATGTCGCTGCTCAACGAGCCGCTGATCGACTGGATCAACTACGAGCAGGCGCAGATACGCAGCGCCGCCGGCGCCCGCTGGATCGACGTGCGCCTGCCCGATGAGTACGCCGCCGGCCATCTGCGCAACAGCCTCAACATGCCGCTCATCTCGCTGCGCCTGAAGCTCAGCCAACTCGATCGCGAGCGCGAATACATCGTCTATTGCGACACCGGTCGGCGCAGTTCGGCCGCTGCGTTCCTGCTCACCGAGCGCGGCTTCAGCGAGGTCTACACCCTGCGCCATGGCCTCGGCGAGGTCTCCGATTTCGACCTCACCCGCTGAGCCTGGCTACAGCCGTCGCAGCGCTGCTTCGCGACCACTGGTTGAGCACGCGATCACAATCTGGAGACAGCCCGGGCGGGCCGCGTCAAAAACCCAACTCCGTGCAAAATTTCGTATGCGACACACTGCTAGATTGGCATCGAATCCACCAGCAACAGAATAATCATGGCCAAGCTGATCATCTCTCTGAGCGATGAAGAAACGCGGGAATTCGAACTCGACCAGGAGCAGATAACCATCGGTCGGCGGGCAAACAACGACGTGCAGATCGAAAATCTCGCCGTCAGTGGCCGCCACGCCAAGATCATCACCATACTCAATGACTCCTTCATTGAGGATCTCAACAGCACCAACGGCACCTACGTCAATGGCGTGCTGGTGAAAAAGCAGGTGCTGCGCAATGGCGACGAGGTCACCATCGGCAAAAACAAGCTGGTGTACCTCAACGATCAGGCCTCACAGCACATGAACGAGGCCACCGCCGCCGAGCATCGCTACGAGAGCGCCCCCAGCAGCCAGCCCGAGCAGCCGGCACAGCCGGGCCGCATCGCGGTGAAAACCGGCGTGCGCGCCGGGCAGATTCTCGATATCACCAAGCCGCTGACCACCGTCGGCCGGCCCGGCATTCAGGTCGCGGGCATCACGCGCAAGGCGGACAGCTACTACATCGTGCACATCGAAAGCGAAGAGGACGCGCCGCCGGCCACCGTCAACGACGAGGTGCTCGCCGCCGAACCGCGCCAACTGAGCAATGGCGACCGCCTCACCGTGGCCGGTATCGAGCTGGAGTTCCAGCTCAACTGACCGATCACGCCACGCCCAGGCCATGCACTGAGCGCCGCAAAGCCGGCCAAAAACACCGCCAGGGACGGCCGAAAACACGCCTCATCTCTGCCACTGACCGCTTCGCCGATCGCCGCTTGTGATCGCCGCTTGCGGCCGCCGCTCAGGCCGGAAATACGCCAGTCGACAGATAGCGATCACCGCGATCGCAAATGATGGTGACGATGGTCGCGTCCTCGACCGTCTCGCACAGCTCCAGCGCCGCGGCCACCGCGCCGCCCGAAGACACGCCGCAGAACAGCCCCTCCTCCGCCGCCAATCGGCGCGTCATCTCCTCGGCCTGTGCCTGGCTGACATCGATGGTCTGGTCGACCCGGGAAGCCTCGAAGATGCTCGGCAGATAGGCCTCCGGCCAGCGCCGGATGCCGGGAATGCTGGAGCCATCGGTGGGCCGCACGCCGACGATGCAGACGCCCTCGCGCTGCTCCTTCAGATAGCGCGAAGTGCCCATGATGGTGCCGGTGGTACCCATCGATGACACAAAGTGGGTAATCGCGCCGCCGGTGTCGCGCCAGATCTCCGGGCCGGTGCTCTCATAGTGGGCGCGCGGATTGTCCGGATTGGCGAACTGATCCAGCACGCGGCCCTCGCCGTCGGCCTGCATCTGCAGCGCCAGGTCGCGGGCATACTCCATGCCCTGCTCCTTGCTGACCAGAATCACTTCGGCGCCGAAGGCCTTCATCAGCGCGCGGCGCTCGACGCTCAGGTTCTCAGGCATGATCAGGCGCATGCGGTAGCCGCGGGTCGCCGCGACCATCGCCAGCGCGATACCGGTATTGCCCGAAGTGGCCTCGATAAGCACGTCGCCGGGGCTGATTTCGCCGCGCGCCTCGGCATGGCTGATCATCGACAGCGCGGGTCGATCCTTCACCGAGCCGGCGGGGTTGTTACCCTCCAGCTTGGCCAGCAGGGTATTGTTGCCGCGCGACGGCAGCAGCCGCTGCAGGCGCACCATCGGGGTATTGCCCACGGCACGGTCGAGAGTTGGATAGGCCACACTGCCTCCTGAAAAGGTCACTGCCAGGCGCTTGAAGCGCCGCCTCAAGGGCGCCGCCCAGCGCGGGGATCGGGGTGAATTCGAGACGGGCAACTATAGCGGAGTTCCCCTGCGCTGACTAAGATGCCAGCCCTTTACGCGACGGAAAATGGTCATGTCTCGCCACTTGCCGCACGTCGCGGTGCTACTCGCCGCCGCCCTCGTCATCGCCCCCGTCAGCGGTAACCCCGCCCGCGCCAGCGAAGTCCCCGCCCTCAACGAACTGGACGACTACCTCGACGAGCTGCCATTAGTGCTCTCGGCCACCCGCCTGTCGCAGCCGATCAGCGATTCGCCGGCCTCGATCACGGTCATCGACCGCGAATTGATCGACGCCTCCGGCGCGCGCAGCCTCACCGATCTGTTTCGTCTGGTGCCCGGTTTCCAGGTGGGCGAGCCACGCGCCGGCGCGCCGGTGGCCACTTACCACGGCTTCGGCGACGAATTCCAGCGCCGCCTGCAGGTGCTCATCGATGGCCGCTCGGTGTACATCCCGCTGTACGGCGGCGTGCCCTGGGGCAGCCTGCCGCTGAGCCTCACCGACATCCAGCGCATCGAGATCGTGCGCGGCCCCAACGCCGCGGTCTACGGCCCCAACGCCTTCAGCGCGGTGATCAACATCACCACCCGCCACGCCGCCGAAGACGCCGGATTGCACGTCAGCGCCGAGCGCGGCGGCGAGGACGAAGACCGCATCACCCTGCGCGGCAGCTACCACGCCGAACAGCTGGACATGCGTCTCACCGTCGAGGGCCGCGACAGCGACGGCTACCGCGATCGCGACGACCGCGCCAGTCTCGGCCTGCTCAGCGGGCGGCTCGATTACAGCCTCTCCGCCAGCGACGCGCTCAGCGCGCAGTTCGGCCTCAGCGACGGCGACTACGCCGTCGGCGAACGCGGCGACCCGCTCGACCCGCTGCGCGACCGCGGCGTGCGCAACTACTTCGCCCAGCTGCGCTGGGAGCGCAACCGCGGCGTCGACGACAACCTCTCGGTACAGCTCTACCACAACGTCGCCGAGTGGCACGACGGCTTCGGCGCCCAGGTCGATTCGCTGGGTCTGCTGGGGATGCTGCTCGATTTCACTCTGGATCGCGCGCGCAGCGTCTCCGCAGACCCGGCGGTGCACGATCTGATACTGCGCGCCGACCAGGCGCTGGCCGATGGCGATCTCGCGGCGATGAACACGCTGGTGCAGCAGGCGGTGGCACTGAACACCGAGGCCGACGTCGCCGCCTGGCTGGCGGAGATCGTCCACTAC
The DNA here is from genome assembly GCA_965602395.1 of uncultured Chromatiales bacterium. Taxonomy (GTDB): domain Bacteria; phylum Pseudomonadota; class Gammaproteobacteria; order CBFCYW01; family CBFCYW01; genus CBFCYW01. The sequence continues at coordinate 17,779 of CBFCYW010000056.1, forward strand.
CTGCAGACCCTGCCCGACCTGCTGGCGCTGCCGGCAAACGAGCGCGCCGCCAGCTTCAGCTTCGACGGCAACACCGTGTCGCGGCGCAGCGAGGTGGAAATCCAGCGCCGCCAGCGACTCGGCGATTCGCTGCGCCTGGTCTACGGCGGCAGCCTGCGTCGCGATCAGGTCGATGCGCCCGGCTACATGGTCGCTCGCTCGCCGCAGAGCAACCACGTCTATCGGCTGTTCGGCCACGCCGAATGGCAGCTCGCCGAGAACCTGCTGCTCAACGCCGGCGCCATGTACGAGGACAACGACATCACCGGCAGCGATATCTCGCCACGCCTCGCCCTGCTCTACCGCCACAGCCCGCGCAGCGTGTGGCGACTGGGTTACTCGCGGGCCACGCGCACGCCGGTGCTGTTCGAGCGCCACGCCAACATGCGGGTCGATATCGATCTGCCCGCCGCACTGCCCACCTTCGACGGCGACCCGCAACTGAGCCTGTTCGAGATCGTCGCCAGCGGCGGTCTGCGCCCGGAGACCATCGAGGCCTGGGAGCTGGGCTACCGCTTCACCCCGCCCGCATCGCGTGCCTATTTCGATCTGAAACTGTTCCACGAAAAGATCGACGATCTGATCGACACCACCATTGGCGAAGTGCTCGCCGAGGACGATTTCAACGATACCAGCAGCACCTACACCAACCGTTCCGGGATGATGATCTCCGGCGCCGAGATCGAGGCCAGCCTGCCCGCCGGGGCGCACACCCGGCTGCGCCTGGGCTATGCCTACGCCAATTTGTGGGATGTCGAACGCGACGCCACCAGCCTGCCCAGGCAGAGCCTGTCGCTACTGCTGACCCACCATCCGACGCCCGCCGACACCCTCAGCGCCGAGTTCTACTACGTCAGCGACATGGCCTGGATGGATGCCAGCGAGCGCTTCGATCTGATCTCTACCAGGCGTTTCGATCTGCGCTACGCACACCGCTTTCGCTGGCGCGGCGCCGATGCGCACTTCTCGCTACAACTGGAAAACCTGATCGAGAAAAGCAGCGAATACTTCAGCGAAAACGTCCGCTACCCCTCGCTCTATCTGCGCCTGGGCATGGACCTGTACTAGCTCGCGTCCGGGACATCGAAGGCATGCACACAGCACAGCAATCACGGCAGAGCCGGCGGCAGCCAGCGCGGCGCGCTGCGCCGATCGCACTGCCGGGCTTGCTGGCGCTGCTGGCGCTGCTGGTCGCGCCAGCCGGCGCCACCGCCGAGCTGTTGCTGGCGCAAAGCGGCGATGCCAGCGCCTACCGGCAGACCCGCGAAGCGCTGCTCGGCGACCTGTCCGCGCGCTGGCAAATCCGCGACCTCGGCGCCGAGTGGAACGCAGGTGAGACGACCGCAGCCCGGCGCGGCGAAGTGGACGGCGACATCGCCACCGCCATTGGCAGCGACGCCTGCACCCGCCTGCACCGCGAACTGCCGGACACCCCGCTGCTCTGCCTGCTGCTGCCGCGGGCCAATTTCAACGACATTATCGCAACGCCGGCGCGCGCGGTGCGCAGCGCCCTGTACATCGATCAGCCAGCGCTGCGACAGCTGCGCGTCGCCCGGCATCTGTTTCCGCAGCTGCGCCGCTTCAGCCTGCTCTACGACGCCGCGAAGCCGCCGCCGCTGCTCGACGCGACCACACCCGGTATCGAGCTGATCGCCCACCCACTGGCCGCCGACGACAATCTGCTCTTCAGCCTGCGCCGCGCACTGCGCGACAGCGATGCGCTGCTGGCAATCCCCGACAAGCGGGTCTATAACCGGCGCAGTCTGCGCAGCCTGCTACTCACCGCCTACCGCGCGCGCAAACCAATGATCGGCTATGCGAAACCCTTTGTTAAAGCCGGTGCGCTGATGAGCCTGCACACGCGCCCGGCAGCACTCGGCAGCGAGGCCGCCGGGCTGCTCGAAAGCTGGCTCGACGGCACGCCCCTGCCGCAGCCCGGTCATCCGCGGCACTACGCCATCGCCATCAATCCGGGCATCGCCCGCGCGCTGGCGCTGCCGATCGACGCGGCTGACTATCACGACCGGCTGTACGCCGCAGAGGAGCTGCCGTGAGCATCTCCTACATCCGCCTGCACACGCTGCTGATCGGCCTGCTTCCGGCGGCCTTCGCCATTTTGGTGGTCGGTGTCGGCTACGTGTTCTCGCGCATCCCCGACGTCGAGCAGTCGCTGCTGCAGCGCGCCACCGCGGTGGCCGAAAGCCTGGCGCTCGCGGGTGAGCTGGCGGTGGCCGCGGAGGACGAGGCCCAGCTGGAGCCATTGCTCGCCTCCGCTTTCGCCACCCCGGAGGTGGTCACCGTGCGCCTGCTGCGCGCCGACGGCAGTCAGATCGCCGCGCGGCAACGCCCCGACAGCGCGCCGCCCGCGAACTACTTTGAGCGGCTGATGCACGACCTGCTCTCCAGCCAACCGCTACGGGTGCCGCTGCGGGTACCGATCGGCAGCCTGCCGCTGCAGGTCGGCTTCGGCCTCACCGCGGACCTGCTGAACGACGCTGCCGGCACCGAGCCAGCGCCCATCGGCGCCCTCGAAATCGAGGTCAGCCTGCTCGATGCGACCCGTGAGCAGCTAGCCATCGTCAGGCGCGCGCTGCTCACCGGCCTGCTGCTGTTCGCCGCCACCGCGCTGTTCGCGCTGCGCCTCGGACGCGCCCTGACGCGCCCGCTGCTGGATCTGAGCGAAACCGTCAACGCGCTCAGCCGCGATGAATTCCACCGCCGCAGCGACACCGAAGCGCACGGCGAGCTGCGCGTGCTGCGCGATGGCGTCAACCGCATGGCGGGGCACATCCAGTCCGAGCAGCACCGCCTGCAGCAGAAGGTTCTCGAAGCCACCGAGGATCTGCAGCAGACCATCATCGAACTGCACAACAAAACCATCGAAGCGGAGGAACAGCGCCGCGTCGCGGAACAGGCCAGCGCCTTCAAATCGCGCTTTGTGGCCAACGTCAGCCACGAGATCCGCACCCCGCTGAATGCCGTGCTCGGCTACGCCGAGCTGCTCGAACGCCAGCTCGACGAACCCCACCAGCGCCACCAGCTGGAGACCCTGCGACGTTCGGCAAGCAGTCTGATGGAGCTGCTTAACGACCTGCTCGACTTCTCCCGGCTGGAGTCCGGCAACATGCCCTGGGCGGTGCAGGACATCGATCTCAACCAGCTGCTCGACAAACTGCGCGAAGACTTCGCCAGCCAGGCACATCGGCGCGGCATCGAATTCTTCGTCGGCGCGCTGCCGGCGCGCTGCGCCAGCGTGCGCTGCGACCCACTGCGCCTGCAGCAGGCGCTGACCAATCTGATCAGCAACGCGATCAAATTCACCCACAGCGGGCACGTCGCGCTGAGCGCCGACTGTCTGGCCGAGGACGAGCAGCGGCTGCGGCTGCGCTTTTGCGTCAGCGACACCGGCATCGGCATCGGAGAGGGCGATCTGCAAAAGCTGTTCACCGCCTTTTCGCAGGCGGATATGTCGACCAGCCGGGAGTACGGCGGCACCGGGCTGGGGCTGCACATCTTCAGCGAGATCGTCGAGCTGATGGACGGCGAAATCATCGCGCACAGCCGAGCCGGGCAGGGCTCGACCTTTGGCCTGGAGGTCAGCTTCGAGCGCAGTGCCGCGCCGCTGGCGGCAGCGCCCCGGCCAGCCACGGCGCCCGAGGTCGTCGCCAATCTGCTGCTGGTGGACGGCTACCCGCCTCTGCGCGACGCGCTCGCCGCAAGCCTCAGCGCCATCGGCTACCCGCCGCTGCCAGCCTCATCGCGCCAGGCGGCGCCGGACACCACCGCGGGCGCTGGCGGCGACGAGCGTGACAGCGGCCGCGACGGCGCCGCGCGGCAAGTGCCGACCTGTCTGGTCAATCTGTCCGAGACCCGCCTCGCAGAGCTCGACATCCCGCCCGCCGGACACTACCGCCAGCGGCCGGAGCAGCGCGTGCTGGCGATGATCGCCGTGGCCGACAAGCTACTCACCGAGCACTGCGAGCGGCTCGGCTACGATGCCGTGCTGTCGCGCAACCTCAGCCCGGCGGCACTGCGCCGCGCGCTGGACACCGCCCTCGGCCGGAGCGCCGGGGACGCCGCATCCGAACCAGCGACACGCGCCGCCTCAGCGCCGCCGGCCAGCGCCGCAGCAGATGCAGCGCGCGTGCTGGTGGTCGACGATCAGCCGGTCAACCGCCAGCTGCTGCAGGAATTTCTCGCTCTGCTGGGCGCCGAGGCGGTCTGCGCATCCACCGGGCAGATCGCCCTGGAGCGCTGCCGAACGACGCGCTTTGACCTGATCCTGCTCGATCTGCACATGCCCGGCCTCGATGGCTTTGCGGTCGCCCGGCAGATTCGCGCACAGGGCACGGCCGCGGGCAGCGCAGCAGGCGCCGGCGGGCCCGGTGGCCAATCCGCCGGCGACCCGCCGATCGTCGCGGTGACCGCCGACAGCCACCCGAAGCGCCGCCAGCAGGCGCGCGCCGCGGGCATCGACGACCTGCTGGTCAAGCCGATCTCCCTGGCCGCGCTGGAGCAGCTGCTGCAGCGCTGGTGCCCAGCGGCGACGCCGCGGGCTGGCGCGTCCAGCGCTGCCGCGCCGCCCGCGGATCTCGGCGAGCAGTTGCTGGAGCTGCTACTGCACGACCTGCCCTATCAGTCGGAGCAACTGCTCAAAGCGCTGCAGGCACGCGACGCCAGCGCGCTGGCCGAGCTGGGCCACGCGCTCGACGGCAATGCCCGCTATTGCGATGCGGCGCAGCTGCGCGAGGCCGCCGCAGCGCTCACCGCCGCGGCGCGCGCCGCGCTGCAGAAGAAAGGCTCGTGGAACCCGCGGCTGCCGCAGCTGTGCGACGCCCTGCTCGAACAGATGGCGGCACTGCTGCAATGCCACGCCGAACGCAGCAGGGATCGCCACCAAGCCGGCGGCCGCAGCGGCGACGGCGACAGCGCCTGAGGCGCGACTGCGGTGGCAAACTCACCGCATCCCGGCCGCATCCCGGCCGCATCCCGGCCGCATCCCGGCCGCATCCCGG
>CBFCYW010000057.1:0-22776 GCA_965602395.1 uncultured Chromatiales bacterium
ATCTGCTGTTGAATCGCCAGCGATTGCTGGAGCAAGTCGAGGGCGCTGTCGTAGTTGCCGAGAGCCTTGTGCTGCAGGCCCGACTCGTTCAAGGCCCATCCGCGGATCACCACATCCTCCGACCGGCAGGGTTCGACCAGCCAGTCGTCGAGCAGGGTCTGGAACAGGCCGGCGCGGTTCATCGGCCCGACGATCCAGCGTAAAACGGCGCGGTCGGCGCGCCGCTGCTCACCGGCGCGCTGCCAGGCGCGCTGCGCGGTGATCGCCTGCTCCAGGGTGCGCCGCTCGTGTTCGCGCAGGTAGTGCTGGTACTCAGCGGCGGCGCACAATTGGCGGCGGGTGGGCGGGGGTAGTTGCTGCTGGCGCAGCCAGCTGGCCAGCAGCGGCGAGCACTGGTATTCGGCGCAACCGATATCCGCCGCCCAGCGGCGCTCCACCAGCGACACGGCGCAGAGCTGCGCCAGCAGTGCATCTGCCCCTGCCGATGGCGGCGCAGCCAGTGGCGGTTCGACCCGCGCCAGCGCGATCACCCCTTCGCGCGGCACCGGGCTGTCGAAGGCCGGCAGGCGCTGCAGCAGTTGCCGCGCCGGCTCGCTCTGCCGCGCGACCACTTCGGCCAGCGCCATATCCAGCTGGGTGGCCTGTTCGGCCTCGGCGAGTCTGGCGAGAAAGTCCGCTTCCTCGCGGCTGTTCATTTTGCCGATGGCGGCGGCGAACACCTCCAGCCCGCGGCAGTTGCCGTGCAGCGTGTGGTACACCCGGCGCAGCCGCGCGCGTTCGCTGTCGCGATCCTCCCCCAAAGTGCGCAGGCCGGGCTGGCGGCGCGCCAGTTGCAGGTAGTCGCCGTAGTGCATTTTTTCCAGCGGCCAGTGGCGGCTGTGGCCCGACTGCGGCGAGTCCGGCCAGTCCGGCAGCTCGAAGCGGCTGGTCAGCAGCAGGCGCAAATTCGGTGAATCCAGCGCCAGCGCGGCGTCGATCCAGCCCTGCACGGCGGGGTTGTCGAGCGCGCGGTCGTCGCTCTGCTGGAGGGATTCGAGGTTGTCGAAAAACAGCAGCAGCGGTCGCTCGTCGGTTTGCAGCAGCAGCTTGATCAGCAGCGCCGCCCGCGCGCTTTCGTTGGGCAGATCGGCGGCGAGAATTTTGTCGAATTTCGTTGACAGCGCTTCCGGCAGCGCCAGCGACTGCTCCAGCAAAAAGGTCTGCCAGTCCGTGCCGCCCTCGGCCTGCGGCCGCGCCGACCAGCCGATCACCCGAAAACCCTGCGCCCGCGCGCGCTGCGCCAGCCGCCCGGCCAGCGCGGTCTTGCCCTGGCCGCCGGCGCCGCTGATCAGCAACTGGCGCAGTTCGCCGCTGTGCAGCGCGCGGGCGAACTGGCGCTGCTCGCTGCGCCGGCCGATAAAGCGCGGCGGCAGGCTGATGCCGTCGATCTGCTCGCGCAGTTGCTCCGCCTGCGGCGGCTGCGGCTCGAATGCCCAGTCGATCAGCGCCGCGCCCGGGTCGGCGGCGATCAGCGAGGGCAGGCACCACTGGCCGAGGCTCAGCGCGGCGGTGGCGTCGTTGGCTTCGCTGTCACTGTCGCTGTCGCGCAGTGGGCCGGCACCCAGTGGTCCAGCACCGAGCGGCGTGACGATCGCCGCGCGGCCCAGTTGCAGCGCCACATCGACCCGTTCGCGCTGGCCGATGGCGTCGAAAAAGGCCCGCGCGAACAGCGTGCCGGCGCGGTCGAGTATCGATTCGCGCATGCCGATCACCTGCGCCACGCCGGCCGCGGACAGGCTGCGCGCCAGCCCGGCGTTGAGCGCGTCGGAGGCCGATTTGCCCGATTCGCAGGCGGACAACACCACGCAGCGCAGGCTGCTGCCGGGGATCAGCGCGGCGATTTCCGCGTCCGCATGCAGCTCGCTGCGGCCCCATTCGTCTTCGAAAACGAACTGGCCGGCGCCGGCCTGTCCCGGCGTCTGCGCGAAAGTGCCGTGGCCACTGAGAAACAGCAGCTGCGGGCGGAAGCCGTGGATCTGCTCGCGCAATGTTTCGAAGCGGCCGTCGTCGGGCATCTCCAGCACAATCTGGCCGCTGCTGATCCACGGCATCAGCGCCTCCTGCACCTGCGCCTGTTCCTCTTCGGTGTTCAGCCGGCCGCGCTCCGGGTGCAGGTCATCCGGCAGCGAGGTGAACAGCAGCACCCGCAGCGGGCCGCTTTCCAGCGGCGGGGCGCCCGGCGCGTTCGATGCCTCGCCCAGACTGCGGCTGAGGGTGAAGCCCGGCTCGCGGCCGAGAAAACCGCGCTGCGGGTGATACAGCAGCTCCCAGGGCAGTTGCTGGATCGCCGCATCGGCCGATTCGATCTGCAGCGCGGTGATCTGCGCGCCGCTGCTTTGGCAGGCGGCGTCGAATTCAGCGTCGACGCCGAGCAGCTGCCACAGCCGCGCGCCGATGGCTTGCAGAAATTCGTCGCTGGCGAAGGTGCCGCCGGTGTAGTGGCGGGCCAGATCGGCGCTGGCGCGGCGCAGATCCGGCTGGCGTTCGAGCAGATCGGCGGCCGGGCGGATCACGAAAGGCCGGGGGTGTACGTTGCGCATCGGGCTTCCCTGCTGCTGTTACTGGTCGTCGCTGTCGTCGTCCGAGGATTCGACGGCTGTGGTCGGGATGCGCTCGGGGAAGTGGTAGCGACTGCGGATCGCTTCCGGCGCCGGCGGTGCGCCGTCACCCATCAGCGGCTCGATGGATTTGTCCGCCCAGGGTTTGAGATCGGCGAGGCTGCGCCCGCCGCAGAATGGGCAGGTGACGATGATTTCGGCGTTTTCGCTGTTCAGCAGGCTGTCAGGTATCCGGAAGCCGAAATACTCGTCGCAGTGCGCGCAATCGAAGTCCTGCCGGGTGAAGTCATTGGCCATTTTTCACATTTCCTTTGTTGGTTTCGGGCTGGCTTTCGCTGGCGGCAGCCGTGGGCGGGCCGGAGAGGCCGTCGTAAATCGCTGCACCCAGCCCAATCACAAAGGCGCAGCAGGCGGCGAGCAGCCAGCGGTATTTGTATTTTGCCGCTCGATTGAAGGCGTATTCCGGGCTGCCGTCGCCACGAACGATATTCGCATCGCCGCGATAGCGCTTCGGGAACAGCGCCACGAGGGTGCAGACGATGGCCGCCAGCCAGCAGCCGAAGGCCAGATACAGCGCGGTGCCGACGATGAGTTGCCCGCCATCGCTGCTGATCAGCTTGAGCACCGCGGCGTACAGCCCCGGCACCGCCAGCTCCAGCGTCAGCAGTTGCCGCGCCAGCGCATCCATCAGCGCCGGCTGCTCGGCGATGCGCTCTTCGAGCTTGTCGGCCAGCAGCTGGCGGGTGTTTTCCGCGCTCAGCTTGCGGGTTTTGATCGGAGTGGAGGGTTGCGGGTCCATCGCCGGCGCCTGTGTGGTTTGCGCCAACGCTAACCCAATCGGCGGCGCCTGTCGCCAGCGGCCTGCCTGTCGCCAGTCAGCGCCGGTGGGCCAGCTCGCCGAGCACCCGCGTCTCCAGCACCGCGCGGTCGTCGCCGAGCATCAGCAGCGCAAACAGTAGTTCTTCGATGTCCGCGGTGAGGCCGGTGCGCCGCGCCAGCAGCGGCGTGGCGGCGGGGTCGAGAACGACGAAATCGGCCTCTTTGCCGATCGCGAAATTGCCCAGCCGGTCGTCCAGATACAGCGCTTCGGCGCCGCCCAGCGTGGCCAGGTAGAGGGCGCGCAGCGCCGGCAGTTTGCGGCCGCGCAGCTGGCAGACCTTGTAGGCTTCGCTGGCGGTGCGCAGCGGGCTGAAGCTGTCGCCGCCGCCGACATCGCTGCCGAGGCCGACGCGCAGCCCGGCGTCGCGCGCCGCGGCCAGATCGAACAGGCCGCTGCCGAGGAACAGGTTGGAGGTCGGGCAGAAGGCCATCGCCGCGCCCTGCCCGGCCATGCAGCGGCGGTCGGCGTCGTCGAGGTGCAGGCAGTGGGCGAACACCGCGCGCTCGCGCAGCAGGCCGTGGCGATAGTAGACGTCGAGGTAGCTGCGGCTGTCGGGGAACAGCTCGGCGACCCAGTCGCACTCGGCGCGGTTTTCCGCCAGATGGGTCTGCAGGTAGACGCCCGGATATTCGGCGGCGAGCCGCCCGGCGGCGGCCAGTTGCGCCGCCGTCGAAGTCGGCGCGAAGCGCGGCGTGATGGCGTACAGCAGGCGATCCACGCCGTGCCAGCGCTCGATCAGCGCGCGGCTGTCGGCGGCGCCGGATGCGGCCGTGTCGCGCAGCGCCGCGGGGCAGTTGCGGTCCATCAGCACCTTGCCGCAGAGCATGCGCAGACGGCGCGCCCGCGCGGCCTCAAAAAAGGCATCGACGGATTGCGGGTGCACCGTGGCGAAAACCAGCGCGGTGGTGGTGCCGTTGCGCAGCAGCTCGTCGAGAAACAGCTCGGCCACCGCCGCCGCGTGCTGCTCGTCGGCGAAGCGCATCTCCTGCGGAAAAGTGTACTGCTCCAGCCATTCGAGCAGCTGCTCGCCGTAGCTGGCGATGACATCGAGCTGCGGGTAGTGGATGTGGGTATCGATGAAGCCCGGCACCAGCAGCCGGCCGCGGTGGTCGATCAGCTCGGCGGATGCCGGCAGCCCCGGCAGCAGCTCGGCGGCCGGGCCGAGGGCGACGACGCGGCCGTCCGCGACCAGCAGCAGGCCGTCTTCGAAGTGCTCGGCGGCATCGCGCGCACCGCCTTCGCCGGGGTCGCGCAGGCAATGCAGAATGTTGCCCCGAAAGGCGCGCAGCTGTTCGCTCACGGCTTGCTCCGGCGCTGGCTGGGGTCGCTCGCCGCCGACCTCAGAGGACCACGTGCACCGGCTGCGCCGGGTCGAGTTCGACCTCATCGCAGTTGTGCCCCGGGCCGCCGCGGTCGATGACCAGAAAATCGCTGATCTCTCCGAGCGCCAGCAGCGGGTGATGCCAGACGCCGCGGTGGTAGCTGATGCCCTGCCCCGGCGCGCTGACGAAAGCGCGCAGATTCTGCGGGTCGGGCAGCTCGCGAGCGCCGGCGACCACCACCAGAAACGGCTGCCGCGACAGCGGCACGAAAGCCTGGCTGCCCAGCGGGTGGCGCTCCATCAGGCGCAGGCGAACCGGGAAATCCCCCACCGGCTGGCCGCGGAAGATGTTGATCAGCGGCCAGCCGCCCTCGGCCAGCACATCCACCGTGGCCAGGTCGTGAAAGCGCTCGGTGCTGCCGGCGTTGATCGTAAAATGCTCGGCGCCGTCGGTCTCGATGACCTCGCCAAAGGGGGCGAAGGCTTCGCGGGTCAGCATTTCGCCGTGCAGGGTGATGGGCATTGTCGGGCCTCCGTCGAGCGCCGCGGCGCGGCCTCAGTGCTCGCCGCGCGCCAGTGCCTCCAGGCGCAGCCGGGCGATGCGGTGGATCTGTTCGATGGCGGTGGCGAACTCGCGTTCGGCGTCGTTCTCCAGCCGGGTCTCGAAGGCGGCGAGAATCTCGTGCCGATTGCTACCGCGCACGGCCATGATAAACGGGAAGCCGAACTTTGCCTTGTAGGCGCTGTTGTAACGCTGAAAGCGTTCGAATTCCTCACCACTGCACTGGTCGATGCCGGCACTGGCCTGTTCGCCGGTGGATTCCACCGTCAACTCCCCACGCACCGCGGCGCGCCCGGCCAGATCCGGATGCGCGCGAATCAGCGCCAGCCGGCGCTCGCGGCTGGCGCCATCGACCACCGCGGCCAGCGCCGCGGCCAGCGCATCGAGCGAATCCAGCTGGCCGGCCGCGACGCGCGCGGCGACGCCCTCTGCGACCCACGGCGAGTGCTCGTAGATGCCGCCGAAGCGATCGAGAAATTCGCTCGCCGAGAGGCTGCTCGGCGGCTCGGCAAAGTTCATCTCGCGCCCTCCGCAAAGGGGTGGCGGGCGATCCAGTGGCGGGCGATATCGATCCGCCGCGCCAGCCAGACGCGCTGGTGGGATTGCACGTAGTCGAGAAAGCGCGCCAGCGCCGCGGCGCGGCCGGGGCGGCCGACCAGCCGGCAGTGCAGGCCGATGGAGAGCATTTTCGGCGCCGTTTCGCCCTCGGCGTAGAGCACATCGAAGCTGTCTTTGAGGTAGTGAAAAAACTGCTCGCCGCTGTTGAAGCCCTGGGCGGTGGCGAAGCGCATGTCGTTGGCATCCAGGGTGTAGGGCACGATCAGCTGCGGTCGGCCGCCATTGGCGGCGTGCTGCGCATCCCAGTAGGGCAGATCGTCGGCGTAGCTGTCGGCGCTGTAGAGGAAGCCGCCCTCCTCGGCCAGCAGCCGGTGCGAATTGGGGCTGCAACGGCCCAGATACCAGCCCAGCGGCCGCTCGCCGGTGACCCGGCTGTGGATCTCGATGGCGTGCTGCAGGTGCTCGCGCTCGACGCTCTCCGCGGTGTGCTGATAGTCGATCCAGCGGTAGCCGTGGCTGGCGATCTCCCAGTCGGCGGCGAGCATCGCCTCGACCGCCTGCGGGTTGCGCGCCAGCGCCATCGCCACGCCGAACACCGTCACCGGGATGCCGCGCTCGACGAACATCCGCCGCAGCCGCCAGAAACCGGCGCGGCTGCCGTATTCGTAGATCGACTCCATATTCATGTGCCGCGCGCCGAAGATCGGCTGCGCGCCGACGATCTCGGAGAGAAAGGCCTCGGCGTGGGCGTCGCCGTGCAGCGGGCAGTGCTCGCCGCCCTCTTCGTAATTGATCACGAACTGCACGGCGATGCGCGCGCCGTCGGGCCAGTCGGCCTGCGGCGGTTCGGCGCCGTAGCCGATCAGATCGCGGGGATAGTCGCGCGGATAATCACTCATGGCTGCGGTTTACTCCTGTGGCGCGCCGGCGCGGAACCAGGCGTCGAGCAGGGCGCGCTCGTCGTCGCTGATGCCGGTCAGATTGCCGATCGGCATCGCCCGGGTGGCCACCGTCTGTTGATGGATCTGCGCCGCCTGTGCGGCGATCTGCGCCGCGTTGTCAAAAACCACGCCCTTGGGCGGCGCGACGAAGCCCGGCTGCGTCGGCTGTGAGGCGTGGCAGCTGGCGCAGCGCGTCGCCACCACTTCGCGGACCTCGGCAAACGAGACCGGCGCCGCGGCGCTGCCTTGCCCGCTGTCCCGCGCGGCACCGCCGGCCGGTGAGCCCGGTGCCATCGCCGCGGCGATAGCGGCGAGCAGCAACAGCGCGACGATCAGCGGCAGCGGCGAGGCGGCACCCTTGTGGCGGGCCACAAACCAGACGCGGATCAGTGCGCCGACCAGCGACAGGCCGATCAGGATCAGCCAGTTCCACTGGCCGCCGTAGGTCATCGCGTAGTGGTTGCTGATCATCACCAACAACACCGGCAGAGTGAAATAGGTGTTATGCACCGAGCGCTGCTTGCCGCGCCGGCCGTGCTCCGGGTCCGGGGTCTCGCCGCGCTGCGCCGCCGCCACCATCGCCCGCTGGCCGGGAATGATGACGAAAAACACATTGGCCACCATGATCGTGCCGAGCATCGCGCCGTAGTGGATAAACGCGCCGCGGCCGCTGAACAGCTGGCAGAGCACGAAGGCGGCGACCACCACCAGCGCCAGCACGGCGAGACCGAGCTTGCGGTCGTCGCGGCCCAGTGCCGATTTGCACAGCTGGTCGTAGATCAGCCAGCCGCCGACCAGCGCGGCGATGCCGATGGCGATGGCGACCGGCTTGGAGAGATCGGCCACCGCCGGGTCGATCAGATACAGCTCGGCGCCGTACCAGTAGATCAGCGCCAGCATGAAGATGCCCGACAGCCAGGTGGTGTAGGCCTCCCACTTGAACCAGTGCAGGGTCTCGGGCAACTGCGGCGGCGAGAGCAGGTACTTCTGCGCGTGGTAGAAGCCACCACCGTGCACCGACCAGACTTCGCCGCCGACGCCGCGCGCCTCATCCTCTTTATCAGCAGGCGGCTGCAAGTGGTTATCCAGCCAGACAAAATAGAAAGAAGCACCGATCCAGGCGATGCCGGTGATCATGTGCAACCAGCGGCCCAGCAGATTCAGCCAATCGACGATGTAAGCCTCCATCGCTCAGCTGCCGCGGTAGGTGCTGTAGCTCCACGGCGACACCAGCAGCGGCACGTGGTAGTGCGCGCCGGCGTCGGCGATGGAGAAGCGCAGCGGGATGCGGTCGAGAAAGGCCGGCTCGGCCAGCTCGGCACCGCTGGCGCGGAAGTAATCGGCCACGGTGAACAGCAGTTCGTACTCGCCGGCGGCGAAGTCATCGCCCTCCAGCAGCGCTGCGTCGGTGCGCCCGTCGGCGTTGGTGGTGGCGCTGGCCAGCGGGCGGCGACGTTCGCCATCGATGGCGAATAATTGCACCGCGATGCCGGCACCGGGCCGGCCGCTGGCGGTATCCAGCACGTGGGTGGTCAATCGTCCCATGTCTGCTCCTCCTGCCTTGCCGCACTCGCCGCTTTTTTCCAGCCGCCGGGTTTGTGACAGCTGTTGCGACGGCCCCGCCAATGGCTCTGGCGGCGCCCGGCGCGGTGAACCGCGCAATGCGATCCGGGCTGTGTTTATCGATCTGCTGAAGTCTCTGCGGCGCCAGAGTGTAGGGGCTGCACGAATCGCGCAGGTAGCTCAAATTGTCGCCTCACGGATGCCAAAAAGGCATCGCCCGCCAAGGCTCGTCAACTGCGATAGGCATCCAGTCGCTGGCCGATCAGCTCCAGCACGCGGCGCACCACCGGCTGTTCGGCGCGATCTTTGCGCACGATCAGGCTAAAGCACTGGGTCATCGGCTGCGGATTGAACAAGGGCACGTGGCACAGCTCGCCGGCCTCCAGCTCGCGCTCGATACCGACCAACGCCTGAAAACCGATCGCGCTGTGCTCGCCGATCATCTTTTTGATCAGCTCCACCGAGTTCGATGAGGTGATCACGTTGAGCTCCAGCCGGCAGCGCGCCACCTCCCGATCCAGCAGCGCGCGCAGCGGCCAGGTCGGGTCGGGCAGCACCACCGGGTAGCGCGCGCACTCGGCCAGCGAGGCGCGCCGCTGCGCGGCCAGCGGATGGCCGGTGCCGACCACCGCGCCAACCGGCATGTGACAGCTGGCAAAAACTTCGATGCCGTCGGATTCCGGCGCGTCGAAGGCCAGCGCGATGTCCGCCCTGCCGGCCAGCAGCTGCGATTGCAGCTTGGTGCCGCTGGCGGCGCGAAACACGGTGGAAACCTCCGGCAGCTCGGTGTGCAGGGCGACCAGCGCGGGTGGCAGAAAGTGGGCGATCACCGACTCCTGCGCCACCAGGGTGATGGTCGGGCGCTTGCGCTCTTCCTGCAGGCGGATCTCGTTGAGGGTGCGCTCGTGGTCTTCGAGGGTGCGCGCCACGTGCTGTTGCAGCAGGCGACCGGCATCGGTGAGCTGCATGCCGCCGCGATGGCGCTCGAACAGGCGCACGCCGAGTTCATCCTCGATTTTCAGCACCTGCCGGTTGACCGCCGATGAGGCGACGTAGAGCTGCTGCGCGGCGAGGCGGATCGAACCGCTGCGACAGACCTGATCGAAGTAGCGCAAAAAAGCGGAGTGGATCGGCATGCGGGGCGGCCTGCGGGGGTTTTCGCGGCAAGCTACGCCGCCGTGTGATCTGCGTCAATCGGCCGGCGGTGGATGAATCCGCGCCGCCGCCGCGCCTGCGCCACAGCGCCCGCTCGCCGATCCCGGCCAACGGGAGCGTTGCCCAAAACGCAATGCAGGGGCGTTTTTCTCTGCTACCGCTGCGCGCTGCGGCAAACCTAGACTGCGCGCCAATCACCAGCAGAGTGATGTCAACCAAAAACGCGGCGCCGCCCGACGGCAACCGCAACAGCCCGACAACGGGCGGAGGAGTACACCATGGCACCCATGTCGAAAGGCGGGTCCGGCCTGATATTCGAGGTCGATGACAAGCCGCCATTCATCCCATCGCTGTTCGCCGCCATCCAGCACGTGCTGGCCAGCTTCGTCGGCATCATCACCCCGACGCTGATCATCGGCGGCTCGCTGGGCCTCGGCGAGCACATTCCCTATCTGATCAGCATGGCGCTGATGGTCTCCGGCGTCGGCACCTTCATCCAGGCGCGACGCATCGGCCCGGTGGGCGCCGGATTGATCTGCGTGCAGGGCACCAGCTTCGCCTTTCTCGGCACGGTGCTGACCGTTGGCCACATGGTCAAGGGCAACGGCGGCGGGCCGGAGGAAATCCTCGCCACCATCAATGGCGTGTGCTTTTTCGCCGCGATCATCGAAGTGGTGCTCAGCCAGTTCATCGACAAGCTCAAGCGTATCGTCACGCCGCTGGTCACCGGCATCGTCATCACCACCATCGGTTTGTCGCTGATCCGCGTCGGTATCACCGACATCGGCGGCGGCGTGCCGCTGCTCAAGGGCGACCCGGAAGCCTACGCCAACCTGCAGAATCTGGCGGTCGGCGGCTTCGTGCTGGTGCTGGTCATCCTGCTCAACCGAATGAACAACCCGTGGATCCGCATCTCATCGATCATCCTCGGCATGGCCGCCGGCACCGCGCTGGCCTTCGGCCTGGGGATCACCAATTTCGGCGGCCGCGAGGTCGACATGTTCACCGTGCCGCTGCCCTTCCAGTTCGGCATCAACTTCGATCTGGCGGCGTTCATTTCCATCGGCGTGATCTACGTGCTGACGGCGATCGAAACCACCGGTGACATCACCGCCAACTGCATGATTTCGCGCCTGCCGCTGAAGGGCCCCGAGTACCTCGGCCGGGTGCGCCGCGGGGTGCTGGCGGATGGCGTCAACTCGATGATCGCCTCGACCTTCGGCTCCTTCCCGATGACCACTTTCAGCCAGAACAACGGCGTCATCCAGCTCACCGGCGTGGCCAGTCGGCACATCGGCATGTTCATCGGCGTGGTACTGCTGGTGCTCGGCCTGTTCCCGGTGGTCGGCGCGATCCTGATGGGCATTCCCAAGCCGGTGCTCGGCGGCGCCACGCTGATCATGTTCGGCACCGTGGCCGCGGCCGGGGTGAAGATTCTCGCCACCGAGAATCTCAACCGCCGCAACATGATCATCATGGCCACCAGCTTCGGCCTGGGCATCGGCGTCGCGCTGCGGCCGGAGATCTTCCAGCACCTGCCCGGCTTCATCAAAAGCACCTTCAGCAATCCGGTCACCATGGCTGGCGTCACCGCCATCGTGCTGACCCTGCTGCTGCCCGAGGAATCGCCGGAAGAGGAACTGGAAGAAGCGCTGGATGTAGCCGCCCGGCCCGGCGAAGAGAATCTCTAGCTTCAAAGCGTGAAAACGGCGGCGCCGCAGCCTGCGGCTGCCGCCCGAAAAAGCCCGCAAATACAACCACACCAACACCGAAATGGAGGAGTGAAACCATGTCACTCAAGCACTGTATCGGCCTGCTTTCGGGCCTGCTGTTCGCCGCCAGCGCCTCGGCGGAGATGATCTGGAGCAACAACAGCTTCAGCCTGCTGGATGGCGACGACTACGAGGTCGGCGACAACTCAAAAACCGTATTCACCCTGGAGCACGCCAGCGGCCACAGCTGGGGCGACATGTTCGTCTTCGTCGATCGCCTGCACCACAACAACGACGAAAACGACGAGCTGTACGGCGAATTCCAGCCCAACTTCAGCATCGCCAAACTGGCCGGCATGGAATTGGCCGAAGATGGCCTGATCAGCGATTTCTATCTCGCCACCCAGTGGGAGTTCGGCTCCAACTTCCGCGGCGGCTTCGACAACTTCCTCTACGGCGCCGGCGTGGCGCTGAAGGTGCCGGGCTTCAAGTTCTTCAAGGTCAATCTGTACCGGCGCAACAACGAGCAGGCCGACGACAACAACCAGCTGACCCTGGTGTGGAACTACCCGTTCAGCATCGGCGGCGCCAACTTCCTCATCGACGGCTTCCTCGACGCGGTGGACGGCAACGACCAGATCACCTCCGGCTACAACTTCACCCCGCAGATCAAGTTCGATCTCGGCAGCGCCGCCGGCATGGCGCCGGGCAAGCTGTTCGTCGGCGTCGAATACGTCTACTGGAAAAACAAATTCGGCATCGACGGCACCACCGAGCAGAACCCCAACCTGCTGATCAAGTGGCATCTCTGACGGCCTGGCCGGCCCGCTCTCGTGAGCCACAGATGACAACCCCTGACCGCGGCGGCCACGCTGCCAGTCGCAGTCTTTTCGCCCCTGCCACAGCGCGGGGGCGTCGCTTTTGCATCCCGGCCATCCGGCCGCCGCGGGCATCGCACCGCCGCGACAGCGGGCGCGCGATCAGCGCCGATAATCGTCCAGCCGCGCCGCCAGCAACTCCAGCACCCGCAGCACCACCGGCTGGCGCGCGCAGTCAGCGCGCACCAGCAGGCAAAAATGCTGGTGCAGCACCTGCGCCTCGCCGAGCGGGATGTGCAGCAATTCGCCGCGCTGCACCTGTGGCTCGATGCCGACCAGCGCCTGAAAACCGATGCCGCGCTGCTGCTCGACCATCGCCTTGAGAAACTCCACCGAGTTGGACGTGGTGACGATGCGCATATCCAGCGCGGCGTCTTCGATGGCGCGATCCAGCCGTTCGCGCAGCGGCCAGCTGCGATCCGGGAGAACGATGGGAAAGGGCGCGCAGTCGGCCAGCGAGACCCGCTCGCGACCGGCCAGCGGGTGCTCCGGCGCGATCACCGCACCCACCGCCAGCTCGCAACTGGCCACCTGCTCGACGCCCCTGGCGGGCGGCGGATCGAAAGCCAGGGCGATATCGCCGTGACCGGCGGCCAGTCGTTCCACCAGCCGCGTGCCCGGCACCGCCTTGAACACGGTGGAGAGCTGGGGCTGCTCGGCGTGCAGCGCCACCAGCGCCGGCGGCAGAAAATGCGCGATCACCGATTCCTGCCCGAGCAGCGTCACCTGCGGCCGCGCCCGCTCGGCCAGCGCGGCGATCTCCGCCAGGGTGCGCTCGGCATCGCCCAGGGTGCGGCCGACGTGCTGCTGCAACAGCCGCCCGGCCTCGGTCAGCCGCAGCCCGGCCGGGTTGCGCTCGAACAGTGCCGTGCCCAATTCCTCCTCCACTTTGAGGATCTGCCGGTTGACCGCCGAAGAAGCCACGTACAGGTGGCGCGCGGCGAGTCGGATCGAGCCGCGGCGGCAAACCTCGTCGAAGTAGCGCAGAAAGGCGGCGTGGATGGGCATGCTGGCGAAACCGGATATGCTGGCGACAACCGACGCTACGTGCGCCCCCGCGCGCCGTCAACCGAATCCACACCGGGGAGACAGCGATGCCATCCAGCCACCACAGCCTGCTGATCGAAGGTGCTGATCTGCTCGTCAGCATGGACGAGCAGCGCCGCGAGATCGCCGACGGCGCACTGCTGATCCGCGACAACATCATCGCCGCAGTCGGCAGCAGCGCCGAAATCCGCGGCCAACTCGCGGCACGCAATGAAACCCCGGATCGGGTCATCGACTGCCGCGGCACGGTGGTCACACCGGGGCTGATCAACTGCCACCACCATCTCTACCAGACGCTGACCCGCACGCTGGGCACCGCCGCCGGGCTGTCGCTGTTCGACTGGCTGAAGACGCTCTATCCGATCTGGGGGCGGATGGACGCCGAGGCGGTGTATCTCAGCGCCAAAACCGGGCTGGCCGAGCTGCTGCTCAGCGGCGCCACCACCGTCGCCGATCATCTCTATCTGTTCCCCAACGGCGCGCGGCTGGACGACGAGATCGCCGCGGCGCGAGAACTCGGCGTGCGCTTCCATCCCTGCCGCGGCAGCATGAGCCTGGGCGAAAGCGCCGGCGGCCTGCCGCCGGATTCACTGGTCGAAAAGGAGCCGGACATCCTCGCCGACAGCCTGCGCGTGATCGAGGAGTTTCACGATCCGGCGCGCCATTCGATGCTGCGCATCGGCCTCGCCCCCTGCTCGCCGTTCAGCGTCAGCGGCGAGCTGATGCGCCAGTGCGCCGCACTGGCGCGCGCGCATCCACTGGTCAATCTGCACACCCACCTGGCCGAGACGCTCGATGAAAACCGCTTCTGCCTCGATCGCTTCGGCATGCGCCCGCTGCAGTACATGGACAGCCTCGGCTGGCTGGGCGACGACGTCTGGTTCGCGCACATGGTGCACCCCAGCGACGAGGAAATCGGCACGCTGGCGCGCAGCCGCAGCGGCGTCTGTCACTGCCCGAGCAGCAACATGATCCTCGCCTCCGGCATCGCGCCGGTACGGCAGATGGTCGATCGCGGCGTCAGGGTCGCGCTGGGCGTGGATGGCTCGGCCAGCAACGACGGCAATCACCTGCTCGGCGAAGCGCGCCAGGCGATGCTGCTGCAGCGCGTCGGCTGGCCGGGATTCGAGTCGCGCGCCGACCGCTTCTCCGCCCGCGACGCGCTGGAGCTGGCGACGCTGGGCGGCGCCAAGGTGCTGCGCCGCGACGACATCGGCAGTCTGCAGCCGGGCATGGCGGCGGATCTGGTCGCCTTCCGCGTCGATGGCCTGCAGCACGCCGGCGCGCACAGCGACCCACTCGCAGCGCTGCTGACCTGCGCGCCGGCGCCGGCCTGGCTGTCGGTCATCGACGGCCGGGTGGTGGTCGAGGACGGCGAGTTGCAGGGGGTGGATCTGCCGCGCCTGGTAGAGCGCCACAATCGGGCCGCGAAGCGATTGCTGGCGCGCGTCTGAGCCAGCGGCCACAGAGCTGGCTGCGCCGTGGCCAGAGGGCGGGGCCGTGGCCAGGGGGCGGGGCCGTGGCTAGGGGTCTGCGCTGGTGAGCGTGACTTCCACCGGGAAGTGATCGCTGACGCGCGCGGCCAGCTCATCCGACAGGCCGTAGGCCAGCTGGTAGTCGAACACGCCGGCCGCGCTGAGCTGCGCGCTGGCCGCCAATTCGGCCGTGGCGATGATCCGGTCGTAGGCGCAGTCGGTGGCGCTGACGGTGGTATCCGCGTCGTCGTCGATCAACCAGACGTAGGCGGGGTCATTTCTCAGCAGAATATCCGGCCAGTCCGACGCCCCCACATAGGCACAATCGGCGTTCAGGTCGCCGATGATCATCAGATCGCGATCTCCCCAGCGGTCGCTCGCGACAGCGGCGACTTCCACCAGTGCATTCAGCTCTGCGGGAGCATTTTCCGGGGCAATGTGGGAGGGCAGCAGCACCAGCGTGAATCCGCCCAGATCCCAGTAGGTGACCAGTGGCTCGCGCGCCAGGCTGTCGCCGTCCGGCTCCGGTCCGTCGTCGTAGTTGAACTGGTCTATCAAGGCAGCGCTGCCGAGCCGGTAGAGGTAGGCGTACTGCTCCATATAACGACTGTTGTCGCCGAGGCGCGGGCTCAAAATCAGCCCGTACTGCTCGCCGCCGCGGGCGTTGATCTGCGCCAGCAAAGCGTGGATAGCCAGCTCATCCCGGTCGCGCACTTCCTGAATTATCACCAGATCGAAGCGCCGCACCACATCGACGACGACCGCGACCTGTCCCGGGTCAGCCATCAGCGCAGCGCCAAAGGAGTGTACGTTCCATGCGCCAAGCAGATAGCTTGCGCGCATCGGTGGGCTGTCGGAATCGGAATCGGCATCCGCCCCGGTCGGCTGGACGCCAGTTCCACCGCCACAGGCGCCGAGAAGCAGCGCGAGGGCGGCGATGGCCGCATGACGTTGGGTGCTGTAACGCATGCGCCAGAAAACTAAGCGAGTCCAGGCGCTGCGAACGCGTGTCAGCGCAACTTATGCGCGTCGGTCGAAATTTCTCCGTTTGCGAGCCAGACAACAAAGCGCAGGGCAGCGGCGGATGGGGCCGGATGGCGCCGGGTGCTTGCCGAGCGGTTCGATGCCAGCGCTGTTGCACGCAAGTCTCTGATTCAACTAATCTGTTCGCGCGCGCCGCCGTGTCTTTAATTCAGGATATACTGCGTTCGAATACAGGCCGCGAATATCCGGACAACTCACTCAGAGGATCTGCCATGAAGAAATCACTTCTCATCGCTGCTGCGCTGACGGCCTTTGCCGGCCTTCAGTCAGCCGCCACAGCCGACGATTCCATGAGCTTTTTCGTCACCAGCAAGGGTGGCGGCAACGGTGCAAATTACGGCGGGCTGGAAGGGGCCGATGCGCATTGCCAGAAGCTGGCTGCGATGGCCGGTTTTGGGAATAAAACCTGGCGCGCGTACCTGAGCACCAGCGGCAAAATCGATTTCAGGAACCCTGAAAACAACGTTGCCGCGGTTCACGCCCGCGATCGCATCGGCAGCGGCCCCTGGTACAACGCCAAGGGGGTGATGATCGCCAGCGACGTCGAGCAACTGCATAGCGGCAACAACATTAATCGGGAAACCGCATTGAGCGAGAGCGGCGAGCCGATTAAGGGCCGCGGCGACAAGCCCAATGAGCACGACATCCTGACCGGCTCCCGGGCCGACGGCACGGCCTTTGCGCCGTTTACCGATACCACCTGCAAAGACTGGACGAGCGACGGCGAGGGTTCCGCCGTAGTCGGCCACCACGATATCGTCGGGCCGAACGACGACAACTGGTCCAAATCGTGGAACTTCGCTCACCAATCCAGGGGTTGCAGCCAGAAAAACCTGCAATCCACCGGCGGCGCGGGTCTGCTCTACTGCTTCTCCGGAAATTAAGAAAGCCCTGAAAAACCTGTCGAGCGCAGTGGTTTTACTGGAGTTGTCAAACTCCACAAAACAGAAAGGCCGGCGCCCACACGGGCAGCCGGCTTTTCTTTTCAGGCGCTGAAATATAAAGCCTGAATTGCGGCCGAAATCACTTCGGCAGTTTGCCCTGCACGCCCTGCACGTAGTAATCCATCTTGGCCAGTTCCGCGTCGCTCATGGCGCGGCCCTCGGGGATGGTCTCATTGCCATCCTGATCCAGCACCGGGCCGTCGAAGGGATGCATCTCACCCTGGCGAATGGCCTGCTTGGCGGCCATCACCATATCCTGCACGTCCTGCGGGACGCTCGGGCCGAAGGCTGCGATATCGATCATGCCCTGGGCGATGCCGCCCCAGACCTCGCGCGATTCCCAGCTGCCATCAATCACCGCCTGGGCGGCGGCGGTGTAGTGCTCGCCCCAGTGATGGGTGACCGCGGTAATCTGCGCATTGGGGCCGTACTTGGACATATCCGAGTGGTAGCCGACCGCCATCACGCCCTTCTCTTCGGCGACCTGCACCGCGGCGGTGGAATCGGTGTGGTGGGTGACCACATCCGCGCCCTGGGCGATCAGTGCGTCCGCGGCTTCGCGCTCGCGGCCCGGATCGAACCAGCTGTTGACCCAGATGACCTTCACCTCGGCCTGCGGATTGACACTGCGCATACCGCGGGCGAAGGCATTGATGCCGCGCACCACCTCCGGGATCGGGAAGGCGGCGACGTAGCCGGCGACGTTGCTCTCGGTCATCTTGCCGGCGGCGATGCCAGCCAGGTAGCGGCCCTCGTAGAAGCGCGCCACGTAGGTGCCGACGTTTTTGGCGCGTTTGTAGCCGGTGGCGTGCTCGAAGGCCACCTTGGGGAAGCGTTTGGCGACTTTCAGCGTCGGGTTCATGTAGCCGAAGGAGGTGGTGAACACCAGGTCGTAGCCATCGGCGGCGAACTGGCGGATCACGCGCTGCGATTCGCCACCCTCGGGCACGCTCTCGATGTATTTGGTCTGCACCTTGTCGCCCAGCGCCTCTTCCATCTGCAGGCGGCCCTGGTCGTGCTGGTAGGTCCAACCGGCATCGCCGATCGGGCTGACGTAGACGAAGCCGATCTTCAGCGGCTCGGCGGCGGCGGCGCCGGCGGTGGCCAGCCCCGCGGCGACGAGCGTAGCGGCGGCCAGATTCTTCAGTTTTTTCATGTTTTCACTCCATTCCTCAAGCGTGATCGACAGCCCGGATGTCAGGCCGATGGGTGGAAGGGTTTGCCCAGCGAGGCCGGGGAATTCAGGCGGATGGTATTGACGTTGCGCGAGATGAATACCAGCACCACGATAGTCGCAAGATACGGCAGGGTCGAGAGCAATTGCGAGGGCAGATCCACCCCCAGACCCTGCACGTGAAATTGCACGATGGTGATACCGCCGAACAGATAGGCACCGAGCATCACCCGCGCCGGGCGCCAGGTGGCAAAGACCACCAGCGCCAGCGAAATCCAGCCGCGCCCGGCGGTCATCAGCTCGACCCACAGCGGCGTGTACACCAGCGCCAGATAGGCGCCGCCGAGCCCGGCCATGGCGCCGCCGAACAGGGTCGCCAGATAGCGCACCTTGAGCACCGGATAGCCGTTGGCGTGGGCCGAATCCGGCGACTCACCGATGCCGCGCAACAGCAAGCCGGCGCGCGAGCGATACAAAAACCAGCTGATCGCCGCGAACAGGGCAAAGGACAGGTACAGCAGCGGGTCCAGCGAAAACAGCAGCGGGCCGATCACCGGCAGATCGCTGAGCAGCGGAATGTGGATCGGCGCGATGGCGGTCAGCGAAACGCTGGTGTAGTCCAGCCCGATATAGGCCGACAGACCGATGCCGAAGATGGTCAGCGCCAGCCCGGCGGCCACCTGATTGGCCTGAAAGGTCAGCGTCAGCACGGCGAACAGCAGCGCCATCAGCGCCCCGGCGCAGGTCGCCAGCAAGACGCCCAGCCACAGGCTGCCGCTCTCTGCGGCGACCGCGAAGCCGCACACAGCGCCGACCAGCATCATGCCCTCGACACCCAGATTGAGGACGCCGGATTTCTCCGTCACCAGTTCGCCGAGCGCGGCGAACACCAGCGGCGTGCCGGCGCCGAGGGTGGCCAGAATGATGGCGATCAGAGTCTCGCTCATGATGCGGCCTCCTGCGGGTTCGCCGTCGCCGCGGTGGTCGGCTGGCGCTTGCGGCGCAGGCGGAAATTGATGAACAGATCGGCGGCCAGCAGATAGAACAGCAGCACCCCCTGAAACACGCCGGTGATCGCCGACGGCAGGCCCAGCTCCATCTGCGCCGACTCGCCGCCCAGATACAGCAGCGACATCAGCAGACTGGCGAACAGGATGCCCAACGGATGCAGGCGGCCGACGAAGGCGACGATGATCGCCGCGTAGCCGTAGCCCGGCGACACCGACGGCAGCAGCTGGCCGATCGGCCCGGCGACCTCGCACAGTCCGGCGATGCCCGCCGCGCCGCCACCGATCAGCAGGCCCATCCAGACCATCCGGCGGCGATTGAAACCGGCGTACAGCGCCGCATCGCCGGCCAGCCCGGCGACCCGCATCTGGTAGCCGATGAAGCTCTTGCGCACGAAAATCCAGCCCAGCGCCACCGCCACCAGCGCCAACAGCAGGCCGATGTGCAGGCGGGAATCCTCGAGGATCACCGGCAGCAGCGCGGAATCCGAAAACAACCGCGATTCCGGGAAGTTGAAGCCGTCCGGATCGCGCCAGGGGCCGTGCACCAGATAGCTCAGCAGCAGCAGCGCGACGTAGTTGAGCATCAGGCTGACGAGGATCTCGTTGGTGTTGAAGCGGGTGCGCAGCAGCGCCGGGATCGACGCCCAGAGCATGCCGCCCAGCGCCCCGGCGAGCACCATCAGCGGCAGGATGTGCCAGCCCTCGGCCTCGTAGAAATACAGTGCCACGCCGCCGCCGCAGATCGCCCCCAGGGTCAGCTGGCCCTCGGCGCCGATATTCCACACATTGGCGCGGAAGCCGATCGCCAGGCCCACCGCGATCAACATCAGCGGCGCCGCCTTCACGCCCAGCTCACCGAGGCCGTAGAGGTCGTCGATGGGGGCGATGAAAAAGGCGTGAAAACCATCCAGCGGGTTCAGCCCCAGCAACGGCGAGACCAGCAGGCCGGTAAACAGGGTCAGGCCCACCGCGATCAGCGGCGACAGATACGCCATCAGCTGCGAGGGCTGCGGCCTGGCCTCGATCTTAAGCGGCATCGCCGACACCCTCCGCGCCGGTATCCGTATCCGCCTGCTCTCCCGACCCGCCGGGGAACAGCCCGCTCATCCACAGGCCGACCTCCTGCATATCGGTCTCGGCCGCCGGTTTGCACGGCGACAAGCGCCCGGAGGCGATCACCGCGATGCGGTCGCAGATCTCGAACAGTTCCTCCAGCTCCTCGGAGATCACCAGCAGCGCCACGCCCTCGTCGCGCAGGTCGATCAGCGCCTGGCGGATCGCCGCCGCGGCGCCCACATCGACGCCCCAGGTGGGCTGCGAGACGATCAGCACCTGCGGCTTCTGCAGGATCTCGCGGCCGACGATGAACTTTTGCAGATTGCCGCCGGAGAGACTCTTGGCCGCCGCCTCGACGCCGCCACAGCGAACGTCGAAATCATCGACACAGCGCTGCGCGTAGCCGCGCACCGCGGCGTCGCGAATCAGGCCGTGACGCAGCATGGCGCCCTCTTCGGCGGTACCGCGATGCGCGGTCAGCAGCGCATTCTCGGCCAGCGACATGGCCGGCACCGCGCCGCGGCCGAGGCGCTCCTCGGGGACGAAGGCCTGGCCGAGATCGCGCCGCGCGCCGGCGTCCAGATGGGCCACGCCGCGGCCGTCGAGGCGCAGCGCATCGGCCTGCTCGGCGGGCAGCGGCGCCTCGCCGCTGAGCGCGGCCAGCAATTCCCGCTGGCCGTTGCCGGAGATGCCGGCGATGCCGACGATCTCGCCGGCGTGGACCTCCAGCTGCAAATCCTGCAGATGGGTGCCGAAGGGGTCATCGGAGCGCCGCGACAGGCCGGCAATCTGCAATCGCAGCTCGCCGCGGGCACTGCCGGGCGGGTGTTCGCAGACCGGCAGCTCGCGGCCGATCATCATCCGCGCCAGGCTGGAGGCGGTCTCCTGCGTGGGGTCGGTCTCGCCGGTCACCCGCCCGCCGCGCATCACCGTGGCGTGGTGGCAGAGTTCGCGGATCTCCTCCAGCTTGTGGCTGATGTAGAGCACGCTGCAGCCCTCGTCGGCCAGCTGGCGCAGGGTGACGAACAGCTTGCGCACCGCCTGCGGGGTGAGCACCGAGGTCGGCTCATCCATGATCAGCAGCTGCGGGTCCTGCAGCAGGCAGCGGACGATCTCCACCCGCTGCCGCTCACCCACCGACAGCGAGTGCACCAGTCGCCGCGGATCGACCGGCAGGCCGTAGCGCTCGGAGACCTCGCGGATGCGCTCCGACAGCGCAGAGAGATTGAAATCGCCCGCCACGGCAAGCGCGATGTTCTCCACCACGCTGAGCGTCTCGAACAGGGAAAAGTGCTGGAAAACCATGCCGATACCCAGCGCGCGAGCCTGCGCCGGACTGCTGATCCGCACCTGCCGGCCATTCCAGTGCACGCTGCCGCGGTCGGCGCGGGTGACGCCGTAGATGATCTTCATCAGCGTGCTTTTGCCGGCGCCGTTTTCGCCGAGCACAGCGTGGATTTCGCCGGGCATCACCGACAGATCGATGCCCTCGTTGGCGACCACCGCGGGGTAGATTTTGGTGATATCGCGCAACTCGATGCGCGGCGGGTGCTCGCCGGCGAGTCGCGCCTGGTATTGCCCTGCCATCCTCTGATCCCCCCGTTGAATCCGCCTGTGTCGAATCCGCCTGTGTCGAATCCGGCTTTATCGTCGTGCCCGCCGGCCATCCACCGGGGCAAGCTGCGGTTCGCGATAGCCGCCGCGAGCGCCCTGCCCGGGCCCCGCCGCAGCCCGCCCGGAATCGCGCAACTGCAACAGCTGTGCGGCGACGCCGATGGCGATCTCCGCCGGCTGCTTGCCGCTAATGCCATCGACGCCGATCGGGCAGGTCAGCGCGGCCAGCTCGGCGTCGGCGAAGCCCTCGGCGCGCAGCCGCGCGACAAAGCTGCGCCGCTTGCTGCGCGAGCCGATCAGGCCGATGAAGGCCAGATCAGCGCGCGCCCGCTGGCGGCGCAGGGCGCGGCGCACGATGCGATAGTCCTCGGCGTGGCTGTGGGTGAGCACCAGCAACAGACTGCCCGGCGGCGCCTCGTCCACCGACCACTCCGGTTCATCGACCCACTCGCAGCGCAGCCGCGCCGCCAGCGGAATCGGCCGTGGCGCCGGGAAGGCGTGCTCGCGGCTGTCCAGCCAGTGGATCTCAGCGGGCAGCCCGGCGAGCACCTGCAGCAGCGCGCGACCGACGTGGCCGGCGCCGAACAGCTGCAGGCGGAAATCGCTCGGCCGCTGCGCCTCGCACAGCAGCGGGCGCGCTTCGCCGGTGGCATCCACGCGGTGCAGCAGGCGCACAGCCTGCCCGGATGCGCAGTCGGCTTCAAGCTGCAACGCGGCGGCTTCGAGCTGGCTGTCACCGAGGCCACCGTGGCGCCGCGCGCCGTCCAGCAGCAGCTTGCCGCAGCCGGCGCCGATGCCATCGCCGCCGCCGGGCCAACCGCCAACCGCACCGCAGCGCGTCACCAGCAGCGCGCTGCGACCCTGCTCGCGCAGCGCGCAGAGTGCGCGCAGCCAATCCGGCCGGGTGCCGGTGAAGACTTCGAACAGCAGCACGGCGACGCCGCCGCAGCACTGGCCGAGCGCCGGGCCGAGGGCGAAGCGCTGCAGCGCCGACGACCAGTGCGACGTCGCGCACGGGCCGGCGAGCCGCTCGCGGGCCAACTCCACCGCGCGCAGTTCGAGATGCCCGCCGCCGACGGTGCCGAGCACCTCGTCGCGAGTCACCAGCAGCTTCGAACCGACTTCGCGCGGCGTCGAGCCGCGGGTCTCGGCGACGCTCACCAGCACCGCCGCCCGGCCCGCGTCCAGCCGCTGCGCCAGCGCCTGCGGCCAGTCGTGCAGCGGGCCGTCGCTGATCGGGCTGGC
>CBFCYW010000058.1:0-22592 GCA_965602395.1 uncultured Chromatiales bacterium
CGCCACGCAAGTCGCCACTCTGGCCCGCGCCCAGATCCCGGCCGGTGACGGTGCCGAAGTCACGCGCTGCCGGGGCGATCACCCGCCGCAGCGACACGGCGCGTTCGAAATCCGCGGCGTTGCCGTTGAGCTGCAGACGGAACACGACGATACCGGCACTGGCGCGCCGCACCTGCACCTCGCGCACCACCGGCATGCGCGCCAGCGAGCGCTGCACGCGGGCGTAGTCGGCGAGACTGGCCACGCGGTTGACGCGCAGACTGATGGCATCGCCACCACCGCCGCCGCCGCGCACCGCGAAGCGCGCGCCCAGCTCGCGACCCAGCCCGGCGAGACCGCCGTCGAGCACCGCGGCGAGGCCGGCGTCGGCGCTGCTCCAGCGCAGCGGCCGACCACCCTCCACCAGCGACCACTCGGCGGCCCAAGCACCGCCGGCGCTCTGCGCCAGATGGCCGGTGAGCACCGCATCCGCGGCGTAGCGACGCGAGGCATCGAGAATCCGCTCGGAGAAGCCGCCGCGCACGTCGGAGTAATCGAGGGCGCGCTGGTCATCGATATCCATCAGCGGCAGCAGCAGCGGCAGGCCGCGGCGCTGCGCCGCATCCTGCAATTCGCTGCGCAGCAGGGTGTCCACGTCGGCGCCGAGCAAAAAGCGCTGACGACCGTGCTCGACCGCCAGCCAGACCAGCGTTTCCGGCCGCTCACTGCCCCACAGGGCGATGCCGCGGCCGCGCAGGTCGCGCTCCAGCGCGGATGGTGAAAAGCGCACGTAGAGGCTGTGGCTCGCCGCGCTCTCCACCGAGCTGTCGCCCTGCGGCGGCAGGCTGTCGTAGCGATATTGCAGGACGTAGGCGGAAGCGCCGTCGAGAATCGCGCCAACTTCGGGCCGGCTGGCCGCGCTGTCGTCGCCGGTGAGCTTGACCAGCACTTCGGCCAGCGCGCGGCGAAAGCCCGCCTGGCGCTCGCGCGCGCCCTGCCCGTCGGTGAGCACATCGGCCTCGTACAAGCCGCTCACCTGCACGCTGCGCGCCGGGGTGCAAAACAGCATCAGACTGGCGGCCAGCAGGGCCGCGGCGCGCAGAGGAGCGGGCATTTGAAGCATCGTCGGAGCTTACCGGGGAGAATCTGGACGGTGTAAAATACCAGTTTTTTGCCGGCGCTTCAGGCCCGGCCCCACCGCCACCGGAAGCCGCTGCCATGCCCGACAACACCGACCCCCGCCCCACGCTGAGCTACCGCGACGCCGGGGTCGATATCGACGCCGGCAACGCGCTGGTCGAACGGATCAAACCGGCGGTGGCCGGCACCCGCCGCGCCGGGGTGCTCGGCGGCATCGGCGGCTTCGGCGGGCTGTTCGAGTTGCCGCTCGACCGCTACCGCGAGCCGGTGCTGGTCTCGGGCACGGACGGCGTCGGCACCAAGCTGAAACTGGCCATCGACAGCGGCCGCCACGAACGCATCGGCATCGATCTGGTGGCGATGTGCGTCAATGACATCATCGTCGCCGGCGCCGAGCCGCTGTTTTTCCTCGACTACTACGCCACCGGCAGGCTGGATGTGGAAATCGCCGCCAGCGTCGTCGAGGGCATCGCCGAGGGCTGTCGACAGGCGGGCTGCGCGCTGATCGGCGGTGAGACCGCGGAGATGCCGGGCATGTATGCCGAGGGCGACTACGACCTGGCCGGCTTCTCCGTCGGCATCGTCGAAAAGTCGCGGATTCTCGACGGCGGCAGCGTCGCGGCGGGCGATGCGCTGATCGGGCTGGCCGCCTCCGGGCCGCACTCCAACGGCTACTCGCTGGTGCGCAAGGTGCTGGAGGTATCCGGTGCCCGGCTGGATGAGGCCTGCGGCGAAACCAGCCTCGGCGACGCGCTGCTGGCGCCGACCCGAATCTACGTCAAGCCGCTGCTGGCGCTGCTCGCCGAGCAGCCGGTGCACGCGCTGGCGCACATCACCGGCGGCGGTCTGCCGGAAAATCTGCCGCGCGTGCTGCCCGCCGGCACGGTGGCCGAGATCGACGCCGCCAGCTGGCGGCGTCCGGCGGTGTTCGATTGGCTGCAGCGCGCCGGCAATATCGCCGACGCCGAGCTGTATCGCACGTTCAATTGCGGCATCGGCATGGTGGTGGTGGTGCCGGGCGCGGCCGCCGAAGCCGCCGTCGCAACGCTCAACGCCGCCGGCGAGCGGGCCGTGGTGATCGGCCACATCGCCACCGGCCAGCCCGGCGCCGCGCCGCGCGTGGACATTCGCTGATGGCAGAAAAGCTGCGCGTGGTGGCGCTGATCTCCGGCCGCGGCAGCAATCTGCAAGCGCTGCTCGACGGCTGTGCCACAGGGCGGATCGACGCACAGATCGTCGCCGTGATCAGCAACCGCCCCGGGGCCGCCGGGCTGGCGCGCGCCGCCGCCGCGGGCATCGCCACCGCGGCGATCGACCATCGGGCTTTCGCCGAACGTGATGCCTTCGACGCCGCGCTGGCCGCGGCGATCGACGCGCATCGACCGGACCTGGTGGTGCTGGCTGGTTTCATGCGCATCCTCGGCGATGGCTTTATCCGCCATTACGCCGGTC
This sequence comes from uncultured Chromatiales bacterium, assembly GCA_965602395.1. Taxonomy (GTDB): domain Bacteria; phylum Pseudomonadota; class Gammaproteobacteria; order CBFCYW01; family CBFCYW01; genus CBFCYW01. The sequence goes on from CBFCYW010000058.1 coordinate 2,572, forward strand.
GCCTGCTCAACATTCATCCATCGCTGCTGCCAAAATACCCCGGCCTCGACACCCACCAGCGGGCGCTGGCCGCCGGCGACGATGAGGCCGGCGCGAGCGTACACTTCGTCACCCAAGAGCTCGATGGCGGCCCCGTGGCGCTGCAGGTGCGCGTGCCGATCGTCCCGGGGGATACGCCGGATACACTGGCCGCCCGCGTGCTGGCCGGAGAGCACCGCATCTATCCACTGGCCGTGCAGTGGTTCGCCAACGGCCGCTTGGCAACGAATGGACAAATGGTCACGCTGGACGGTGAACCACTGCGACAACCTGTCACTCTGCAGGATCCGTGAGCAACAATCTCAGGGAGTTGAACCGTGCACAGATCGATGCGCTATCGCAAAACCCGGCTGGCGACAACGCTGGCCAGCCTCCTCACCGCACTGGCGGCGAGTGGATTCGCCGGCGCCGGAGAAGGTGGCGCGACGCGCGCACAGACGATGCCGACGACACCGCAGCCCTACAGCGCCGAATACCAGCTCGGCAACGGTGCGCTGGATATCGGCCGCACCAGCATGCAGCTGGAAAAGCTCGACGACCACTGGCGCTTCGCCAGTCAGACGCGCGCCACCGGGGTGATGAAGCTGCTGATGGAAGGCGAGGTGCACGAGCGCAGTGATTTCACGCTGACCACGGAAGGCATCCGCCTGCTCAACTACGCCTTCCGCGATGAGAACAAATCTCGCCGCGACACCAGCGCCAGCACCGACTGGGCGGCGGGCACGCTCGCATTCAGCTATCGCGGCCGCCGCGGCACACTGCCACTCGAAGACATCGAGAGCCTGCACGATCGCCTTTCCAGCGGCATCGCGGTGATGCTGGCACTGATCGACGAGCGTCTGCGCGAGGGCGGAGAAGCTTTGCGACTGGAGGTCTTCGACGGCAATGAAATCAAGCCGATGCGCTTCGCCGTGACCGGGCGCGAGCACATCGACACGCCACAGGGAGAGGTTGAAGCGCTCCGCGTCGAGCGCCTTCGCGGCGAAGGCCGCCGACGCACGCTGACCTGGTACGCGCCATCGCTGGACTATGTTCCGGTGCGCATCGAACAGCACAAGGATGACAAGCTGGTGGTGCGCATGTCGCTGCAAAAATTAGCGCCAATCGACAACTGAAGCGCGGGGCAACGGCTTCGCCGCGGCGAGAGAAAAATTGATCGCGACAGGTGTCGCCAGCTGGCCGGCAGCCCCAGGGCTGCTGGGCGCGGGGACGAACAAGGCGCCCTCAGCGAGACGGGGGCCGGGCGGGCGGTGACGAGGTGAGGCCGGGGAGCAGGCTGTGGGCCTGCGGCGGAGCGCGTCTCAGAAGCGGTGCTGGAAGGTGGCCCGCAGGCGGTAGTCCGGCTCTTCCTCGGGCGACTCGGTCAGCAGCACCGGAACTTCGACGCCGGCGCTCAGGGTGAAGTCGGTGCGCTCCCAGAACAGGCTCGGGGTCAGGTACCAGTCACCGCTACGCTGGCTGGCCACATCGCGCTGTGTGTCAGCGCGGGAGAAGTCGCCGCGCAGAGACAGCAGCCACATGGGTTCGACTGCCGCCCAGTCGGCTCCGAAGCGACGCCCGGTGGTGTAGCCCAACGACCACTGCTGACCGGCATCGAGCTGGCCCTCGGCGTAGTCGGCCACACTCAGATCCAGGCCGTGATACCAGTCGCGGTCATAGTTGCCGTAGGACAGCCCCAGGCTGTGTCCGCTTACGCTGGGCAGGTAGCCCGTTTCGCGCGGCTTCACGCGCAGCGAGGCACGGTAGCGAAAGCCGGTTTCCGGGCGCGGCAATTCGTAGAGTTCATCGTCGCTGACCGGGCGCGAGTCGGCGCTGACCGTGTAGCTGGGCAGCGCGCCGAAGAGCACGTCGCTCAGCGGATCGGCACCCCGCCGGCGCGGCGTGATGTGAAAGGAGACATCGGTGGCGATTTCCGCGTCGGCGGAATTGGCAGATGCTCTCGGCGAGGGGTCATTGACGACGCTGCGCAGGCTGTAGTCCACCTCGTCACCGGTAGCGGCGAAAGCCGCCGTGGCGATGCCGTTTCCGACCGCCAGAACCAATGCCAAAGTGCCGTTAAGAATTTGCCGCTGCATCTCGCTCCGCTCCCGCTACGCTCCGTGTATCGGGCCGTGTGGTTACTGACCCTTTACTTAATAGTGTAAATTATACGCAGCTGCCACGCGCAAACTGGATAACCGTTCCAAATTGTAAGGTGTGGCTGCGACCAAAGTGATGCGGCCACCGACGTGCGGCGGCGTTTTCCGGAGTGAGCCGTGCCCGACCAGCCCGCAGACCACCTCTCAGACCTCGATCCCCCCAGCAAAAGCCAGCGCAAGCGCGAGGCGCAGGCGCTGACTGCGCTCGGCCGCAGGATCGCTGAGCTGTCGGCCGGCGACTACGCCACACTGCCGCTGGATGGCACGCTGCGCGAGGCGTTCGACGAGGTTCGCGGCATGCGCAGCCACGCCGCGCGCAAGCGACAGCAGCAATACATCGGCAAACTGCTGCGACACGGCGACGCCGAGCGGCTCGAAGCAGCGCTGGCGGCGATCGAAAACCGCGGTCGCGAAGACGCGGCGCGCCACCACCGCGTCGAGCGCTGGCGCGATCGTCTGCTCGCAGAGGGTGATGCCGCACTCGGCGATCTGCTCGCCGAGTATCCGCAGGCTGATCGCAACCACCTGCGCCGCCTGCTGCGCACGGCGCGCCGCGAGGCGGACACCGACAAACCACCGCGCGCGGCGCGCGAACTGTTCCGCGCGCTGCGCGAGCTGGCCGCGGCCGACTGAGTGCGGTCAAACCGACCCGACCACTCTCAATTCAAGCCGGCTATCAGCCTTTCGTTGACGTAGGCGGAGAGGATCATCGACTGGTTGGCGTCCGGCTTGATGAACTCCAGCCCCAGCCAGCAGGCCAGACGCGCCGATGGATCGGCGATTTCGCCCGCACCACGCACGATGGCGTTCAGGTTGACCCGGTGGCTGGCGCCGGCCACCTCCAGTTCCGCGGCCACCCGCAGCCAGTCGCCGGGGGCGGCGATGACATCGGCGCAGGCGACCCGCATGCCGCTGCGGCTGACGTCCATGGCGACGGCGGCGAAGACATCGCCGGACGGCTTGCCGGTGGCATCGACGCGCTGCAGCGACACCGTCTGGCTGACGCTGACGCGCGTCGAATTGCGCACTTCGCGCTCTTCAAACGCGCGCGGATAGCGCAGGTGAAGATAGGGGAGCGGCCGCTGACGGCTGAACAGCACCTCGGTCTGAAAGCCGTAGGCGGTGCCGCCAATGATGGTGCGCGCGGCGAACAGCTGCCCCTCGCCGACCACCGCGTACCTGCGGTTGTTGCGCGGTGCGCCGCTGATCAGACTGGTCTCGCCGCAGACACCGTAGATGGGCACATTGAAGCGCCCGAAGTCGCTCTGATCGCCCAAGCGCTGCAGCTGCAGCAGCTCGCCGATACGAAAGGGAATCTGGCCACTCATCCTGCTTCTCTATCTCTAATCCATATCTGCTGTTGCGAGCCACATAGCGGCCGCTGCAGTGGTCTCCTGTAGCTGCGCGGCAGTTTCGACGAATCGACTTATTTTGACGACTTGTCAAAAATAGACAGAGTGTGCAACCATCCCCCCATGAATACTCAAAGTCGCAAACAGCGCGAGATGCGCGAGCGCGAGGCGCTGTTTCTGGACATCGCCGAACGCCTGCTCCACGAGGGCGGCCACCAGGCGCTGTCGATGGACCGCATCGCCGAACTGGCCGAGTACTCCAAGGGCACGGTCTACCAGCACTTCAAGTGCAAGGAAGAGGTGCTGATCAACCTCTGCTGGCGCGGCCTGGGGGTGCTCGCCGACTTCTTCGAGCGCGCCGCCGCCTTCGACGGCCACAGCCGCGAGCGCATGCTCGCCTGCCAGCTGGGGCATCGCCTCTACGCCGGTCTCTACCCGCTCCACTTCGACCTGATCAACACCGTCAAGGCCGGCGGCGTGAAGGAGAAAATCGGCAGCGACTGCCTGCTGCGCCACGCCGAACGAGAGCAGCGCGTGCACGCCGCCATCGCCGGCATCGTGTTTGCGGCCAGGCAGCGCGGCGAGCTGCCGCAGGACACCCGGCTGGCGCCGATGGAGCTGGTCTACGCCCTGTGGTCGCTGTCCTTCGGCGGCCTGACGCTGCAGACCTTCGATATCGATTTCACCGAAATGGGCGTCAGCAACCCGAACCGCGCACTGCAGCTGTTCGCCGGCTGCGCGCTGGATGCCATCGGCTGGCGCCCGCTGTCCGGCGAGTTCGACTACGCCGCCAGCGCGGAACGCATCGCCCGCGAACTATTCGCCGAAGAATTCGCCCAACTGGCTGCGCGCGATGCCGGCCAGCCGCCGCACCCACCCGAGGATTGAAATCATGGTCAAACGCTACGCCGAATGGATTGTGCGCCTGCGCTGGCCGATCATCATCGCCACCCTGCTGGCGGTCGGCGCGCTGGCTTCCGGGGGGCGCCTGCTGAGCTTCACCAACGACTACCGGGTGTTCTTCGGCGAAGAGAATCCGCAGCTCACCACCTTTGAGCAGCTGCAGCAGACCTACACCAAAAACGACAACATCCTGATCATGCTGCAACCCGCTGGCGGCGATGTGTTCGTGCCCGAGGTGCTGCAGGCGGTGGTCGAGCTGACCGAACAGGGCTGGCAGGTGCCCTACTCGACGCGGGTCGATTCGATCAGCAATTTCCAGCACACCTGGGCCGACGGCGACGAACTGGTGGTCGAGGATCTGATCTACCAGCCCGAAGCGCTGGACGCCGACGGGCTGGCGCGCGTGCGCAAGATCGCCACCAGCGAGCCGCGACTGGTCAACAAGCTGGTCTCGCCGAGCGGCCACGTCACCGGGGTCAACATCACGGTGGAAACCCCCGGCCTCGACGCCAACGCCGAGCTGCCGGAGGTGGTCGACTTCGCCCGCGCGATGATCGCCGATTTCCAGACCCGCTACCCGGACATCGATTTCTACTACACCGGCGTGGCGGTGATGAACCAGGCCTTCCCCGAGGCCACCATCAGCGATATGCAGACGCTGATCCCGGCCGCCTTCGCGATCATCGTCGTCGGCCTGCTGGTGTTTCTGCGCAGCCTGCTCGGCACCATCGCCACCGTGCTGGTGATCCTGATGTCGATCGCTACCGCGATGGGCAGCGCCGGCTGGCTGGGCATCGTGCTGTCGCCGCCTTCGGCCTCCGCGCCGACGCTGATCCTGACCCTGGCGGTGGCCGACTGCGTACACCTGCTGGTGTCGATGCTGCACGAAATGCGCATCGGGCGGGACAAGCGCGCCGCCGCGGTCGAAGCGCTGCGGATCAACTTTCACCCGATCTTTCTGACTTCGCTGACCACCGCGATCGGCTTTCTGTCGATGAATTTCTCCGACGCGCCGCCGTTTCACGCCCTGGGCAACATCACCGCGATGGGCGTGGCGTTCGCCTTTGTGCTGTCGGTGACCTTTCTGCCGGCGCTGATGTGCGTGCTGCCGCTGCGGGTCAGGCAGCGCAGCAGCGATGAGCTGACGCGCATGGACCACCTGGCCAGCTTCGTGATCGAGCGGCGCAAGCCGCTGCTGATCGGCATGTCGCTGATCATGCTGGCGCTGATCGCGCTGGCGCCGAAAAACGATATCAACGACATCTTCGTCGAGTACTTCGACGAACGCATCGAGTTCCGCCGGCATGCCGACCACATCACCGACGAACTCTCCGGCATGTATTTCATCGACTATTCGCTGAATTCGGGTGAGCCCAACGGCATCAGCGCGCCGGACTTTCTCGGCAAGCTGCAGGCTTTCGAGCGGTGGCTGCAGCAGCAGCCGGAAGTCCTGCACGTCAACGTGTTCAGCGAGGTGATGCGCAAGCTCAACCAGAATATGCACGCCGACGACCCGGACTGGTATCGCCTGCCGGATCAGCGCGAACTGGCCGCGCAGTACCTGCTGCTGTACGAGATGTCGCTGCCCTACGGGCTGGATCTGAACAATCAGATCAACATGGACAAGTCCGCCACCCGCGTCAGCGCCACCATCAGGACCCTGCCCACCAGCGAGGTCTACGCCTTTGAGGATCGCGTCGCCGCCTGGTTTGACGCCAACGCCCCGGCGCTGAAAACCGAGGGCGCCAGCCCGGTGGTGATGTTCAGCCACATCGCCAAGCGCAATATCAGCAGCATGCTCGGCGGCACCGCTCTGGCCATCGCGCTGATCTCCGGCGTGCTGATCGTCGCCCTGCGCTCGCTCAAGTTCGGGCTGATCTCGCTGCTGCCGAATCTGCTCCCGGCCGGCATAGGCTTCGGCCTGTGGTATCTGATGGTCGGCGAGATCGGCCTGGCGGTGTCGGTGGTGGCGGCGATGACGCTGGGCATCGTGGTCGACGACACCATCCATTTTCTGAGCAAGTACCTGCGCGCGCGCCGCGAGCAGGGGCTCGACGCCCGCGAGGCGGTACGCTACGCCTTCCACACCGTCGGCGTGGCGTTGACCGTGACCACCATCGTGCTCACCGCGGGCTTTTTGATACTCGCCACCAGCGCGTTTGAAATCAACGCCAGCATGGGCCTTTTGACAGCGCTGACGATCAGCATCGCGCTGATCGTCGATTTCCTGTTCCTGCCCCCGCTGCTGATCATGATCGAGGAGAAAAAATCATGCAGACCGGAATTTGCCGACCAGTAGCCAGCCGACTCGGCGCCGCAGGGATCACCGCCAGCCTGCTCGCCGCCGCGCTGATCAGCACCACACTGACCAGCCCCCCGGCGCGGGCCGAAACCGCGCAGGAGAAGGGCCTCGCCATCGCCGTCGAAGCCGAGCGGCGCGACAGCGGCTGGGGCGACTCGCGCGCCGCCATGCTGATGGTGCTGAAAAACCGCCAGGGCGACGAAAGCGTGCGCGAAGTGCGCGTGCGCAGCCTGGAGGTGGAAGGCGACGGCGACAAGAGCCTGTCGATCTTCGACCAGCCGCGCGACGTCAAGGGCACCGCCTTCCTGAGCTTTTCCCACGCCACCCGGCCGGACGATCAGTGGCTCTACCTGCCGGCACTCAAGCGCGTCAAGCGGATCAGTTCGCGCAACAAATCCGGGCCGTTCATGGGCTCGGAGTTCGCCTATGAAGACATCTCCTCGCAGGAGGTGGAAAAGTACCGCTACAAGCATCTGCGCGACGAGCAGCTCGACGGCCGCGATGTCTTCGTCGTCGAGCGCTACCCCGAGTACGAAAACTCCGGCTACACCCGCCAGGTGGCGTGGATCGACGCCGAGCGCTACATCCCGCTGAAAGTGGATTTTTACGACCGCAAAGACAGCCTGCTGAAAACCCTCAGCTACAGCGACTACCGCCAGTATCTCGACCGCTACTGGCGCGCCGACAGCATGCTGATGGTCAACCACCAGAACGGCAAATCGACCCGCCTCGACTGGTCCGACTACCAGTTCGGCACCGGCCTGCAAGAGCGCGATTTCGACAAGAACGCACTCAAGCGCCTGCGGTAGACAGCCATGGGCGAGACACGACTCGCGCGCCTGCTGGCCGGGCTGCTGATGGCACTCTCAGCCAGCCACGCCGCGCAGGCCGCCGGCGAGTGGCACGGCGAGCTGGCCATCGAGGCGCGCCACTTCAGCGACCCGCCACCGCACAGCGCCGACTGGTCGGACGGCGCTTCGCTGGCGCTGGATCTGGAGTACTACGAGCGCATCGGCGACCGCCACAGCCTGGTGGTCAGCCCCTTTGTGCGCCTCGATCAGCGCGATCAGCAGCGCAGCCACGCCGATCTGCGCGAGGCCTTCTGGCACTACTACGCCGACGAGTTCGAGCTGCGCGCCGGGATCGGCCAGGTGTTCTGGGGGGTCACCGAATCGCGCCATCTGGTCGATGTGATCAACCAGACCGATTTCGTCGAGAGCAGCGACGGCGAGGACAAGCTCGGCCAGCCGATGCTGCAGCTGATCCTGCCCACCGACATCGGCAATCTGGAGCTGTTCTGGCTGCCGTACTTCCGCGAGCGGACCTTCGCCGGCGTCGATGGCCGACCGCGGCCGGCGCTGCCGGTGGCAGTCGATGAGCCGGTGTACCAATCCGGCCGCGGGCCGCGCCACTGGGATTTCGCGGCGCGCTACAGCCACAGCTTCGGCATTTGGGATCTGGGCCTGTCGCAGTTCACCGGCACCGCCCGCGCGCCGCGCCTGGTGCCGACCTTCGACGCCGCCAGCGCCAGCCTCAAGCTGGTGCCGCACTACGATCTGGTGTCGCGCAGCGGCATCGATCTGCAAGCCACCATCGACGCCTGGCTGTGGAAGCTGGAGGCGGTTCACCAGCGCGCCGCGCTGCGGCAGGATCACAGCGAAGCGGTGGCCGGTGTCGAGTACACCTTCTTCGACATGCGCGGCAGCGGCGCCGATCTGGGCCTGATCGTCGAATACCTCTACGACCAGCGCGGCGCCGATGCCGATCAGCCATTTCAGGACGATCTGATGCTCGGCCTGCGACTGGCGCTCAACGATGTGCAATCCAGCCAGGCGCTGTTCGGCGTCATCGCCGACCTCGACGGCGGCGGCCACAGCCTCGCGCTGGAGGCCAGCCGGCGCCTCGGCGATGATTTCACCCTGGATTTCGAAATGCGCGCCAGTGAGAACGTCGATCCCGCCGAAGACCCGCAGCTGGCACCCTTCTCGCACACGGATTTCGCTCGACTACAATTGAGCTGGTACTTCTGAGCCGTGCGGCGCGGCGCGCAAGCGCTGTGCTGCGCGACTCAAGCGGCGCTCGCAGCAGCCGCCAAAAGCGGGATAACACCGCAGGATTCTGGTGCCAGCCTTGTCAGCCACAGCCCCCATGACACATGCCGTGCAGCCACGGCATTCCCTCAAGTACCGGCTCGCCGCCGGGCTGCTGATTTGCGGTCTGGCACTGGCGATTCTGCTCGGCAGCTACGCGCGCCACAAACTGATCGCCGTGGCCGAGCAGGGGCTGACGGAAAAGACCCGCGATCTGGTCGATAACCTGCGCCTGGCGGAGATCACCGACAGCGATGATCCGCTGGCCTCACGCTTCATCCACTGGCAGCGACACGATGACCTGCGCGCGCTGCGCATCGCGACCGCCGACGGCCTGCGCAGCCACGATCCCGATCAGCTGCTGGCCAGCCATCGCCGCCTGATCCAGCAGCCCGCAGCGCAGGCCATCGCACAGGATGGCGGCCGCGAGACCGGGCGCAACGCCAGCGCTCTGCTGCGCGGCACGAGCGGCGCCAGACAGAGTGCGCTGACGCCGCTGGGCGACGACCTCTACTACTACCGCAGCGGCGACATCGAGCTGATCGTCGCCGGCGGTGCGCCGCTGGCGCTGGCGCGTCGCGAGGGCTGGCACATTTTCACCGTGCTCACGCTGGGCAGCCTGGCGCTGTCGCTGATCAGCCTGGTGTGGCTGTCGCAGCGCGTACTGCGCCCGCTGCAAACCCTCGACAGCGTGCTGCAGTACCGCGCCCGCGGCGCACCGCAGGCCTGGGCGCCGCAGGACGGCGATGACGAACTGGGCCGTCTGGGCATGCGCATCAATCACACGCTGCGCACCGTCGAGCGGCACAACAACCGGCTCACCGCGATTCTCGACACCGCCGCCGACGCCATCATCACCACCAACCCGGTGGGTGACATCGAGTCGATCAACCCGGCGGCCGAGCAAATTTTCGGCTATTGCGCACAGAGCATCATCGGCCAGCCCATCGAACTGCTGCTGCCCAACCTCTACGACGCGCAGAGCATCGATGATCTGATCGACAATTTCGGCAGCCCGAGCACCCCGGCGGACGCCGAGCTGTACCGCAATCTGGGCCGCCGCAGCGACGGCAGTCTGGTGGATATCGACGTGACCATCGCCGAGACTACCGCCGGCGATCACCACCTGTTCACCATCATCGCCCGCGATGTCAGCGAGCGGCGCCGCGCCGAGCGCGAGCGGCGCGCCAGCGAGCGCCGCTACCGATCGATGTTCGACGCCTCCACCGTGGGCGTTGCGCTGATCGACCGCGACGGCTGCTTCATCGAGGTCAATAACGCCTTCGCCGAGATGCTCGGCTTCCAGCCGCAAGAGTTGCTGGAGATGGATAATCAGGCCCTCACCCATCCCGCCGACCGCCGCCGCACGCGGGTCTACACCGCGCGCCTGGTGCGCAGCGGCAAGGGCCGCAAGCGGTTGGAAAAGCGCTTCATCCACCGCGATGGCAGCATCGTCTGGGGGGATATGAACATCGCCCCGGTGCTCGATGAAGACGGCCGCACCGAGTATCTGGTCAGCGTCATCTGCAACATCAGCCAAAGCAAGGCCAACGAGCTGGCGCTGCGCGAATCGGAGCAGTGCTTTAAGGATTACACCTCGGTGTCCGCCGACTGGTTCTGGGAGATGGATGCCGAGCTGCGCTTCACCCGGCTGTCCGGGCGGCTGTTCGAGATTCTCAACGTGCGCCCGCAAGACATCATCGGCAAACGCCGCGACGAGCTGCTCGGCAACGCTCGGGATCCGGCCATCCGCCGCCACCTCGAAGACCTGCGCGCACACCGCCCGTTCCGCGATTTCGAATACCCCTTCTCGATGGATGGCAAGTGCGGCTACGTGTCGATCAGCGGCAAGCCGCTGTTCGATGCCGACGGCACATTTCTCGGCTACCGCGGCACCGGCAGCGACATCACCCGGCGCAAGGCCATCGAGGCGGAGCTGTCGGCGCACCGTGAGCACCTGCAGGATCTGGTCGATGCGCGCACCGAAGAACTCAGCGCCGCGGTCGAGGAAGCCGAGCAGGCAAATCGCTCGAAGACCGAATTTCTGGCCAATATGTCCCACGAGCTGCGCACGCCGATGCACGCCATCATCAGCTTTTCCAAAATGGGGCTGCAGCGCCACGGCAGCGCGCCGGCAGAAAAGCTCGGCCACTACTTCCTGCGCATCAGCGAGAGCGCCGAGCGCCTGCTGGCGCTGCTCAACGATCTGCTCGACCTGTCCAAACTGGAGGCCGGCCAGATGCAGCTCGACCTGCAGCCCCACAAGCTGTGCGCCGTGGCCAACTCGGCGATCGACGAATTCTGTGCACTGGCGCGCGAGCGCCACCTGCAACTCGATCTGCAGTGTGGCTCGCAACTGCCGGTGGAGATCGACGAATCGCGCCTGCTGCAGGTGCTGCGCAATCTGCTCTCCAACGCGATCAAGTTCAGCCCCGAGAACGGACGCATCGATATCTGCATCGAAGCCTGCGGCGCGAATCACATCCAGGTGGAAGTCCGCGATCAGGGCATCGGTATCCCCGAAAACGAGCTACACAGTGTTTTCGACAAGTTCGTGCAGTCGAGCAAAACCAAGACCGGCGCCGGCGGCACCGGCCTCGGGCTGGCCATCTGCCGCGAGATCGTGCTCGCCCACGGCGGTCACATCAGCATGGAAAACAACCGCCACGGCGGCGCCACCGCGCGGCTGATCCTGCCGCTGCGCCACGGCCAGCCAAAGGCGCTGAAAGCCAGCGGCTGAAGCGCCGCGCAGCGAAGCAGAAGTGGCTTTGCCAGCAGGCCGACGCATGCTGTAAAACCCCATCAGGTTCGGCTCTGAATTTTCGCACCCGGAATTCCCGACCATGGAGGAACCAGGCATCACCAGCCGGCAAGACCAGGCCCAGACCAGGCCCGACACTGGCAGCGACGCGAGCGGCCGCGCCCTGAGTACCGCCGAACCCACCGCCGACGATGCCCGCGCGGCACCGCTGCACCAGCGCCTCTACCGCCAGCTGGTTCGCGGGCTGCGCCGCTTCGCCGCGCCGCTGCTCACCCCGCAGAATCGCCAGCGGCAGAGCCTGAGCCGCTCGGAAGAGCGCCTGCGCCTGGCGCTGGAGGGCAGCCGCGAAGCGCTGTGGGATTGGGACACGCAGCTCAAAACGGCGTGGTTCTCACCGCGCTGGCAGCAGATCATCGGCTTCAGCGATGCACAGATGCGCACCTACCAGTGGGCCGAACACATCCACCCCGAGGACATCGAGGCCTTGCACGCGCAGGTCAACCGCCTCTACGGCGAGACGCTGGACTACCTGCACGTGATCTGCCGCCACCGCTACCACAGCGGCGGCGAGACGGGCTGGAAGTGGATCGAAGCGCGCGCCGCCTGCCAGCGCGATGCCCACGGTCGCGTGCGGCGCATCGCCGGCCACCTGCGCGACATCGACGCCGAGCAACGCGCCAAACTGGCCCTGCGGCAAAGCGAGATGCGCATGGCCGAAGCCCAGCGGGTCGCCCACTTCGGCGACTGGTTGCTGGATATCCGCAGCGGCGAGCTGCAGTGGTCGGAGCAGACCCGCGTCCTGCTCGGGGTGACGCCACAGGTGCGCCCCAGCCCGCAGCTGCTGCTGCGCCTGGTCCACCCCGAGGATCGCCAGCGCCTGCGCCGCCTGCGCCGCCGGGTCATGGCCGGGGAGTGTGACTACGACATCGAATACCGCATCCGCAGCGACGATGGCGATATCCGCTGGCTGCATTCCATCGCGCGCGCCGAATACGACGCCGAGGGCCGGCTGCTGCGCCTGATCGGCGTGTTGCAGGAGATCACCCAGCGGCGCAGCACGGAGCACGCCCTGCGCCGCAGCGATAAACGCCTGCGCGAAGCCATCGAAGCGCTGGAGGAGGGCTTCGCCCTGTGGGACGCCAACGATCAACTGGTGATGTGTAACCGCCGCTACCGCGAGCTGTACGCCGAGATCGACGAGCTGATCGCCCCCGGCGCGACGTTTACCGAGCTGCTGCAGGCGAGCCTGCAGCACGGCGCGGTGGTGCTGGAGGGCGAAGCGCCGCAAAGCTGGCTGGCGCGCGTCCGCGAGCTGCACCGCGAGGGCGGCGTGCGCGAGCACCAGCTGGCCAGCGGCAGCCTGTTGCGCATCACCGAACGGCGCACCGCGGAGGGCGGCACGGTGTCCGTGCACAGCGACATCACCGAGCTGCGCAGCGCGGTCGGCGAAGTGCGCCGGCTGGCCTACTACGACGATCTCACCGCCCTGCCCAATCGCGCCCTGTTCCGCCGCCAGCTGCTCGACGCCACCCGCCGCGCGCGGCGCAGTGGGCGGCCGCTGGCGCTGTTGTTTCTGGATCTGGATCGCTTCAAGAATATCAACGACAGCCTCGGCCACGCCGCCGGTGACGAGCTGCTGCGGCTCACCGCACAGCGCCTGCGCGAAGCGCTGCGCGACAGCGACACGGTGGCGCGCCTGGGTGGCGATGAGTTCACCATCCTGCTGCCGGATCTGGCCTCGCGCGACAGCGCCACGCGGATCGCCGAGCACCTGCTGCAGGTGCTCGGTCGCGCCTATCGCCTCGGCGAGCACAGCGTCTACGCGGAGGCCAGCATCGGCATCACCCTGTGCCCCGAACAGGGCACCGAGCCGGAGGCGCTGCTGCGCCAGGCGGATATGGCCATGTACGCGGCCAAGCAGCGCGGCCGCAACACCCTCGCCTACTTCACCGCCGAGCTGACCGAACGCGCGCAGCACTTTCTGCGCGCGGAGAGCGAATTGCGCCAGGCGCTGGCCGAACGCGCCCTGCGAATCCACTACCAGCCGGTCGTCGAGCTGGCCAGCGGGCGCATCGCCGGCGCCGAGGCGCTGGCGCGCTGGCCGGATGGCGACGGCGGCCTGCACGATACCGAGCAGATGATCAGCGTCGCCGAGGAGACCGGGCTGATCGATGACCTCGGCGAGCGCGTGCTCAGCGATGCGCTGGCAGCCTGCCGCGACTGGCGTTCGAGCGACGGCGGGCCACTGCATCTGGCGGTCAATCTGTCCGGCCGCCAACTGCGCAGCGGATTCGATGCCACGCGCCTCGCCGGGCTGCTCGCCAAATACGACTTTCCGGCACAGCAGCTGGTTCTGGAAATCACCGAAAGCACCTTCCTCGAACACAGCCAGAGCACGCTGCAAAACCTGCAGGAGCTGCGCGAGCTGGGGGCGCGCCTGGCGCTGGATGACTTCGGCACCGGCTACTCGGCGCTCGGCTACCTGCGCCGCTACCCGGTCGACCTGATCAAGATCGATCACAGCTTCGTCAGCGGCATGCACGTCGACGATGGCCACCGCGCACTGGTCGAGGCGATCATCGCCATGGCCCAGGGGCTCAAGCTGCAGGTGGTCGCCGAGGGAATCGAAACCACCGCGCAGGCTGCCGATCTGGCCCAGCTGGGCTGCCTGTGGGGACAGGGCTACCACTTTTCCCCGGCGCTGCCGGCGGATCAGTTCCACGCCCGACTGCTCTGCACAGACAACCCCTGAGCGCCGGCCGCGGCTGGCTCGCGGGCGATCGGGCGAACCGCTGGAGAACGCTTCGGCGACGTGTCAACATCGCTGCACCCGCCCCGCGCGACCGGCTCAGCACCACCCACCCGGATCCGCCCCATGGATGCACACATCATCGCCCTGGTGCTCGGCGCCGCGCTGTTGCACGCCGCCTGGAACGCCATGATCAAGACCGCCGGCGACGCCCTGCTGCGGCTGGCGCTGATCAATCTCACCGGTGGACTGGTGGCGCTGCCGCTGCTGTTGCTGGCCCCTGCGCCGCCGGCCGCAGCGCTGCCCTGGCTGGCCGCTTCGGTGCTCGCCCACCACGCCTACTACCTGCTGCTGGTGGCGGCCTATCGACACGGCGACCTGTCGCTGGTCTACCCCATCGCGCGCGGCTCGGCGCCGCTGCTGGTGGCCGGCGGCGGCTGGCTGCTGGCCGCTGAGGCGCTGTCGCCGCTCGGCCTGCTGGCCATCGCCATCATCTGCGCGGCGATCCTCAGCCTCGCCGCCGCACGCCCGCCAGCCGGCGCAGAGCGGGGCGACGCCAGCCGCCGCGGCAGCTGGCTGGCACTGGCCACCGGCGCATCGATCGCCGCCTACACCGTGTTCGATGGCCTCGGCGTGCGCGCCAGCACGCCGACTTCGGAGCCATCGGCGCTGCACGCGCTGGGCTACATCGGCTGGCTGCTGGCGCTCGACGCGCTGCCCATGGCGGTGCTCGCCGCAGCGCGTCGCGGCCGCGCGCTGGGCGCGGCGCTGGCCGCCGGCTGGCGCGCCGGGCTGGTCGGTGGCGCGCTCTCCGCGGCGGCCTACGGCGCGGTGATCTGGGCCATGGCCAGCCAGCCGATGGCGCTGGTCTCGGCACTGCGTGAGACCAGCGTGATCATCGCCGCGGCGATCGGCGTGTTTCTGCTCAAGGAGCCGCTCGGCGCGCGCCGCCTGCTGGCCGCCACAGTGGTCGCCGGCGGGGTGATCCTGCTGCAGCTCGACGGCCAGTGAGCGCGGCGTGACGAGGCTGACCCAGCACTGGCGCTTTCTGCTGTTCGGCTTCCTGCTCTGCTGGGGCACCTTCCCCGGGCAGACGTTTTTCTTTTCCCTGTTCAACCGCCAGATCCGCGCCGAATTCGAGCTCAGCCACGGCGACTTCGGCTTTTTCTATCTGCTCGCCACGCTGGCCAGCGCGCTGACGCTGAGCGCGCTCGGCGGCTGGATCGACCGCCTGCCGCTGAAGCGCTGGAGCTACGCGGTGATCGGCCTGCTGCTGATCGCCGGACTGTGCTTCGCGCTGGCACCGAACCTGCTGCTGTTCACCCTCGCCATCTACCTGCTGCGGCTCTCCGGCCAGGGCTTGCTGTCGCACACCGCGATGACCAGCATGGCGCGCTATTTCAGCGGCCTGCGCGGACGCGCGCTGGCGATCGCCGGGCTGGGCTACCCGGTGGCCGAATCCAGCCTGCCGTTCATCGTGCCGCTGCTGCTGGCGGCGCTGGACTGGCGCGATGCCTGGCTGTGGCTGCTCGGCGGCGTGGCGCTGGTATTGCTGCCGGCGGTGCAGCTGCTGCTCGGCGGCGCGCGGACATTTGGCGAGCTGGCCGCCAGCGGCGGACAGAGCGGCGGGCAGAGCGACGACCAGCCCGGCGACCGCGCCAGCGACGCGACCGGCGAGCCAGCGCCGCCCGCCGCAGCCGGCATGAGCCGCGGGCAGATGCTGCGCAGCGGCACCTTCTGGCTGCTGGCGCCGATGGTGGTGACGCCGTCGTTTCTGATCACCGGCTGGTTTTTTCACCACCAGCACGTGGCCGCCGAATACGCCTGGCCGCTGGCCGATTTCGCCCTCGCCTTCAGCGCTTATGCGCTGGCCGCGGTGACCTTCAACCTGATCTGCGGCGCACTCACCGACCGCTGCGGCGCGCGCCGCCTGCTGTGGCTGCCGCTGCTGCCGCTGGCCGCCTGCAACCTCCCGCTGCTGGCCCCGGCGTTCAGCGCACAGGCGGCGCCGCCGCTGTGGGCCGGCTGGCTGAGCTTTTTCCTGATGGGGGTCAACAACGGCGCCGTCGGCACCGTCATCGGCGCCGTCTGGGCGGAGCTGTTCGGCATCCGCCACCTGGGCTCGATCAAGGCCCTGGCCGCGGCGCTGATGGTGTTCGGCAGCGCGCTGGCGCCGTTCGCCATGGGCACCCTGTTCGACGCCGGCGCCAGCGTCGCCGCGGTGGCCGCGGCCGGACTGGCGCTGTGCGGCCTGGGCGTCGTCTGTGGCGCGGTGCTGAGCCTGCGCGCGCGGCGGCCGGCGCCATTCGAGGGCGGCTGACGTTTCGCCGGCCGGGCGGGCGCCAGTCAGGCGGAGAAGTCGGTGATCACCGCGATGCCGCTGCCGGGGAACTGATCCATGCGCGCCAGCAGATCGGCGCCGGCGGACAGCGACAGGCGCCGGCTGACCAGCCGCTGCGGCGCCAGTCGCCCGGCGGCCACCGCGTCGAGCAGTTGCGGGTAGCGCTGCGCGGCCATGCCGTGGCTGCCGCGGATCTCCAGCTCGGCGCCGATCACCCGATCCATCGGCAGCGGCGTCCCGGCGTCTTCGCCGAGCAGCAGCCCGACCTGCACGTGGCGGCCGCGCGGGCGCAGGCCGAGCAGCGAGTTGCGCGCCGTCAGCGGGCTGCCCAGCGCATCCAGTGAGAGCTGCGCGCCGCCGCCGGTGAGTTCCGCGATGGCGGCGGGAATGTCGTCCACCGCGCGGCCATCGAGTGTCGCCACCGCGCCGCAATCGCGCGCCAGCGACAGCGCTTCGGCAGAGACATCCACGGCGATCGGCAGCGCGCCCGCGGCGGCGGCGATCATCACCGCCGACAGCCCGACTCCACCGCAACCGTGCACCGCCAGCCACTCGCCGGGGCGCGCCCGGCCCTGCTCGATCACCGCCCGCCAGGCGGTGGCGAAACGACAGCCGAGCGCTGCGGCAGCGACAAAATCCAGCGCCTCCGGCAGGGCTACCAGATTGCAGTCGGCGCGCGGGATGGCGACGTACTCGGCGAAGCCACCCCAGGCGGTGAAGCCGGGCTGGAACTGATCGGCGCAGACCTGCGGACTGCCGTCGCGACACTCGGCGCAGCGCCCGCAGCCGACCACGAAGGGCACTGTGACACGATCGCCGACGGCGAAGTCGCGCACCTGCCGACCGACCGCTTCGACCACGCCGGCCAGCTCGTGACCGGGCACGTGCGGCAGCTGAATACCGCTGTCGTGGCCGATCCAGCCGTGCCAGTCGCTGCGGCACACGCCGTTGGCGGCGACGCGGATCACGACGCCATCCTCGGGCAGCTGCGGGTCGGCGACCCGGCGGATCTCGATGGGGCCGCGAAAAGTGTCGAAAATTGCAGCTCGCATGGCTGGGTCTCCGTTTCTGTGTCCGGCCGGGCTACCTTCCTGACGCGCCCCTGTGGGATTTGGCCGGTCGTTGGCCGGTCGTTGGCCAGTCGGCGGCCGCCGGCGACGGCTCAGTCATCGCCGCCGCTGCGGCGCAGCGCCTTGAGCCTGCCGCGGCGCCGCTTGGCGTCCATGCGCCGCTGGCGAGCGCCTTGCGAGGGTCGCGTCGGGCGGCGCTTTTTCGGCCGCAGGGCGGCGCGGCGCAGTAGTTCCGCCAGGCGTTCGAGGGCGTCGTCGCGGTTGCGCTGCTGGCTGCGGTAGCGATCGGCGCGGATGACGATAACGCCATCTTCGCCGATGCGCTGATCGGGCAGCGCCAGCAGCCGCTGGCGCAAGTCCTCGGCCAATGGCGCGCGCTGGGCGTCGAAACGCAGCTGTACCGCGCTGGCGACCTTGTTGACGTGCTGCCCGCCGGGGCCGCGGGCGCGAATGGTCTTCCATTCAATGCAGTAATCCGGGATGTCAAGTCCGGTATGGGTGATTAACATGTCAGTGGACAAACCATAAAACGCGGGGATCAGGCACGTGAACATAGAGCCGGCAACAAGGATGAACAACATGGCGACGACCACCGACTGCCACCACTGCGGCCAAGCGATGCGCCAGGTGGATGGCGAGCCGGCGCAACAGGCGGGCGGCGAGCGAAGCAGCAGCCGCTCGGCGGCGCACCGGCGCTATCTGTGCTCGCAGTGCGGCGCCACCCGCGTCAGCGCCAGCCTGGCGCTGGACGGCACACCGTTCAGCTTCGATCCCTTCGACAACTACGCCGCGATCGCAGCCTATCCGGGCGGCGCCGACGAACCGCGCCTGCGGATGCCGGTGGTGGAGAAGGAATAACAGGGATGCAGCCGCAAAACCACCTCTATCACTACCGTGGCCGGGTGACCTCGGTCTACGACGGCGACACGGTGACCGTGGATCTGGACCTCGGCCTGAAGACCTGGGTGAGTGGCGAGAAGCTGCGCCTGTATCGCATCAACGCTCCGGAGATACGCGGCGAGGAGCGCCCGGCGGGGCTGGTCTCGCGCGATTTCCTGCGCGCGCTGGTGCAGGGGAAATCAGTGCTGGTGGAAACCATCGCCGACAAAAAGGGCAAATACGGTCGCTACCTCGCCGAGCTGTGGATCGAGCGTGACGACAGCTGGCAGAACGTCAACGATCTGCTGGTGCAGGCCGGCCACGCCGAATACCGCGACTACTGAATCGCCACCTGCGCGACCGCGCACGGCGGACTAAGCTTCGCTGCATATGGCAGCGCAGATGCTCACTTTTCGTCTCTCCATCGACCGCGAGCAGTGGCTGGGATACCACCGCGGCCACGCCAGTGCGGTGCTGGTACGCGCCGACGACGGTCGCAGGGTGCGCCTGCCGGCCAGCGCATTGCGCCCCTTCGCCAGCCACGCCGGAGTGCACGGCCGCTTCGCACTGCGCTATGCCGCGGATCACCGCCTGCTCGATCTGCGCCGCCTTTAGCAGGCTGCCTGCCGGTGCCGCCTGTGAGCTGGCCCGCGGGGCTGTTATGATGCCGACCCCGACCCGCCAGCACGCCACAGAGAGTTCCCATGAGCCAGTTGCAACTGTCCGGCAGCCTGATCCGGACGCTCACCGACACCATCGTGCAGCACGACCCGGACGCCAATGACCCCGCGGTCTGCGCCCAGTATCTGGTCGGCACGGTCGGCTTTCTGCTCGGCCAGCAGCACATGGAAGCCGAGAAGAAAAACGACGCCCTGCTGCAGCTGTTCACCTTTTGCCAGCAGGTGGTGCGAGACGTCGAAGAGCACCAGGCCGCCGAACGGCCGCAACCCGCCGCGGCCCCGGCCCCGGATCCGGCCGACGCCATGGGCGTTTGGAAACCCGGCCGAGACTGAGCGACCAACCACCCGACGCATCCACAGGAGACAGCCATGTCCCGCGCAAGCGCACGCCACATTCTGGTGGCCTCCGAGGAAGAGTGCCTCGCCCTCAAGCAACAGATCGCCGACGGCGCTGATTTCGCCGTGCTCGCCGCCGCCAACTCGCAGTGCCCCTCCGGCCGCAACGGTGGCGACCTCGGCACCTTCGGCCGCGGCCAGATGGTGCCGGAATTCGACAAGGTGGTGTTCAGCGCCCCGGTCGGCGAAGTCCAGGGCCCGGTGGCCACGCAGTTCGGCTACCACCTGCTGGAAGTCACCCAGCGCGACGACTGAGCCGATCTCGCCCCCGTCCTGGCGCAGCGCAGCATCCACCAGCGGCGGCGCCATCGGCAACGATGG
>CBFCYW010000059.1:0-22579 GCA_965602395.1 uncultured Chromatiales bacterium
CGGCGATTGTTACGGTTATCACATCGCGGGCAGCGCAATTATCCGCGGCTTTCTGCCGCGGCCTCATTGAAGCTGATTGGGTCAAGCCAGCTGACCGTTGGACTGACAAATTATCCGCGGCTTTCTGCCGCGGCCTCATTGAAGCTCAGGTTTCGTTTGTCGCTGGCGATTTGGGTAATTTATTATCCGCGGCTTTCTGCCGCGGCCTCATTGCTCCCCCGAACACTCAACTATTCCCGGCCTTCAACAACAGCCAATCCAGCACCCGCGTGCTGCAAATCCGCTTTAGCCAGGCGAAGGCGTAGGTCGGCACGGTGACCGGGTAGCGGGCCTTCGGGCGCGGGCTTTCGAGGGCGTGGATCAGCCGTTTCAGCACCGCTTCCGGGGGCAGGGTGAAGCGCGTCGGGGCGCTTTTGCTCTGTAGCCGGTCGAGGGTTTTCCGGTAGTGCTCGCGGTGCGCGCTGGTTTCGATGTCGATATTGGCCTGAAAATGCCGCAGGGCGTTGTCGCGAAAGCGGCTTTCGATGGGGCCGGGTTCGATCAGGCTGACGTGGATGCCGCTGCCGGCCAGCTCCAGTCGCAGCGTGTCGGTGAGCCCTTCGAGGGCGAATTTGCTGGCGTTGTAGGCGCCGCGCATGGGCATCGCGGCGAAGCCGAGCACCGAGCTGTTCTGTACGATGCGCCCCTCGCCGGCGGCGCGCATCGACGGCAGTAGCCGGTTGGTCAGCTCCAGCCAGCCGAACAGGTTGGTTTCGAACTGCGCGCGCAGGGCGTCGCGGCTCAGATCCTCCACCGCGCCGGGCTGGCCGTAGGCGCCGTTGTTGAACAGCGCGTAGAGGCGGCCGTCGCAGCGCGCCAGCACCTCATCCACCGCGCTGCGGATGCTGGCACTGTGGTCGAGATCCAGCGCCAGCGCCTCCAGCCCCTCGTCGGCGAGCCGCGCCACGTCTTCTGCGCGGCGCGCGCTGGCCAGCACCCGGTAGCCGCGCGCCCGCAGACCGCGCGCGGCGCACAGGCCGATGCCGGAGGAACAGCCGGTGATCAGTACCGCGGGTCTTGCACAATCGTCATTTTCCACGGGAAATCCTTGATTTGCAGTCGCTCGCGCGGGACTGTACCAGCCCCTAAAATACACGCCACCCGAGAACACCCGAGCGAGGCCCATGAGCGCCCATCAAGCCATCGACAAGCTGCGCGCGCGGCTGACCACCCGCGTACTCGGCCAGGCAGATCTGGTCGAGCGACTGCTGATCGCCCTGCTGGCCGATGGCCACCTGCTGGTGGAAGGCCCGCCGGGGGTGGCCAAAACCCGTGCCATCAAGGCCCTGGCGGAGTTGATCGACTGCGAATTTCAGCGCGTCCAGTTCACCCCGGACCTGCTCCCCGCCGATCTCACCGGCACCGAGGTCTACCGCCCGCAGGAGGGCAGCTTCAAGTTCCAGCCGGGGCCGCTGTTCCACAATCTGGTGCTCGCCGATGAGGTCAACCGCGCCCCGGCCAAGGTGCAGTCGGCGCTGCTCGAAGCGATGGCCGAGCAGCAGATCACCGTCGGCCACGACAGCTATCCGCTGCCGGAGCTGTTTCTGGTCATGGCCACCCAGAACCCCATCGAGCAGGAGGGCACCTACCCGCTGCCCGAGGCCCAGCTGGATCGCTTCCTGATGCACGTGCGGGTCGACTATCCGGGCGCGGAGCACGAGCGCGAAGTGCTGCGCCTGGTGCGCGATGAGGCGCGCCGGACGGCGCGCGAAGGCGGGCGCGAAAAGCTTGCCATCGTCGAAGCCGTGCCCGCCGAGCGGGTCAGCGTGCAGCGCGTGCTGGCGGCGCGCCGCGAGGTGCTGGCGATCCACGTCGCCGACAATATCGAGGACTATATGGTGCGCCTGGTCGGCGCCAGCCGCGATCCATCGCGCTACGAGATCGGCGACGAGCAGCGCCTGGCGCGCTGGCTGGCCTGGGGCGCCAGCCCGCGCGGCACGCTGGCGCTGGATGCCGCATCGCGCGCCCGCGCCTGGCTGGCCGGTCGCGATTACGTCTCCCCGGATGACGTGCAGTCGGTGGCCCACGACTGCCTGCGCCACCGCTTGCTGCTGAGCTACGAGGCCGAAGCCGAAGCGGTCGATACCGACGCCGCCATCGACGCCCTGCTGAACCGCGTCGCGGTGCCCTGATCCGGCCGTGAGCGCAGCACAGCACGCCGCCGGGGCGGCACCACACCCGGCCCGCCTGCAGCTCGACGACCTGCTCGGCCTGCGCCGTCTGGCCGAGCGCGTGCGCGCTGCGCCGCGCCGCCAGGTGAGCAGCCAGCGCGCTGGCCCGGCGCGCTCGCGGGCACTGGGCCGCGGGCTGGATTTCGCCGAGGTGCGCGAATACCTGCCCGGCGACGACCTGCGCCAGATCGACTGGAACGTCACCGCGCGCACCGGCAAGCCGCACACCAAATTGTTTATCGAGGAGCGCGAGCGGCCGGTGTTTATCTGCGTCGATCTGCGCGCCAGCATGCGCTTCGGCACCCGCGGCAGCTTCAAATCGGTGGCCGCCGGGCGGCTGGCCGCGCTGCTCGCCTGGTCGGCCAGCGCGGATGGCGACCGCGTCGGCGGGCTGGTTTTCGCCGACGGCCTGCACCGCGAGCTGAAGCCCACCGGCGGCCACCGTGGCGTCGGCCGGCTGGCCCAGGCGCTGGTCGAGGTGGATGCGCGCGGCGCCGGCGATACAGCCGGCAATGCAAGCGGCTCCCGGCCAGGCCCGAGCAGTGGGCCGAATACCGGGCCGAGCACTGGGCCGAGCACTGGTCCGAATACCGGGCCGAGCACTGGGCCGGCCGCCGGCGGCGACGATCTGGTCTACGCCATGGCGCGCCTGCGGCGCCTCGCCCACACCGGCGCCAGCATCTATCTGATCAGCGATTTCCGCGACTTCGATCCGATGGTCGAGGTCTATCTCAACTGGTTGATCAAACACAACGAATTCATCGCCGTGCACATCAGCGATCCGCTCGAACGCGAGCTGCCGCCGGCGGGTCGTTACCCGCTGCGCAGCGCCGATGGCCGGGTGCTGCAAATCGACACCGCGCCGCGCGAATCGCGCCACGGCTATCACGGCGTGTACCGCATGCGGCAGATGCAGTTGCAGCGCTTTTTCGCCGGCCGCGGCAACTGGTATGCGCAGGCTTCCACCGGCGAGCCGCTGGCCGAGCAGGCCGAGCGCGTGCTCTACCGCCAGCGCTGGCGTGCGGGGTCCGATGGCTGAAGCGCCGCTCCAGCCGTCGGCGCTGCAGGGCGCGGTGGCAGATGCCGCCGGCCTGCGCGGTCTGCAACTGCCGGAGCCGGTCGGCTGGTGGCCGCTGGCGCCCGGTTGGTGGCTGCTGCTGGCGCTGGCGCTGCTGTTTGCCCTGGCGCTGATCGTCGGCCTGCCGCTGATGCGCCGCTGGCGCGCGCGCCACCAGCGGCGCGATTGGCTGCCGGTCGCGCACGGCGAGCTGCACCGCTTGCAGGCCGAGGCCGCCGGCGCCGATCCGGCCGCGCGCGCCGCGCAGGTGGTCGCCTATTCGCGGCTGCTGCGCCGGGTGGCGCTGGCGGTGCGCTCGCGCGAGGAGGTCGCCGCGCTCACCGGCCAGCGCTGGCTGGCGCTGCTCGACGAACTGGCCGGCGAGCCACTGTTCCGCGGCTCGGTCGCCGGCCGGCTGCTGCTGGAGAGTCCCTACCGGCCGCCCGGCGCGGGCGTCGATGAGGCCGATCTGGCCGCGCTGCAGGGTGCCACGCGGCGACTGCTCAAACGTCTCGCCGCCAACCGCCAGGCGGACCGGCCGCCGGCTGAGCAGGCGGGCGAGCAGGCGGGTCGGGCCTCCGGCGGCGGCCGGCAGCACAGCGTCGCGGGGGCCGGCGATGCTTGAGTTTGCCTGGCCGTGGATGCTGCTCGCGCTGCCCCTGCCGCTGCTCGCGCGGCGCTGGCTGCCGCCGGTCGAGCCACCGCGCGGCGCCGCGCTGCGGGCGCCGCTGCCGGAGCTGCAATCGCTCAGCGCGGCCGGCGTCGGCGGCGCGCCGCACAGCGGCTGGGCGCGCCGCGCGCTGCTGGTTTTCTGCTGGCTGCTGCTGGTGCTCGCCGCCTGCCGCCCGCAGTGGCTGGGCGAGCCGCAGTCACTGCCGATCAGCGGCCGCGATCTGCTGCTGGCGGTGGATGTCTCCGGCTCCATGTCCGAGGAGGATTTCGTCCTCGACGGCGAGCGCATGAACCGCCTCGACGCGGTCAAGCGGGTCGCCGGCGAGTTCATCGAGCGGCGGGTCGGTGATCGCGTCGGCCTGATCCTGTTCGGCGACCGCCCCTACGTGCAGACGCCGCTGACCTTCGACCGCTCCACCGCGCGCCATCTGCTCGACGAAGCGGCGGTCGGCCTGGCCGGCAAATCCACCGCGCTGGGCGACGCCATCGGCCTGGCGATCAAGCGCCTGCGCGAGCGCCCGCGCGAGCAGCGCGTGCTGGTTTTGCTCACCGATGGCCGCCACACCGCCGGCGTCGCGCGGCCCTACGAGGCGGCGCGCGTGGCCGCCCGCGAGGACATCCGCATCCACACCATCGGCGTCGGCAGCTCGCCCGGCGGCAACAGCCTGTTCAGCGGTCTGCTGAATCGCTCCAGCGATCTCGACGAACCGGCCCTGCGGCAGATCGCCGGGGAGACCGGCGGGCGCTACTTCCGCGCTCGCGATGCCGATGAGCTGGCCGAGATCTACGCCGAGATCGATGCCCTCGAACCGCTGCCCGGCGAAGCCGAAGTGTTCCGCCCGCTGGCCGAGCTGTTCCACTGGCCGCTGGGTCTGGCGCTGTTGCTCAGTGCCTGGCTGGCCGGGCGCATCGCCCGCGGCTCGTTGTAAGGGACGGATGAGATGGATTTCAGCGTGAGTTTTGGCGATCTGCAGCTGCTGCGCCCCTGGTGGCTGCTGGCGCTGCTGCCGCTGGCCTGGCAGCTCTGGCGGATCGCCCGCGGCGGCAGTGCACACAGCCCCTGGCGCGCGGTGATCGACCCGGCGCTGCAACCACTGCTGCTCGGCGAAAGCGGCGAGGGCCGGCAGCGCGAAGTTCGCCCGGCACAGCGCCGCGCGGCGCTGCTGGCGCTCGGCCTGGCCTGGCTGCTGGCGGTGCTGGCGCTGGCCGGGCCGAGCTTCGAGCGGCGCGAGATCCCCGCCTGGCGGGTGCAGTCGGCGCGCGTGCTGGCGCTGGATCTATCGCTGTCGATGGATGCCACCGACCTGCCGCCATCGCGCCTGGCGCGCGCCCGCCACAAGCTGGCCGACGTGCTGGCGCGCAGCGGCGAGGGCCAGACCGCGCTGCTGGTATTCGCCGCCGCGCCCTATGTGCTCAGCCCGCTGAGCGACGATGTGCAGACCATCGCCGGCATGCTCCCGGCGCTGGACAGCAGCCTGCCGCCGCTGCAGGGCAGCCGCCTCGATCAGGCTCTGGATGCCGCCCAGCGCCTGCTGCGCCGCGCCGCCACCGGCGATGGCGAGGTGCTGCTGATCACCGACGCCGAGCCGAAGGCCGCCGATCACGCCGCCGCCGCGCGCCTGCGCGACGCCGGCTTCCGCCTGCAGGTGCTCGGCGTCGGCAGTGCTCAGGGCGCGCCGGTGCCGCTGCGCGGCGGCGGTTTGCTGGAGGATGCCGACGGCGCCATCGTGATGCCGCAACTGAACGCCGCCGGGCTGCGCGAACTGGCCCGCAACGGTGGCGGCGACTACGCCACGCTGAGCGCCGACGGCGCCGATCTGGAGCGCTTGCTGAGCCCGCCGGACGGCAGCCTCGGCGCGGCGCGGCGCGAAGATGGTCGCAGCACCGAGAGCTGGATCGAATCCGGCCCCTGGCTGCTGCCACCGCTGTTGCTGCTCGGCCTGCTGGGCTTGCGCCGGGGGCTGTGCTGATGGTGTGCAGCGCCCGTTGCGGCCGTCGCTGGAGCGGTGATCGCCGCCACCGCGCGTTGCCACTGGCCGCGGCGCTGCTGCTGGTCGCGGCGCTGTCGGCCACCGCGGGGGTGGCGGATGATGGCGTCGCCAGCGACTCGGGCAGCCGAGCCGGCAGCGATTCCAGCGCCGCCCTGCAATCCGGCTGGCAGAGCCTGTGGCTCACCCCGGCACAGCGCGCCCAGCGCGACTTCGACGCCGGTGACTACGCCGCCGCGGCGCGCGGTTTCGCCGACCCATCGCGGCGCGCTGCGGCGCTATTTCGCGACGGCCGCTACGCCGAGGCCGCCGAGGCTTTCGCCGCCGCCGCGCGCGGCAGCGGCGAGGCCGCCGCGCGCGCCCACTACAATCGCGGCACGGCGCTGGCCCGCGCCGGCGATCTGCCCGCCGCGCTCGGTGCGCTGCAGCAGGCGGTGGACGAGGACCCGGACAATCCCGATGCGCGGCATAACCTCGACTGGGTGCGCGAGCAGTTGAACGCCCAGCAGCAATCGCAGCCGCAGCAGGGCGACGAGCAGCAGTCCGCGGATGGCGAAGCCCCCGATGACGGTGAATCGCCGGATGGGCAATCCCCGGATGGGCAATCGCCTGATGGCGCGCCGGACGAGCAAGCCCCCGGCGAGCCATCGAGCGATGAGCAATCCGGCCCGGAGCAGCCCGAAGCCGGCGAGGGCGCAGCGGATGAGCCCGCGCAGCCCGAGTCGCAAGCGGAGCCCGAATCGCCACCCGAATCGTCGTCCGAATCGGTCGAGGCGGTAGAATCCGCCGCCCTCGACGAGCCGCAGTCGGCGCAGCCCTCCGAGGCCGAGGCCGGCGAGGATGCCGGGCTCGGCGTGGCCCAGCCCGCGCCGCTGAGCGAATCCGAGCAGGCTACCGAGGCCTGGCTGCGGCAGATTCCCGACGACCCGGGCGGCTTGCTGCGGCGTAAATTGCAGTTGATCCATCAGCGTGAACACGCGCGCCTGAAAAAAGACCCACAGCCATGGTGAAGCGTCCCGAATCCCCGCTGGCGACACTGTTGTGGCTCGCCGTTGCCGTCGTCATCGCGTTCGCCGCGGCGCTCGCCAGCAGCCGCGCGGCGCTGGCCGAGGAGACGCTGAGCGCGCGCGTCGACCGCCAGCAGCTGGAGCTGGGGCAGACGCTGACCCTGGAACTGAGCGCGCGCGGCACCGACGCGCAGCCGGATCTGTCGCCGCTGGCGAGCGATTTTGAAGTGCTGCGCTCCAGCCGCAGCAGCCAGCTCAGCCTGATCAACGGCGAAGCCGATCAGCGGGTGATCTGGCTGTACAGCCTCAGCCCGCTGCGCAGCGGCGAGTTGCAGATCCCGCCGCTGCGCGCCGGCGCGGCACAGAGCGCGGCGATCACCATCCGCGTCGATGCACCGCCGGCGGCGGTGGATGGCCACGAGCACCGCGATGTGTTTTTGGAGGTCGATGTGGCCCCGGCCGAGCCCTGGGTGCAGGCACAGGCGATCTATCGCCTGCGCCTGTTCCACGCCCGCTCGATGGTCGATGGCTCGCTCAGCGGCCCCCAGGCCGAGGGGCTGGAGGTGCAGACACTCGGCGAGGATCTGCGCTACGAGGAGCGCCGTGGCGGTCGCCGCTACGCGGTGCTGGAGCGCCGCTACGCGCTGTTTCCGCAGCGCAGCGGGCGCATCGTCATTACCCCGCCGGCGCTCACCGCGCGGCTGCGCGGCGGTGGCGGCGGCCTGCTCGGCAGCCAGCGCACGGTACGCCTGCACGGCGAGCGCCTCGGTCTCGATGTGCGCCCGCGGCCGGAACAATTCAGCGGCCGCTGGTGGCTGCCGGCGAAGGCGCTGACGCTGAGCGCGGACTGGTCGGGTGGCGATGCCGCTCAGGCACGCGTCGGCGAGCCGATCACGCGCAGCCTGCAACTGCAGGCGATTGGTCTGGCCGCAGCGCAATTGCCGGAGCTGGACGTGCCGGTCGGCGAAGGTTTTCGCATCTACCCGGACCGCGCCGAGCTGGACGACCAGCTGGCCGGCGAGGATGGCTTGCGCGGCACGCGGTTGGAGAAATGGGCCATCGTGCCGACTCAGGCAGGCACGCTGACGCTGCCGGCCATCGAGCTGCCGTGGTGGAACACCGAGACCGGCCGCGAGGAGCTGCTCAGTCTGCCGCAGGTGCAGATCGAAGTGCTGCCGGCGGCCAGTGCGACCACTTCGGGCGCTGCGGCCGGCGATGCGACCAGTCCGGCAGCCGGTGCGGCGGCGAGTGCGGCGGCGGGCGATGACGGATCGGCCGCGGCGTCATCGCCAGCGACTGAGGGCAGCGCCGGGCAGCGCCCGCCGGCGGCCGCTGCTGCGACGGATTGGGGTGCCACCGGCTGGCTGCTGGTGTTGGCCGGCTGGCTGCTGGCGGCGGCTTTCGCGCTGCTCTGGTGGCGCCAGCGGCGCGCCGCCGCTGCCGCTGGCCAGCCGGCGCCGGCGCTGTCGTTGCTGCTGGGTTGGCGTCGGCCGCGGCGGCGCGGCCAGGAGGGCCAGCGTCGCCGCCGCGCCACCAGCAAACGCCTGGCCGCAGCCTGCGCCGGCGCCGATCCGCGCGCGGTCGAGTTGGCGCTGCTGGATTGGGGCGAGGCGCACGCCGGCGCCATCGCGGTGGCTGGTGAGCTCGACGGCGGCCAGCGGCCGCGTAGCCTGCTGGCGCTGTCGGCGAGGCTGGCGGCGGTCTGTAGCGATCCGCGTCGCCGCGAGGCCATCGCCGATACCCTGCGCCGCCTCGATGCGGCGCGCTACGGCGGTGCCGATGACGCCGGCCTGTGGCGCGACCTGCCACGCCTGCTGGCACCGCTGGAATCCGGCCCGCAGGCGGCGGACGACGCGGCAGCGGATAGGTTGCCGCAGCTGTAGCCCGGTGCGCGTCGCACGCGACCACCGCACTGCTTGGCGTCGCCGCCGGCGGCCGGTCAGCCGGGCTGGTCGGCGGCCAAAGCGGCGATTGCAAAAGTGGCCGCTGTCGGGCGGCCACCACTGACGAGGAAACGATTTGACCAGCAAGCCGCGTCGGGCGTCGATTGCGCCGCGCAAGCTCACAGTCCGCTGTCGGCGCCGTACCGCGCTGGCGCTGCTGTGCGCCGTGCTGTGCTGGATGGCACCGGCGGCGATGCAAGCTGTGGCGCTGGCCGCACAGGCGGCGGCGAGGCCTTCGCCGCACCCGCCGGCGCAACAGCTGTACGGCCCGGTGCGCGAGATTGTCTTCAGCGGCAATGAGGACACCAGCGAAGTGCTGCTGCGCGATGAAATCGATGTCCGCATCGGCGATGCCTACACCGACACGCAACTGGCTAAGGCGCGCCAGGCGCTGATGGATCTGGGCTTGTTCCGCCAGGTGAGCGCGCGCGCCGAGCAGGTCGGTTACGGCGTGCGCCTGTCCTTCGCGGTGGATGAGAAATACTACCTGCTGCCACTGCCGCGGCTGTCGCGCAACTCGGAAGGCGATATCAGCCTCGGCGGCCAGTTGCGCTCCGACAACCTGCTCGGCCTCAACCACCAGTTCAGTGTGACCCTGGAGCGCGAAAAGGCCGACGAGGGCCGCGGCCGGGAGACCGATCGATTACGCGTCGACTACGTCGTGCCGCGACTGATCGGCACCCGCTGGGGGGTGAACGCGCGCATCGCCGAAGAGCGCTACCCGGTGTCCTCCGGCAGCGACACCGGGGTGCTCGGCCAGTGGTCGCGCAGCGACAGGCAGCTGCGCCTCGGCGCGCGTCGCCAGCTGGACGATTTCAGGCCATCCGATCCCGGCTGGAGCATCGCCTTCGGCATCGCCCACAACGAGCGCTACCACGAACCACTGGACGGCGGTGGCGGCCAGCGGCCGGCCGGCGGCCAGGATCGCAGCATTTCGCTGGCGCTGGATTACAACGGCGTGCATCAGGATCGCTACCGCCGCTTCGGCCGCGCCTGGGGCGGCAACATCACCCTCGGCGGCCAGCTCGCCGGTGGCGACTACGCCTACAGCAGCATGCTGCTGTACTACCGCGCCTACATGCCGCTGGACGATGTCGCCGACAACCTCAACATGTCTTTCCGGCTGGGCTTCGCCAACGGCAGCGCCTGGGATCTGCCGCGCTTCTCGCTGGGGGGCTCGGGCAGCATTCGCGGCATCGAATCGGGATCGCTGGAGGGCGATACGTCGCTGCTCTACCGGGTCGAATGGCTGCGCGCACTGCGCCGCCACCCGCGCTTCCGGCTGCTCGGCTTCGTCGATGTGGGCAACGCCTGGCCGCGCTATCACCTCGATCTGGGCGATCTGGAAGCCACCCTCGGCGGCGGCTTTCGCTGGAAGATCGACGCTTTCGTGAACACCGATCTGAGCATCGATATCGGCTATCACCCGCGCAGCGGCGATTACAAGGTTTACGCCGGAACCAGCGCATCCTTCTGATATTGCGGCCTTCTGCCAAGAGGCGGCGCACTATTGTCGCCCGCCCGGACGGCGGTTAGACTCGCCGATTCAAACAACTGTTCGAATCTTGAGGTGGCACATGGCGGCGGCAACTGGCGGCACGGGGCAATGGCGGCACTGGCGGGTCGAGGTCGATACCCAGGATATCTGGTGGCTGTGGCTGGATCGCGCCGGCGAATCGACCAACAGCCTCGGCGCCGAGGTCATCGATGAACTCGACGGCCTGCTGGATGAAGCGCAGCGCGGCAACCCCACCGGGCTGGCGATTCTCTCCGCCAAGCCATCGGGCTTCATCGCCGGTGCCGATATCCGCGAATTCGATGACTTCACCGCGGCGCAGGACGTCAGCGCGCTGATCCGCCGCGGCCACGCGGTGTTCGCCAAACTGGAAGACATGAGCTGCCCGACGGTGGCGGCGATCCGCGGCTTCTGCCTCGGCGGCGGTTTGGAGCTGGCGCTGTGCTGCGACTGGCGCATCGCCCAGGACGTGCCGGAGACGCGCATCGGCCTGCCGGAGGTGAAAATCGGCATCTTCCCCGGCCTCGGTGGCAGCGTGCGGCTCAGCGAGCGTCTCGGCGGCCTTAAAGCGCTGGAACTGATCCTCACCGGGCGGGCGCTCGGCGCGCGCGCGGCGCGCGGCGTGAACATGGTCGATGAAGTGATCGGCGCACACCAGGAGCTGCGCTGGGCGGCGCGCCGGGCGATTCTGAAAAAGCGCAAAAGTCGCGCCCCCGGTGTCGTCGGCCGGCTCAGCAACAGCGCGCCGCTGCGCCCGCTGGTGGCCGGCATGATGCGCAAGCAGGTGAGCAAAAAGGCCAATCCCGATCACTACCCAGCGCCGTATCGCTTCCTCGATGCCTGGCAGCAGCACCGCGGCGATCGCGCCGCGTTCTTTGCGGCCGAGGCCGAGGGCGTCGGCGAGCTGATGGTCGGCGACGTGGGGCGCAACATGCGCCGGGTGTTTCACCTGATGGAACGCCTCAAGACCCAGGGCAAGAGCAGCGATTTTCACGCCCGCCGCGTGCACGTCGTCGGCGCCGGGGTGATGGGTGGCGATATCGCCGCCTGGTGCGCGCTGCGCGGCCTCGAAGTGACTTTGCAGGACCGCGAGCTGCAATACATCGAGCCGGCGCTGGCGCGGGCGAAAAAACTGTTCCGCCGCAAGCTGAAGAAGCCCGCCGCGGTGGCCGCGGCGCAGACCCGGCTGATCGCCGATGTGGATGGCCGCGGGGTGGCGCGCGCGGATCTGGTGATCGAGGCCATTTTTGAGGATGCCGAGGTCAAGCGTGCGCTGTTTCGCGAGCTTGAGCCTCAGCTCAAGCCCGACGCGATCCTCGCCAGCAACACCAGCGCGATCCCGCTGGAGGAGCTGGCCGGCGCGTTGCAGGAGCCGGCGCGACTGATCGGCCTGCACTTTTTCAATCCGGTGGCGCAGATGCCGCTGGTCGAGGTGGTGCGCGGCGAGCACAGCGGCGAGGCGCAGCTCGCCGCCGGCGCCGCCCTCTGCCGGCAGATCGACCGGCTGCCGCTGCCGGTGCAGTCCAGCCCCGGATTTCTCGTCAACCGCGTGCTCGCGCCGTACATGCTGCGCGCGCTGCAGATGCACGCCGAGGGCAGTTCGCTGGAGGATCTGGACGCCGCGGCGACCCGCTTCGGCATGCCCATGGGGCCGGTCGAACTGGCCGATGTGGTCGGTCTCGACGTCGGCCTGAAAGTCATCCAGACCCTCGGCGGCGACAGCGCGGCTACGGCCACCGCCAGACTCGAATCTCTGGTGGCCGCCGGCAAGCTCGGCAAAAAGAGCGGCGAGGGCATGTACCCGTGGAAGGATGGCAAGCCCCAGCGCGAGCGCCAGAGCCAGGCTTCGGCCAGCCAGCTGGAGGCGCTGGCCGAACAGCTGCTGGAGCCGTTCTTCGCCGAGTGCCGCGCCTGCCTGGCCGATGGCGTGGTCGGCGACGCCGATCTGCTCGACGCCGGCATCATCTTCGGCACCGGCTTCGCGCCGTTCCGCGGCGGCCCGCTGCACTATCTTGAATCCACCGGCCGCGGCGCGGCCTGAGCATGGGAGGCGCATTTATGGCCCGCAAAACCCTCCGTCCGGTCGCCATCATCGGCGGCGTGCGCACACCCTTCTGCCGCGCCAACAGCGCCTACGCCGAACTGAGCAATCTCGATCTGCTCAGCGGTGCGCTGCAGGGGCTGTCGGCGCGCTTTGGCCTCAAGGGCGAACTCATCGATGAGGTCATCGCCGGCGCGGTGATCAGCCACAGCCGCGACTGGAACCTCGCCCGCGAGGCGCTGCAGTCCACCGATCTGTCGTCGCTGAGTCCCGGCATCACCCTGCAGCAGGCCTGCGGCACCAGTTTGCAGGCGGCCATGCTCAGTGCCGGCAAGATCGCCAGCGGGCAGATCGAGTGCGCCATCGCCGCTGGCACCGAGGCCCTTTCCGACCCGCCGATCGTGTTCGGCAAACGCTTCAGCCAGCGCCTGCTCAGATTGCAGCAGGCGCGCAGTGTCAAAGACAAGCTGCGCGCCTTGAAGGGCTTCGGTTTCAGCGAGCTGGCGCCACAGCCACCGGCGGTGGCCGAGGCGCGCACCTTTCTATCCATGGGCCAGCATTGCGAGCTGATGGCTCAGCAGTGGGGCATCAGCCGTGCCGAGCAGGACGCGCTGGCGGCGGCCAGCCACCGCAAAACTGCCGCGGCCTACGATGCCGGCTTTTTCGATGAGCTGATCGTGCCCTGCGCCGGCATGCTGCGCGACAATATCCTGCGCGCCGACACCAGCGAGGAGAAGCTGGCAGCGCTGAAGACCTGCTTTGAGCGCGGCGAGCGCGCCACGCTGACCGCGGGCAATTCGACCTCGCTCACCGATGGCGCTGCCGCGGTGCTGCTGGGCTCGGAGGCGTGGGCGAAAAAGCGCGGTCTGCCGGTGCTCGGCTACCTCACCGAAGCGCAGACTGCGGCGGTCGATTACGTCTCCGGAGAAGGCTTGCTGATGGGGCCGACAGTCGCTGTTTCACAGATGCTTAATCGCGCGAAGTTATCGCTGCAGGATTTTGAATTTTATGAGATTCATGAGGCTTTCGCCGCCCAGGTCGCCTGCACGCTGAAAGCCTGGGAGTCCGCCGACTACTGCCGCGATCGACTCGGCCGCGACGAGCCGCTGGGCGCCATCGACGCGCAGCGCATGAACGTCAAGGGCTCCAGCCTCGCCGTCGGCCATCCCTTTGCCGCCACCGGCGCGCGCATCCTCGCGACCCTGGTGGAGATCCTCGCCGAAGCCGGCGGCGGTCGCGGGCTGGTCTCGGTGTGCACCGCCGGCGGCATGGGCGTTGCCGCTGTCGTCGAGCGCTAGCATCATCGCCCTGAGCCACCCACCACCAACACGGAGCATGCCAATGCTACTGCCTCGCCCGGTTCGCCGTACGCTGCTTACCGCTGCCGCCCCTGCGCTACTGGCGGTTACGCTCAGCGCCCATGCCGATGGCCGACAGTCGGGCACGCTGGACAGCGAGTTCAACCTCGCCGCCCAGTGGCGCGACAACATCCTTCGCAAGCGCGTCAACGAGCCCTCCGGCATCGTCTATCACCCGGGTCGCGACAGCCTGTTTGTGGTCGGCGATGAAGGCCGCATCAGCGAGATCGATCGAAAGGGCCGCCGCTTACAGCGCAAGCGGCTCGGTGGCGGCGATCTCGAAGGTGTCACCGTCAACCCAAACACCGGTCTGCTGTACGTGGCTGTGGAGGGCCGCGAGCGGGTGCTGGAGCTGTCCCCGAAGAAGCTGAAGCTGCTCCGCGAGTTTGATATCGAGCGCCGCCAGAGTGGATTCACGGCGTTTCCCAAAGGCAGCAACGGGATCGAGGCGATCGCCTTTGTGCCCAATCCGCAGCGGCGCCACGGCGGCACTTTCTGGGTCGCCAATCAGGGCGAGGGGGTGAGCGGCGATAAAGAGGCGGCGCGACTGGTCGAGCTGGAGCTGCCGCTGAGCACCCCCGGTGACGGCCGCGGGCACATTCTGCGCGTGTTCGACAGTCGCATCGGCGATCTGGCCGGCATGCACTATCTGCCGAAGCGGCGCCGGCTGGCACTGATCAGCGACCGCCACAATCTGTATCTGGAATTGTCGCTCGATGGCGAGGTGCTGCTCGCGCGCAGCCTGCCCGGGCGGGATCAGGAAGGGATCGCGGTGGACGGCGATGGCGCCATCTACATCGCCGTGGACGGCGGTGGCGGAGAGGGTGATGCGGTGATGAAGCTGCCGCCGCGGCGCTGAGGCCGCGACGGCGAGGCTCGATTACTCGCTAGCCGCGTCGGCCGCGTCTGCGGTGTCGCCGGCTTCGATGCCGAGCAGCTCGACCTCGAACACCAGCACTTCGTTGGGGCCGATGGCCTGACCGGCGCCGCGTTGGCCGTAGGCCAGCTCGGGGGGGATCGCGAAGCGGTAGCGGCTGCCGACGCTCATCAGCTGCACGCCCTCGGTCCAGCCGGGGATCACGCCACTGAGCGGGAAGCTGATCGGCTCGCCGCGCTGGATCGAGCTGTCGAATACAGTGCCGTCGATCAGCGTGCCCTCGTAGTGCACCTTCACCGTGTCGCTGGGCTTGGGTTTGGGGCCTTCCGCAGGGGTCAGCACCACGTACTGCAGGCCGCTCTCGGTGACGGTCACGCCGTCGCGCTCGGCGTTTTCGGCGAGGAAGGCTGCGCCTTTCGCCTTGGCCTCTTCGGCCTGCTTCGCCTGCAGCGAGGCGCGGTGGTGGTTGAGCAGACCGCTGGCCTGCTCGATGGTCAATTCGGTCTCGCTCTCGGTGAGCATGGCTTCGACGCCGGCGCGGAAGCGGTCGAGATCGATATGGCTGAACTCGCCCTGCAAGCGCTGGCCGACCATCATGCCAAGGCTATAGCTGATGTTGGCACGGTTGGCCTCCGGTGCTTCTTCGGCCGCCTGGCCGAGTTGGCTGACGAGCAGGCTGCTGACCGCGACGGCCAGTAGGGAAAGACGTTTCATGGGGAATCCTTTGTCTGCGGTGGTTCGGCGAGTGGAGCGGCCGATCGGGCTCATGGCTGGGCTGCTAACCGAGCCGGGCCAATCGGGCGGACAACCCGCTGCAATTGGCATCGCATCGTCAGGGGCGCGTCGGCGCCGCGGCCCCCGCACAACCGGACCGACTCCAGCGGCGGCGGCGATGACGAGGGCGCGATTATACATGCGATACCGGGCACTTGGGCCGCTGTAGGGGCATCTGGTTCCTAGCCTTGCAGCTCCGTCACGATTGGCCACGGAGCGCTTCGTTGCCGCGGCCAAATCCGCTACATTGCCAGTGGGCAGGATTTGAGGAGCGGCTTATGACGGCATCGATCAATGAGCGGATGGCGGCGCAGCGCTGGCGGGGGCGGGCGGCGACGGTTCCGCTACTGGCCACTCTGCTGGGCGCGCTGTTGCTGTGGGGCATTTGCACGCCGCCGGCACAGGCGCGCACCGAGCGCAGCCTGGCCGGCCTGGTGGCCGAATTGCAGCAGGCGCGGCGCGAGGCGCAGAACGCCGCCAGTGGCGCCCGCGCGGTGCTCGCCGCGGGGAGCAATGATCGCGCCCGCGCCGCCTATCTGTACCGGGTTTCGCGGCAGGCTTTCGCCGGCATCCACGCGCAGGTGCAGCGCGCCGCCGCTGGCGGTGGCGTCGACGACCAGGGCTTTCGGCGTCAGTTGAGCAGCGCGCTGCGTCAGCAGCTGACCTTCACCGTGCATCTGCGCGAGTCGCTCAAGCGGCTGCCGGACCCCGGCCGGCCGGGTGTCGCCGGTCTGCGCGCGGCCCTCGACCACATCGACCTGCCGCAGCTGCTCGGCGCGATCAGCGAGGGCTTCGTGTCACTGTCGATGCTGCAGCAGGCCGCGCCGGCCGGCTCGGTGGTGGATGCCGCGGCGCTGGACTGGCGCGCCTTCGATGATCTGCCCGCCGCGCTGCCCGACAGCATCCAGTAAACCGGCCGCTGCATCGCACTGCGCCGGCTACACTCAGGGGCGAATCCAACACAGGGAGTAGCCCCGATGACCTCCGGCTTTTTTTCGCGGCGAGCGCCGCTTGGCAATGGCCGCTGTCGCGCCGCTCTGACCGCCATATCACTGAGCTTCGGGCTGTTGCCGGCTGTGGTCGCAGCCCACGGTGATGCGGCCGGCGAGCAGATGCGCGTGAAGATGCAAAGCCATGCCAGTTACTCCATGGAACGCTGCATCGAAGCGCACGCCGGGCAGTGGCTGCGGGCGCGTTTCGACACGCCGCAGCCGGTCGATTTCAACATCCACCGCCACGCCGAAACCGTTACCGAGTACCCCTTGAAACGGCGTGTCAGCGGTGCCCTGGACGAGCGCGTTCGGCTGGTGGCGGACGGCGAATATTGCTTCCAGTGGGTCAATCCGCAGAATCTGGACACGGCCTTCGCCTTTGACTTCAGGTTTGAACTCAGCGACGACGGCTAACTACCCGTCTGCGCGCTCGCCGTGCGGCGCGCAGCGGCCGGCGGCGCCGCCCACAAGCCCTGCGCGCGCCGCCGCCGGGCAGAGTGCGGCGCTTGCCAGCAGCGGCCCGCCGAGATGGCGCAGCGGGTGCAGTAGCGCCAGCGTCGCCAGTAACAACAGCAGCACGCGGCGAAAGCGCGCCGGATCGCTGCGCAAAAACAGCCGATGGCCAAGCCAGAAGCCAAGCCCCAGCGCCGGCAGCGCCAGCGCGGCGAGGCGCCAGGTCTGCGCATCGACCAGCCCGAACCAGCTCGCCGAGGCGAAGGAATAGCCATCGACGATCACCACCAGCATCGCCAGCGTGCCGCGCAACTGCTCCGGCGACTGGCGCGTGGCCAGCAGATAGGTCGCGATCGGCAGGCCGCCCAGCGAACCCAGCCCATTGAGCGCGCCAGAGGTCATGCCGACGGCGAAGGTCGCCGCGCGGTGCGGCGTGTGCGGCAGAGCGAAGCCGCGCCAGAGCAGCAGGCAGAACAGCGCCACGGCGGCGCCGGCGATCACCATCACCAGCGAGGCGTCGCTGCCGGCGAGCAGCCACTGCCCCAGCGGGATGGCCAGCACGCTGCCGCCCATCAGCGGCAGCAGCAGCGCCCAGCGCACCGCGCCCAGGCCGCCGGCGTAGAGCATCGCCGCGCCGCCGACGATCTCCAGCAGGTACAGCACCGGCACCAGCGCCTGCGGCGCCACCAGCAGGCTGCCGCTGAGCAACACCAGCGCGGAGAAGCCGAAACCGCTGTAGCCGCGCACCACGCCGGCGGCGAGGATAATGCCGAGCAGGATGGTGATA
Organism: uncultured Chromatiales bacterium; assembly: GCA_965602395.1. Taxonomy (GTDB): domain Bacteria; phylum Pseudomonadota; class Gammaproteobacteria; order CBFCYW01; family CBFCYW01; genus CBFCYW01. Next base: position 17,676 of record CBFCYW010000059.1, read on the forward strand.
TCGATCATCGCCCGGGTTCGGCGGCGCGCGGCTGGGCCTGCACCCCGGTTCCGCAGATCAGGCGGAACACATCCAGCGCACTACAGCCGCGCGAGAGGTCGTTCGCCGGGTAGGCGAGCCCCTCGCGCACCATCATGTCGGTGAAATGCAGCGGGTCGAGCAGGCGTTCGGCAGCCTGTTGGCGGCTCACGCCCTCGTGCTGACGCCGTTGGAAAAAGGCTTCGGCAAAGATGATGTGGCGCGGGTCTGCAGCGGCACCAGCGATAATATGGTCGAAAACTTTCACGGGGCACCTCCGTAGAGGTCGAGGGCCGTGAGCAGGCGGGTTGCAAGGCAGTCCCGCGGGGCGCAGCTGTCCCGGATCGTCCGCCGGAGGAGGGCGGACGATCCGGTTGCTGCCTCGGATCAGACGTAATCCTTGTACTTGTCGAGGTGGCGCACCGGCTTGGACAGCGCATCGCGGCGGAAGGGGTCGCCGAGTTCGCGGGTGCACATGATCTCGATAACGGTGGTTTTGCCGCCGTTCATCTGCATGTCGATGGCCTTGTTCAGCGCCGCGCCGACGTCGTCGAGCTGGTCGATGGTCATGCCTTCGGCGCCCATTGCGCGGGCCATTTCGGCGAAGCTCTCGTTGCCTTTTTCGTTCAGCTCGCCGGCGACGAAGCGGCGGCCGTAGAAGTCCACCTGATTCTTCTTTTCCGCGCCCCACTGGCGGTTGTGGAAGACCACCGCGGTGACCGGGATGTCGTGGCGCACGGCGGTCAGCACCTCGCCCATGCTCATCGCCCAGGCGCCGTCGCCGGCGTAGGCGATGCCGGGGCGATCGGGCGCGGCGGCCTTGGCGCCGATCATGGTCGGCAGGGCGTAGCCGCAGTTGCCAAAGCTCATCGGCGCGAAGAAGCTGCGCGGGCGGTCGAAGCGCAGGTAGCTGTGCGCGACCGAGTTGATGTTGCCGATGTCGGTGGAGACCATCTTGTCCGCCGGCATGGCGTTTTCCAGCTCGCGCAGCACCTGTCGCGGGTGCAGCCAGTTGCCGGCTTCGCTGGCCTGCTCGGCGATCATGTCCATGGAGAAGTCATCCTTCTCGTGCAGCCATTCGCCGAGTTCCTTCTCCCAGGCTTCCTTTTCCTCGGCGATCTGTTTCAGGCGCGCGTCGCGGCTGGCGTCGCAGGCCAGCTCGCGGCCGTCGAGGCGTTTGCCGAGGGCGATGGCGGCGGCTTTGGCATCGCCGCAGATGCCCACCGAGATCTTCTTCACCAGGCCGAGCATCTTGTGATCGGCGTCGACCTGGATGATCCTGGCGTCCTTTGGCCAGTAGTCCATGCCGTGCTGCGGCAGGGTGCCGAAGGGGCCGAGGCGCGAGCCCAGCGCCAGCACCACATCCGCCTGGCTGATCAGCTTCATGCCGGCCTTCGAGCCCTGGTAGCCCAGCGGGCCGCACCACTGCGGGTGGCTGGCGGGGAAGGAGTCGTTGTGCTGGTAGGAATTGACCACCGGGCAGCCGAGGCGCTCGGCCAGCGCGACGCACTCATCCATGCCGTCGGCCATCACCACGCCGCCGCCGGAGAGGATCACCGGGAATTTGGCCGTGGCCAGCAGATCGGCGGCTTCGGACAGGCTCTGCTCGCCGCCGGGGCCGCGGTCGAGGCGCATCGGCTCGGGGATCTCGACGTCGAGATCGCCGTAGAAGTAGTCGCGCGGGATGTTCAGCTGGGTCGGGCCGATTTCGCTCAGGGCGCGGTCGAAGCAGCGCGCGGTGTATTCGGCCATCCGCTTGGGGTTGTTGACGTGGCCCTGATACTTGACGAATTCCTGGAACATGGGCAGCTGATTGGCTTCCTGAAAGCCGCCCAGACCCATGCCCATGGTGCCGGTTTCGGGGGTGATCATCACCACCGGCGAATGCGCCCAGTAGGCGGCGGCGATACCGGTGACGCAGTTGGAGATGCCCGGACCATTCTGGCCGATGACCACGCCGTGCTTGCCGGAGACGCGCGCGTAGCCGTCGGCCATGTGTGCCGCGCCCTGTTCGTGGACCACCGGAATCAGCTCGATGCCGGCGGGTGCGAAGATGTCCATCGCATCCATGAAGGCCGAGCCCATGATGCCGAAGATCTTGGTTACGCCCTGGGCGACGAGCGTTTCGACGAAGGCTTCACTGGGGGTCATTCGGGGCATGCTGATGTTTCCTCTGCTGGGGGCGGCGCAATTGTCCGGCAGCTCATGTATATGAGTTGCTCAAGATAAGCCAACCGCACGGGCTGCACAATCGTCGCCGGCGGCGCCTCTGCGGCGGGGCGAAATGTGCTGCAAAGCTAGGAGCGGGCGGCGCGCCAGTCTAGTACCAGTTCGCCGGGCCGGCGTGCGCCAGCCCGAGAGCGTCCAGCGCCATTCAGCGCCCTTTCCACTGCGGTTTGCGCTTGGCGATGAAGGCGTCGATGCCCTCGCCGGCGTCCTCGGCCATCATGTTGCAGGCCATGCGTTCGGCGGCCAGCGCGTAGGCTTCGGGCAGATCCCGTTCGAGCTGCTCGTAGAACATGCCCTTGCCGGTGCGGATCGCCACCGGACTTTTGGCGCAGATGCTGTCGGTGAAGCGGGCGACGGCGGCATCCAGCTCATCGGCCGGCACGGCGTGATTGATCAGCCCCCAGTCGATGGCGGTTTCGGCGTCGATGAATTCACCGGTGACCAGCATCTGGAAGGCGCGCTTGCGCGACAGATTGCGCGACAGCGCCACCGCCGGCGTCGAGCAGAACAGGCCGACGTTGATGCCGGAGACGGCGAAGCGCGCGCTATCCACCGCCACCGCCAGATCGCAGCTCGCCACCAGCTGGCAGCCGGCGGCGGTGGCGATGCCCTGCACCCGGGCGATCACCGGCAGCGGCAGCTCGACGATGCTCTGCATCAGCCGGCCACAGGTGGCGAACAGCTGGTCGTAATACTCGCGGCGCGGATTGGCGCGCATCTGCTTGAGATCGTGGCCGGCGCAGAAGGCCCGGCCCTCGGCGGCGATCACCACGCAGCGCAGCGAGTCATCCCCGGCGATGGCGTCCATCTCCGCCTGCAGCGCGGCCAGCATCTCCTCGGAAAGGGCGTTGTACTGATCGGGGCGATTGAGCGTCAGGGTGGCGACGCCGTTTTCGTCGCGGCGCAACAGAATGGGGCTGGCATCGGCTTGTTCGGGGGCGCTGCTCATGGTGGCTACTCCGCGTTGAATGGCAATGGGGCATTGGACGTGCTGCCCAAGTCTGCCGCCGAGCCGGGTGCGATGCAACGCGCTGCGAGGTGCGGCGGTAGCGCTTGCCGCGCTGCAACACCTGTGCTGCAATGCGGCACGAGCAGCGCGCCACTACAGCCCGAGAGAAGGATTGAGCATGGCTCGCATCAACGTTGAAGAATACAACCGGATCTCCCGCGAGAGACTGCCCTTCGCCAGCGACATGGGCTTGCGACTGGACGCCATCCACGAAGATCACGTGGTCATGCGCGCCGTCTACAGCGAAAAGTTTCTGCGCCCCGGCGGCACGGTCTCCGGCCCGGTGATGATGGCCCTGGCGGACGCCGCCATGTACGCCCTGGTGCTGTCGAGGATCGGCCCGGTGGAATTGGCGGTGACCACCAGCCTGAACATCAACTTCCTGCACCGTCCCAAGCCTGGCGACGTGGTCGCCGAGGCGCGCATGCTCAAGCTGGGCAAGCGGCTGGCGGTGGGGGAGGTCAACCTGTATAGCGAGGGCGAGGACCACGACGACCCCGTGGCGCACGTCACCGCGACCTATTCGATCCCCCCGGAGCGCCGTTGAGCCGGGTCCGGCCATTGCCCCCGGCCCCGACTGTTGCGATGCCCCGAGCAGCCAGAGAGGAACCAGCATGAGTCAAGCCGATCTCGCCGGTGTGCGCGCCTGCGTCTTCGACGCCTACGGCACCCTGTTCGATATCGTCTCCGCGGTCACCGAGAACCAGGTTCGCGTCGGCGAGCACGCGCACAAGTTCTCCAAGGTGTGGCGCCGCAAGCAGCTCGAATACACCTGGCTGCGCAGCCTGATGGGGCGCTACGTCAATTTTCAGAAGATCACCGAAGACGCGCTCGACTACAGCATGCAGATGTTCGGCGTCGACGACGCGCAGCTGCGCGCCGACCTGCTCAGCGCCTACGACAAGCCGCCGCCGCAGGCTGACGCGATTGCCGCGTTGCAGCGCCTGCGCAGCGCCGATCTGGCCACCGTGGTGGTCTCCAACGCGGTGCCGCAGATGCTCGACGATGCCCTCGCCAGCGCCGGTCTGAGCGAGCTGTTCGACATCGCCCTGTCCGCCGCGGAGGTTCGCGAGTACAAGCCCAGCCGGCGCGTCTACCAGTTGGCGCAGAGCTGGCTGCAGCTGCAGCCGGAGCAGATCGCCTACTGCTCGACCAACCCCTGGGATATCGCCGGCGCCGGCGCCTTTGGCTTTCGCAGCGTGTGGATCAACCGCTTCGACCTGCGGCCGGAAAAGCTCGGCACCGACATCGACGCCGAGCTGCCTTCGCTGGAGGGCTTGCCGGAGCTGCTCGGCGCCTGATTGTCGCGCCCGGCCTCGACTGGCCGGCTAATCCTGCCCGGCTCGGTCGCGGCGCCGCGACGGCAGCTGCGCCAGCACCGCGCTGCGCTGTGCCTGGTCGCTGCTCGCCCAGTTGACGATCTCTTCGATGCTGCGCCAGCAGCCGCGACAGTAGCCGCTGTCCTCGTCGATCTCGCAGATGCCGATACACGGCGAGTGGCCGCTTGCTTGCTGCGCGCTCACCGGCCGTGCTCGCCGCGCCGGGCGCGCGCCACTTTCGAGCCCGGCTGGCGGCCGAGCACGGCGCAGATGTATTCGCCGGCGTCGAGCAGCTTGTCCATGTCGACGCCGGTTTCGATGCCCAGCCC
>CBFCYW010000060.1:0-22125 GCA_965602395.1 uncultured Chromatiales bacterium
GGCCAAAGTACGGGCGGCCAAAGTACGGGCGGGCAGCCGCGCTGGCCGGTGCGCGGCGATGGGTTTATCATCACCGCCCGCGCGCCGCGGCCGATGCCGTCGGCGCCCTTTCTCCACCGAGCCGGCGCCCGCCACAAGTGGCCGACGGCCGGGCGTGACGATTCCGAGCCGGACGTGATGAACCCTCTCGATGATAATTTTCCGCAGCGCCTCGCGCGCCTCGCTGCCGCGGCGCTGGCCGGCGCCCTGTTGCTGTGTCTGGCCGCGCCGGCAGCGCACACCGCCGAGCAGCCGCCTGCGCGGGTGCGCGTGGCCGCGGTCGGCGAGCGCCAGCTGGCGCAGACGGTGCGCGTCCTCGGCGTGGTGGATTTCGCCCGCGTCGCGCACGTCGCACCGGAGGTCAGCGGCGTGGTCGCGGCCATCGAGCTGCGCACCGGGCAGGTGGTCGAGCGCGGCGACGTGCTGGTCGAGCTGGACGATCGCTTCCTGAAAAAGGACATCGACATCCGCCAGCGCGAGGTCGAGCAGGTGGAGGCGGAGATCGCCCGCGAGCGCGCCAATCTGCAGCGCCTCGAATCGCTGCTCGCCTCCAGCTCCGCCAGCCGCGGCACTTACGAGGATTCCCTGTACACGGTGCGCGCCCAGGAGAAGCGTCGCGACACCCTGCGCGAGCAGATCGCGCGGCTGCGCATCTCGCTGGAAAAGAGCCGGGTGCGCGCGCCCTTTGACGGCGTGGTGCTGGAGAAGCTCGCCGAGCTGGGCGAGTGGGTCGGCCCGCAGACCCCGGTGGCGCGCATCGCCGCCAGTGCCGAGCTGCGCGTGCGCGCCGGCATCGGCCAGGATGTGCTGCGCTTCCAGCGGCCGGGGACGCGCGTGCCGGTGTCGCTGGACGGGCTCGCCGAACGCCTCGAAGGCCGCATCCGCGACCTCGACCCGGTGGTCGATCTGCGCAGCCAGAACGTCACCGTCAACGTCGCCCTCGACTACCGACCGGGCCTGCTTCAGAACATGCAGGCGCGGGTCGAGCTGCCGGCCGCCGAGCCGCGCAGGCTGCGCCTGCTGCCGCGCGATGCGCTGGTGCATTTCGAGGGTGCGGACGCGGTCTATGCGGTGGTCGATGGCGTGGCGAAAGTCATGCCGGTGAATATCGTCGCGCGGCTCAGCAGCGAAGTCGGCGTGGACGACGAGCATATCGTCGCCGGCATGCTGGTGGTAGTCGACGGCAATGACCGCCTGCGCCCGGGCACTCCGGTCAGCGTGGTCGGGGAGTAGTCCGGCGTGGATGTGATCGGCACTTCCATCCGCCACCCGGTTTCGACCTTCTCCGCGGTGATTCTGGTGCTGATCTTCGGCCTGCTGGGCTTGTCGCGCCTGCCGGTGCAGCTGACGCCGGACGTGGAGGCACCGACGATCTCCATCACCACCAACTGGTTCGGCGCCAGCCCCTACGAGATCGAGAAGGAGATCATCGAAAAGCAGGAGGATGTGCTCAAGAGCATCGCCGAGCTGGTCAGCATGGAGAGCGCCAGCCAGAACAACCGCGGCCAGATCACCCTGACCTTCAAGGTCGGTGCCGACCTGCAGACCGCATTGTCGCGGGTTTCCAACAAGCTCAACGAGGTCTCCGACTACCCGGCCAACGCCGCCCGCCCGCAGATCAGCGCCTCCGGCGCGCAGAGCTCGCCGGTGATCTGGATGATGTTGAAGGTGCGCGGCGCGGACAAGGCGCGCATCAACCAATACCGCAGTTTCTTCGAGAATGAGATCCGCGGCCGCCTGGAGCGCGTGCCGGGGGTCGGCTCGCTGTTCGTCCTCGGTGGTACCGAGACGCGCATGGAGGTGGTGGTCGACGCCGGGCGACTGGCCGCCAACGGTCTCACCCTGAACGCGCTGGCCGCTGCGGTGAACGCCGCCAACAGCAACGTCTCCGCTGGCGTGCTGGGGCTTGAAAAGCGCAACTACCGGGTGCGCACGGTGGGCCAGTTCCAGCGCCCCGACGATCTCGGCGAGGTGCTGCTGGCCGACGACGGCCGCTATCGCGTCTATCTGCGCGATGTCGCCGAGACCCGCCTCGGTTACGCGCCGCAGAGCATCCCGGTGCGCCACAACGGCACGCCGATAATCGTCGTCGCGGTGCGCAAGGAATCCGGCGCCAACGTGCTGGAGATGACCGACGCCATGCAGCGCACGGTCGGCGAACTCAACGCCGGCGAGCTCAAGCGCGCCGGCCTGTACATCGATTGGGTCTACGACCAGCGACCGTACATCAACAACGCCATCGATCAGGTGCAGCGCAACCTGCTGATCGGCGCCAGCCTGGCGATCATCGTGCTGTGGCTATACCTGCGCTCGATCGCCGCGACGCTGACCGTGGCCATGGCGATACCGATTTCCGTGTTCAGTACCTTCATCTTTCTGCTGCTTTTCGAGCGCACCATCAACGTGGTCAGCCTGGCGGGCATCTCCTTCGCCGTGGGCATGCTGGTGGACAACGCCATCGTGGTACTGGAGAACATCGACCGCCACCGGCGCATGGGCAAGAGCGCCTTCGCCGCCAGCCACGATGGCGCGCGCGAGGTGTGGGGCGCGGTGCTGGCCTCGACGGTGACTACCGTGGCGGTGTTCCTGCCGGTGCTGTTCGTCGAGGAGCAGGCCGGACAGCTGTTTCGCGATATCGCCATCGCCATCACCTTCGCCATCGTGGTCAGCCTGTTCGTCTCGGTGTCGGTGATCCCGGCGATCACCCGCAAGCTGTACCAGATGGCCGGCCGCGAGCGCCAGGCCAGCGCGGTGACCGTCGCCCAGGGCAACTGGTTCGTGCGCAGCGTGATGGCGCTGTCGCGGCTGACGCTGAAAAATGCCTTCAGCCGCCTGCTCACCGTCGGCCTGCTGATGGCCGCCGCCGCCTGGGGGGTGATGCTGCTGCTGCCCAAGGCCGAGTATCTGCCGCAGGGCAACCGCAATCTGATCATCAACATCATGGTGCCGCCGCCGGGCTACTCCGAGGCCAAGCGCGAGGAGATCGCCGACTACGTCTACGCGGCCATCCGACCGCACATCGAGGAGGATGGCATCGACGGCGTGCCGCAGGTCAAGAGCATGTTTTTCGTCGCCTCCGAGCAGCTCACCCTGTTCGGCGGCACCAGTGTCCACGACCAGCGCGCGCGGGAGATGATGCCGCTGTTCACCCGGGTGATGAATTCGATCCCGGGCATGTTCGGGGTCAGCATTCAGCAGGGCATCTTCTCCCAGTCGCTGGGCCGCGACCGCTCGGTGGATATCAATATTTCCGGCAGCGACAACGCCGAGATCGTCGCCGCGGCGCGCGCCTTGTTTGTCGCGCTGAAGGACAGCGAGCTGCTCGGCGGTGCGCAGATCCGGCCGGTGCCGTCGCTGGAGATCAGCTACCCCGAAGTGCGCCTGATTCCGGACCGCGCGCGGCTGATCGCCAATGGCCTCTCCGAGCGCGAGCTGGGCTTCGCCGTCGACGTGCTGATGGACGGGCGCAAGATCGGCGAATTCAAGCCCGATGGCGAGAAGGTGATGGATCTGGTGCTCACCGCGCGCAGCGATGCGGTGGCCTCCCCGGAGGACATCCTCGACGGCCTGGTCGCCACCCGCGAGGGCCGCGCGCTGCGCATCGGTGATCTGGCCGAGCTGCAGTACGCCCGGGGAATGACCCAGATCAACCACCTGGAGCGGGCGCGGACCGTGCGGCTGGAGGTTACGCCTCCCGGCCAGGTGGCTCTGCAGGAGGCCATCGAATACGTGCAGCAGCAGGTGCTGCCGGGGGTGCGCGAGTCCGGCGCGCTGGAGGCGGTGCGGGTGTCCATCGGCGGCAGCGCCGACAAGCTCTCCGAGACGCGCCAGGCGCTGCAGTGGAACTTCATCCTCGCGGTGCTCATCATCTATCTGCTGATGGCCTCGCTGTTCGGTCACTTCCTGTACCCGCTGGTGATCCTGCTGTCGATCCCGCTGGCCGCCGCCGGGGGCTTCGTCGGCCTCGCCCTGGTCGATCGCTTCATCGCCGCGCAACCCTTCGACATCCTCGTCATGCTCGGCTTCGTGATCCTCGTCGGCACGGTGGTCAACAACGCCATTCTCATCGTCCACCAGTCGCTCAACAACGTGCGCTACCAGGGCCTGCTCGGCGTCGATGCGGTGCTGTACGCGGTGCGCACGCGCATCCGGCCGATCTTCATGAGTACCACCACCTCGGTGTTCGGCCTGTTGCCGCTGGTGCTGGCCACCGGCTCCGGCTCCGAGCTGTACCGCGGTCTGGGCAGCGTGATCCTCGGTGGGCTGGCGGTGTCCACCGTGTTCACCCTGTTCGTGATCCCGGCGCTGCTGGCCTTCGTCATCGGCCGCGAAAAGCCGCGCGCCGCGGCCGCTGCCGGCAGCCCGTAGCCCCGCTCCCGAGTCAACAGTCCCGCGCCGCCAGCCGGGTCGCCAGCCGAGTCGCCAGCCGGGCAGCCAGTCGGGCAGCCAGTCGGGCAGTCAGTCCCGCAGTGGCCAGCTGCCGCGGTTGCGCCAGTCCATCGGATCGTCGGCCAGTTGCACCAGTGCCAATCGGTTGAGGGCGAAGGGCGCCAGCGGCAGCTCGGCGGTGCAGCGGGCGTAGCCGCCGGGATCGCGCCGTGCCGGATCGCGATAGAGCAGGCTGAGGTGGGGGTCGAATACCGCGGCGCCGGCGTGCGGCCGCTCGCCATCGGGCGGAGCCGGCCAGGCCCGCAGCGCAGAGCGCAGCGCGGTCAGCGAGCGGGTCGGCGCCAGCGGGACGTAGAGGTGGCGGAAGAAGCTGTCTTCGCCGGCCAGCCCACAGGGCTGGGCGCGCAGCACGCGGGTGTCTGCGGCGAGCTGCGCGCAGCGTGCCCGCAGTGCCGGCAGGTCGTCAGTGGCGACACTGGCCAGGGTGATGTGCGGCTCGAAACCCGGCGCCCGATAGTGTTCCGCGAGGCTCGCGATAGCCAGCGCGAACTGAACGGCGGCATCACCGCCGGGCAGCAGCCAGATGGCGCAGCGCGCGCCACCGACGGCGCTCATCCGCAGCGGCACGGCGCTGGCCGCGGTCTTGCCGTCGCTCGCAGTGCGGGCTGTACCCGCCGGTGCTGGCGCATGATCCCCTCCGAAGCTGCCTGCATCCGTCTGTTATCAACCGCAAGCGATCGGATTTCAAGCGTTTTGTGCGCTCCGGCACGGGTGTCCGCGCAGTGCCGCGCGGCCGCTGTCAACCGAGCATATCGCGCAGCCGGTACCAGGCCATCGCCAGCACCAGCGCCGGGGTGCGCAGCAGGCGGCCGCCGGGGAAGGGCAGGTGGGGGATGCGGCTGAACAGGTCGAAGCGCTCGGCGCTGCCGGCGACCGCTTCGGCGATCAGTTTGCCGGCGAAGCCGGTGAGGGCGATGCCGTGGCCGGAGAAACCCTGCGCAAAGTAGACGTTGTCGGCGACCCGGCCGAAGTGCGGCGCGCGGTTGGCGGTGATCGCCACGTAGCCGCCCCAGACGTAGTCGGCGCGCACGTCGGCGAGCTGCGGATAGACCAGCAGCATCCGCCGGCGCATCGCCGCAGGCAGGTTCGGCGGCGGCACTTTGGAGTAGCTGACGCGGCCGCCGAACAGCAGGCGGTGATCGGCGGAGAGGCGAAAGTAGTCGAGCACGAAATTCATGTCGGCGATCGCCATGCGGTCGGCGATCAGCGATTCGGCGCGCTCGCGGCCCAGCGGTTCGGTGGCGAGAATGTAGGTGCCCACCGGCATGATCCGGCTGCGGATCTGCGGCGCCACGCCGTCCAGATAGGCGTTGCCGCAGCAGACCACCTGCGCGGCGCGGATGCTGCCCTGCGGCGTGCGCACCCGCGCCGGGCTGCCGGGTTGCAGTTCCAGCGCCGGACTGGATTCGTAGATGGTGACGCCGGCGGCGAGCGCCGCGCGCGCCAGGCCGAGGGTGTAGTTGAGCGGGTGCAGGTGGCCGCTGTTGGCATCGCGCAGCAGGCCGATGTAGCGCTGGCTGCCAACCCGCTGCTGCAAGGCCTCGCCCTCGATCAGTTCGAGGCTGTGGTAGGCGTAGTCGCCGGCCAGCTCGTCGCGCCACTGGCGCAGTTCGTCGAGCTGGCGCGGCTTGATCGCCGCGTGGCCCTGGCCGGGGGTGAAGTCGCAGTCGATGGCGTGCTCGCGGATCAGCCCGCGGGTGGTGTCCAGCGCCTCGCAGGACAGATCCCACAGCCGCCGCGCGTCGTCGCGGCCGACCAGCTTGCGCAGCCGCGCCATCTCGCAGGCGTAGCCGAAGATCATCTGCCCGCCGCTGCGCCCGGAGGCGCCCCAGCCGATCCGCTGGCCCTCCAGCAGCGCCACGCGATAGCCGCGCTGCGCCAGGTGCAGCGCCGCCGAGCAGCCGCTGATGCCGCCGCCGATGACGCAGACATCGTAGCTCGCATCGCCCTGCAGCGGCGGCTGGGGGGCAAGGTCGCCGGCGCTGGCGGCGTAGTAGGAATCGGCGTGGGCGGGGCGGGGATCGCGCTGCTTCATGCGTGCAGGTACCAGTCGTAGTCGAGTGCGCTCAGTTGGCGGCGAAAGCGCTGCGCCTCCACCTCGCGGCAGACGGCGTACAGCTCGCAGAATGACTCGCCCAATGCCTGCGCCAGCAACTGCCCGGCGCGGAAGTCGGCGACCGCCTGTTCGAGGGTGTTGGCGAAGGTGGCTTCGAGCTGTGCGTAGGCGTCGCCGCGCAGCCGCGGCGGCGGCTGCAGCGCTTGCGCGATACCGTGCTGCACGCCGGCCAGTATCGCGGCGGTGAGCAGATAGGGGTTGGCATCGGCGCCGGCGACGCGGTGTTCGATGCGCGTCGCCGCGGCCGCGCCGGCCGGGATGCGCAGCGCGGTGCTGCGGTTGTCGTAGCCCCAGCTCTCGGCCAGCGGCACGAACATCTCCGGCTGCATGCGCCGGTAGGCGTTGACGCTCGGCGCGCAGATCAGCAGCGATTCGGGCAGGCTGGCGAGCAGCCCGGCGATGGCCTGGCCGAGCAGCGGCGTGCCCAGCTGCGCGTCGTCGCAGCCCGGCGCGGCGGCCTGCGGCGGGGCGAAGGCGTTGTCGCCGGCGGCGTCGAGCAGGCTCAGGTGCAGGTGCAGGCCGTTGCCCGGCAGCGCCGCGAAGGGCTTGGGCATAAAGGTCGCCTCGAAGCCCTGCTGGCGCGCCACGCTGCGGATCACCCGCTTCAGCGCGATGGCTTCATCGCAGGCGCGCAGCGGGTCGTCGTGGTGGTGCAGATTGATCTCGAACTGCCCCGGCGCGTACTCGGCGATGGCCGCGCTGGCGGGGATGCCCTGTGCCTCGCAGGCCGCGGCGCAGGCGTCGAGAAAATCGGCGTAACAGTCCAGATCCTCCAGCGCGTAGACCTGCGTGCTCCGCTCGCGCTCGCCGCTGACCGGGTTGATCGGCGCGCGCACCATGCCGCGCGCGTCGCGCTGCCGATCGAGCAGGTAAAACTCCAGCTCCAGGGCGATCACCGGCCGGTAGCCGCTGGCGGCGAAGCCTTCGCAGATGCGCGCCAGCACGTGGCGCGGGTCGGCGAAGTAGGGGCGGCCGTCCTGCTCGTGCATGCACAGCTGCAGCTGCGCGCGGTCGTCGCGCCAGGGCACCGGGGCGAGGCTGCCGGGCACGGGCAGACAGAGGCGGTCGGCGTCGCCCTGCTGGAAGGCGAGGCCGGATTCGTCCACCGTCTCGCCGCGGAAGTCGAGGGCGAACATCGAAGCCGACAAATGGATGCCCTCGCTGCAGATCTTTGCCAGCGACTCGATGGGGATGCGCTTGCCGCGCGGCAGGCCGTTGAGATCGGCGATCAGCAGGTCGACCTGGCGCAGTTGCGGGTGTCGGGCGCGGAAGTCGGCGATCTCTTCGGCGCTGATGCGCGGCGCCGCGGCGGGGTGGCTGGCGCTCGCGTTGCGGTCTGCGGGGTGAGTGGTGTTTGCCATGATTGATGTTTAATTTAATAGACAGTGCTTATACGTTGACGGCGATGCCGGTCAGCTGTCAATGGTTGATTTTGGTCTCAAACCACCCGGTTGACAGATTGCTGGCCGCTGCGTAGCGTCGTCGGCGTTTATTATCGTGATCGCTTGCTGGCGATCCATCCCATCGCAGGTGATCCATGAATGCCATCCAGCAGTGGCTGCGCGAACGCAATATTACCGAGGTCGAATGCCTGATCCCGGATATGACCGGCAACGCGCGCGGCAAGATCGTGCCCGCCGACAAGCTCTCCACCGAGGAGGGCATGCGCCTGCCCGAGGGTATCTTCATCCAGACGGTCACCGGTGACTGGCCGGTGGATCAGAGTGCCATCGACCCGGCTGAAATCGACATGGTGCTGCGCCCGGACCCGCTGACCATCCGCCCGGTGCCCTGGGCCGCTGAGCCCACCGCGCAGATCATTCACGACTGCTTCGACCACGGCGGCCAGCCGCATCCGCTGTCGCCGCGCAATCTGCTGCGCCGCGTGCTGGCGCTGTTCGCCGAGCGCGGCTGGCAGCCGGTGGTGGCGCCGGAGCTGGAGTTCTTTCTGGTCAAGCAGAACCTCGATCCGGACTACCCGCTGGAACCGCCGGTGGGGCGCTCGGGGCGGCCGGAGACGGCGCGCCAGTCGTACAGCATCGATGCGGTCAATGAGTTCGACCCGCTGTTCGAGGACATCTACGACTACTGCGAGGCGCAGGAGTTGAACATCGATACGCTGATCCACGAATCCGGCGCCGCGCAGATGGAGATCAATTTCCTCCACGGCGAGGCGCTGTCGCTGGCCGATCAGGTCTTCCTGTTCAAGCGCACGGTGCGCGAGACCGCCTTGCGCCACCAGATTTACGCGACCTTTATGGCCAAGCCCATGGAGCGCGAGCCGGGTAGCTCGATGCATCTGCACCAGAGCCTCATCGACGCCGTCACTGGGGCGAATATTTTCGATGCCGACGGCCAGCCATCGGCGCTGTTCAAGCAGTTCATTGCCGGCCAGCAGAAATACCTGCCGGCGGCGATGGCGCTGCTGGCGCCGAACGTCAACTCCTATCGGCGCATCGCCAAATTCGAATCGGCGCCGATCAACACCCACTGGGGCTACGACAACCGCACCGTCGGCCTGCGCGTGCCGATCGCCGCGGCCGCGCAGACGCGGGTCGAAAACCGCCTCGCCGGCGCCGACGCCAACCCCTATCTGTCGATGGCCGCATCGCTGGCCTGCGGCTATCTGGGCATCGTCGAGCAATTGCAGCCGGAGGCGCCGTTGAATGGCAGCGCCTACGAGCACCCCTACGGCCTGCCGCGCAGCCTGGAGGAGGCGCTGCGTTTGTTCGGCGATTGTGCGGCGTTGCGCGACGTGCTCGGCGAGCGCTTTGTCGATGCCTACTGCGCGGTGAAAGAAGCCGAATACGACGCCTTCTCGCGGGTCATCAGCTCATGGGAGCGCGAGTATCTGCTGCTCAACGTTTAAGACTGCATGTGATCCAGCCTGCGACTGACGGACACCTCACTAGGCGAATGCGTTTCGCTACAGAGGTGATTCATGATCAACATCGGCACAACACGCTCAGCCGATACGTCAGGCTCTACAACCACTACATTCCACGGCGTCAATCCTGGCATCGCGATAGGCCGGAGCTGTTCCATAAGCGGCCGTGCAATCCCGCTGGACTTGACATTCATGTCTGCGCGAGCGTGCCGTGGGCACGTCGTTGAACTCCTGCCCGGTGCGCAGGTCTACTCGACCGGTTTCACCAACGGGGACTGTCATGCGATTGATAAAGTGTTTTTCCGGGCTGCTGGCGGGAATAGTGTTGTTTGCGGGGGCGGCTGGCGCTGCTGAAACGGGCGACAAGATTGGCCAGCAATTGCACAGTTTTTCTTTTGCCGATCCACAGGGGCAGCAGCGCAGCCTGGCGGATTATCGCGGTGAGGTTGTCGTCGTCAAACTGTGGGCGACCTGGTGTGGCGTGTGCCGCGCGAAATGGCCGGCATACCAGGCGATGTATGACGAAGTGAAAGATCTCGAAGGCGTTCGCTTTGTTACCTTGTCGGTTTTTGAAGAATTAGCCACCAGTCAATCCTGGGCCGAGGCGCAGGGCTACGACGTACCGCTTTACGGAAACAACATCAGCGACAAGGGTGCGGTAAGTGTCGCCGGTGACGGCGAATATTTTATCAAAGGCACACCGATGATGTTTCTGCTGGACAAGGATGGGATTATTCGCGATGCCACTTTGGGAAACCAGGGTGAAATCAGCGTGGAGGAAATAAAGGCGTTGCTGGGTTAGGATGCCGGAGGCAAAGTGGACTATTTCAGTAGTCTACTCTGACTCCATTTATTTGGCTCCATTTATTGAGAACGGGATAAAAGAAAGCCCGCGCATTATCTTCTTGATAATGAGCGGGCTTTTATTTTTGTCTGGCGGAGAGGGAGGGATTCGAACCCTCGGTACGGGGTTACCGTACACACACTTTCCAGGCGTGCTCCTTCAGCCACTCGGACACCTCTCCACGGAGTATTCGGTAGGCTTCCAGCCCGCGAAGGCGGCGAACTTTAGCTCAATAGCAGGGGGCTGTAAAGGCGCTCGCGGGCCTTTGTCGCGGCGCTGTTTGCGGTTGGCGACAGCCGGGTTGCCGCACGATCCGGCGGCCTAGCCGCCGGGTGTTGCACTGCGGCACAGCGCATCGGCGGCGATGGCGCCGTCGCCGCTCACGAGCAGCGGATTGATCTCGATCTCGGCGATGCAGTCGCGCAAATCCCAGGCGAGCTGCGACAGGGCCGCGGCGGCGGCGTACAGGGCGCCGGCGGCCAGCGGCGGGGCGCCGCGATAGCCGCCCAGCAGGCGCGCGGCACGCAGCCCGGCGATTGCGCACTCGGCCTCGCTGGCGTCGAAGGGCGCCATCAGCAACACCTGTTCATCGAGCAGCTCCACCAGCGTACCGCCGGGGCCGATGCGCAGCGCCGGGCCGAAGCCCGGGTCGATCAGCGCACCCAGCGCCCACTCGCTGGCGGCGTCGATCATCTCCACCAGCAGCACCTGCGGGCCGAGGCGAGCGGCCAGATCGCGGTAGCCATCGGCCAGCTGATCGGGGTCGCCGATGGCGGTGCGCACGCCGCCCACGTCGCTCTTGTGGGCGATGCCCGGCGCGGCGGTTTTCAGCACCAGCGGATAGCCGATCCGCTCCGCCGCGGCCAGGCAGTCGTCGAGTCGATCGGCCTCGGCGTGGCGCGGGCAGGCGATGCCGTAGTCGGCGAGCAGGCGATAGCCTTCGGCCTCGCCGATCCACTGGCGATCGCGCAGCCGGGCGCGCCATTCGCCGGCCCGCGGGTGTTCGTCGCCGCCGCTGCGAAATGCCTTCGGGCGGCGATGTTCGAGCAGTGCGCGGGTCGCCAACAGCGCTTCCCGGCTGCCTTTGAGCAGCGCTATGCCGCGCTCGGCCAGGGCTGCGGCGAGCTTGCTGTCGTGGCACAACGAGTAGTTGCTGACCGCCGCCAGCGGCTTGTCGCTGGCGGCGGCGATGGCGCCGAGCGCGCGCGCGTGCATGGCGTGCAGGTAGTAGTCCTGGCGCCAGTCGAGCACGTACAGCAGGGCGGCGACGCCGGGATCGTCGAGCATCGCCAGGCCGGCCTCGCGGTAGCAGCGCTCGGCGTCGCGGCCGCTGCCCCAGGCATCCAGCGGGTTGTCGGCCTCGATACCCGCTTCGAGCAGCGACTGCACGCGCGCCAGGGTCTGCGGGCGCAGCCGCGCGTGGCGCAGGCCGAGGCTTTCGGCCAGGTCTGCGATCAGCTCGCGCTCGCCGCCGGAATCGTGCAGCGAGGCGATGCCGCAGCCGGCTGAATCCTGCTGCGATTGCGGCCGGCGGCGGCCGCTGGAAAACAGCTGCAGCTGGGCGGCGAATTCGTCGACCGTCTCCGCCAGGTGCGCGCCGCAGCGCCGCGCCAGGGCGCGGAACACGGCGTCGTCGCCGACCAGCGCGCCAGTGTGCGATACCGCCAGCCGCGCGCCGGTTTCGCTGCGCCCGACCTTCATGATCACCACCGGGATATCGCGTTCCGCAGCCTCCTGCAGCGCGGCGATGAAGCGCTGCGGCTGGCGCACCGTCTCCAGAAACAGGCCGACGCAGCGGGTCTCCGCGCGGCGCAGCATCCAGTGCAGATAATCGGCGGCGCCGGTGGCGCTCTCCGCGCCGCTGCTGACCAGCTGGCTGAAGCGCAGGCGGCGGTCGTTGTGCGCCAGCGCGCCCATGATCGAGCCGGACTGGGCGATCAGCCCGATGCCGCCGGGCGCCAGTCCCAGCGGCGCCGGAAAGGGCGTCAGCCGCAGGCCGTCGCTGATGTTGTGCAGGCCCATGCTGTTGGGCCCGCAGAGCGCCGCGCCGGCGCTGCGGGCCAGCTCGCCGAGGCGTCGGCGCAGCGCCGCGTCCGGGGTCGCGGCGAAGATCGTCAGCGCGCGCGCACCGCGCGCCAGCGCGGCCTCGGCGGCGGCTTCGACGCGCTGGGTGGCGAGCGCCAGGACGACGTGCTCCGGTGCCTCGGGCAGGGTGTCGAAGTCGGCGTGGCAGGGCAGGCCGTCGATCTCGTCGTAGCGCGGATTGACCGCGTACAGCCGCCCGGCGTAGCCGCCGCCGCGACACATCCGCAGCAGCGCCTGGCCATAGGAATCGGCCCGTGCGGAGGCGCCGACCAGCGCCAGGCTGGCGGGCTTGAAGAGGCTGTCGAGCTGGTCGCCGGCCGCTGCTGTATCCATCCGTGCCAGCGCTCCTCAGTCCATCGCCGAGCACTGGTAATGCGCGCGCGCCAGCCACTCGGGGCTGATCTCCACCCCCCAGCCGGGCTGCTCGCTGACGGTTGCCCGTCCGGCGTCGATGGCGTAGGGCGAGGCGACGAACAGATCCTCCTGCCAGGGGTAGTAGTCGGCGCCCTCGATGGAGAATTCCAGGTACTTGCCGGCGCCGGGGATGGCGCGCAGCAGGTGCATGGTGAACAGGGTCACCAGCGACAGATTGGCGCAGTGCGGCGTCACCGGCAGGCCGGCCGTCGCGGCCATCCGGCAGACCCGCAGGGTGCGCGAGATGCCGCCGAGATAGCAGATGTCCGGCTGCACGATGTCCACCGCGCGCATTTCGATCATCCGCCGCCAGACGCCGAGATCGCAGTCCTGCTCGCCGCCGCTGACGTCGATGTCCAGCGCGTCGGCGACCGCTTTGGTCTGCTCCAGCTCCCAGTAGGGGCAGGGTTCCTCGTAGTGGCAGAAGCCGTGATCCTCCAGCATGCGGCCGACCTCGATGGCGCGCGGCGGCGCGTAGCAGGAGTTGGCGTCGATCAGCAGCTCGACATCCGGCCCCAGCTCGCGGCGCATGGTGGGGATGATCTGCTCGGTGCGCCCCGGCCACTGGTCGCGGCCGCGGCCGACCTCGGCGCCGGCGCGCACCTTGAAGGCATCGAAGCCGCACTCGTCGCGCAGGCGTTTGAGGCGCGCCGCCTCGTCGGCCGGGCTGATGTCGCGCTTCATCGACGAGGCGTAGGCGCGGATCGGCCCGGCGCTGCCGCCGAGCAGCGCGGCCACCGGCAGCCCGGCGCGCTTGCCGCGCAGATCCCACACCGCGGTGTCGAAGCCGGCCAGCGCGCGGCGCAGATAGGAGCCGGGAAACTTGTGCTCGCGCTCGGTGACCAGATCGAGCAGGTCGTCGAGATCGTCCGTGTCGCGGCCGAGCACATGCGGCGCCACCTGGCGGTGCAGCACCTGGCAAGTGATGTCGGCGCAGTAGGTGGAGACCTGCCCCCAGCCCTGGCGGCCGTCCTCTTCGGTGAGGCGGACGAAGCCGACGAACTCGTTGCAGAAGCTTTCGATGCGGCTGACTTTCACGGCTGCGGCCCTCTAGTGGTGGTCTTCGAGAATCAGCTCGGCGGCGCGTTCGGCGAGCATGATCACCGGCGCGTTGGTGTTGGCGCTGGTGATGTTGGGAAATACCGAGGCATCGACCACCCGCAGCCCGCCGATGGCGTGCACGCGCAGCCGCGGATCGACCACCGAATCGGCAGCGTCGCTGCCCATGCCGCAGCTGCCGCAGGGGTGGAATACGGTCCAGGCGTGGTCGCGCACGTAGTCGGCCAGCGCAGCGTCGGATTCGACCTGCGCGCCGGGCAGCAGCTCGCGCTCGATGATCGCGGCGAAGGCCGGCGCGGCGGCGATCCGCCGCGTCAGCCGCAGGCCGTCGAGCATCGCCTGACGATCCTCGGCGGTGGCCAGATAATTGGGGTGGATCTGCGGCGCTGTCAGCGGATCCGGCGAGCGGATCTGCAGGTGGCCGCGACTGCTCGGCCGGCAGGGATTGCTGCCCAGCAGAAAGCCCGGGAAGGGGTCCGGCCGCAGCAGCGGGCGTTTGCCAGGCGGCGCGCGGGTGTAGCTGACCGGCGAGAAGTACAGCTGCTGGTCGGGGCCGGGCTGGTCGGGGCCGGGCTGATCGGATTCGGCGGCATCCGGCCGCGTGCGCACGAAGCCGCCGCCCTGGTTGACGCTCAGGCTCAGCGGCCCGCTGCGCCGCAGCAGGTATTGCAGGCCGACCCGCAGCTTGCCCCACCAGGGGCCGAGCTGCTGGTTGAGCGTCGGCACCCGGCAGCGGTAGAGGTTGTCGATGCCGAGATGATCCTGCAGGTTGCGACCGACCTGCGGACTGTCGCGCAGCACCGCGATGCCCAGCTCGCGCAGCAGCTCGCCGGGGCCGATGCCGGACAGTTGCAGCAGCTGCGGGCTGTTGATCGCGCCGGCGGCGAGAATCACCTCGCAGCGCGCGCGGGCGATGTGCTGCTGGCCGCCGCGCAGATAGTGCAGGCCGCGGGCGCGGGTGCCGTCGAAGACAATCCGCAGGGCCTGGGCGCGGGTCAGGATCTGCAAATTGGCGCGGCCGCGCGCCGGGCGCAGATAGCAGCGCGCGGTGGAGGCGCGCAGGCCGTTGCGGGTGGTGATCTGGTACAGCGCGGCGCCCTCCATGCGCGCGCCGTTGTAGTCCGGGTTGAAGGGGATGCCGGCCTCGGCGGCGGCGCGCAGATAGGTCTGGCAGAGCGGGTGGGCGCGATCCTCGATGCCCTCCACCGCCAGCGGGCCGCCGCTGCCGCGATACGCGTCGGCGCCGCCGGCCCAATCCTCGATGCGGCGGAACACCGGCGCCACCGCGTCCCAGCCCCAGCCCGGCGCGACGCGAGCCCAGTCGTCGTAGTCGCGGCGGTGGCCGCGGGCGTAGACCATGGCGTTGATCGAACTGGAGCCGCCGAGCACTTTGCCGCGCGGCCAGTAGCTCTGCCGGCCGCCGAGCGCGGGCACCGGCTCGCTGAGGTATTTCCAGTTGACGCGCGCGTCGTAGTAGATCTTGCCGTAGCCGATCGGCAGGTGGATCCACGGGCTGCGGTCGGCGCCGCCGGCCTCCAGCAGCAGCACGCTGTGGCGGCCGCTTTCGCTGAGCCGATTGGCCAGCACGGCGCCGGCCGAACCCGCGCCGACGACGATGAAATCGTGCTCGCTGGCCGCCGCGCCGGCCGCGCTCACGGATTCTCCCGCTGCTTGCCGAAGACCTGCGCCAGCACCATCAGCGCCGAAGTGATGAGAATCATGATGGTCGAGATGGAGGCGATGGTCGGGTCGATCTGATCGCGCAGGGCGTTGAACATGTTGCGCGTCAGCGTGCTGTTGTCGCCGCCGGAGATAAACATCGCCACCACCACTTCGTCGAATGAAGTGAGGAAGGCGAGCAGCGCGGCGGTGATCACCGAAAAGCGGATCTGCGGCAGGGTCACGGTGAGAAAGGCGCGCGCGCGCGAGGCGCCGAGGCTGCGCGCGGCCATCTCCTGATTCATGTCGTAGCTTTTCAGGCCGGCGGCGGTGACGATCAGCACCAGCGGCAGGGCGAGCAGGCTGTGCGCCAGCACCACGCCGAACAGGGTGTAGAGGATCTGCAGCTTGACGTAGACGTAAAAGGCGCCGATGGCGATCAGGATCAGCGGCACCATCATCGGCGTGATCAGCAGGGCGAACACCAGCCGCCCGGCCGGCAGCCGCGCGGCGTGCAGACCGTAGGCGGCGAGCACCCCCAGCGGGGTCGCCAGCAGCATGGTCAGAAAGGCCGCGCTGAGCGAGGTGGCGGTGGCCGACATCCACTCCTCGGAGCCGAAGTAGTGCTGGTACCAGCGGGTCGACCAGTGCTGCGGCGGAAACTCCAGATACTGGGAGTCGGAAAACGACATCGGCACCACGATCAGCGTCGGCGCCACCAGCCAGATCATGATCAGCCCCGACAGCAGGTACAGCCACAGGCGCTGGCCATGGCTGACCTGGGTTTCCGAGGCGGGACGGGCGAGCCAGTTGCGCATCAGTGACCTCCGCCGAGCTGTTCGAGCTTGAGAAAGCGCGCCGCCAGCCAGAGGATCGCCGCGGTCATCGCCAGCAGCACCACGCCCAGCGCGCTGGCCGCGCCCCAGTTGACGAACAGCTCGATGTTGGAGGCGATCTTCATCGACACCATGATCACCCTGCCGCCGCCGAGCACCGCCGGGGTGACGAAGAAGCCCAGGCAGAGCACGAAGACGATCAGCGAGCCGGCGAACAGCCCGGGCAGCGACAGCGGGAAGAAGGTGGTCCAGAAGGCGCGCGACGGGCTGGCGCCGAGGTTGGCCGCCGCTTTCATCAGATTGCGATCGATCGCGCTCATCGAGCTGTACAGCGGCAGCACCAGAAACGGCAGCATGATGTGCACCATGCCGATCAGCGTGCCGGTCATGTTGTGGACGAACTTCAACGGCTCCTCCCACAGCCCCAGATCGATCGCCCACTCATTGATCAGACCGCGCTTTTGCAGCAGCACCAGCCAGGCGTAGGTGCGCACCAGCAGCGAGGTCCAGAACGGCAGCAGCACGGTGATCAGGCACAGATTGGCGGCGCGGCGCGGCAGCTGGGAGAGAAAATAGGCAAACGGATAGCCGATCAGAATGCAGATGGCGGTGGTGGCGATGCTGACCACGAAAGTGGTCTCGAAGATGCGCAGATAGGATTTGCGCTGCACCATGCGCGCGTAGTTCTCCAGCGAAAAACTGCCGTCGGCGCCGAGAAACGACAGGTAGAACAGCCAGCCCACCGGGATCACCAGAATCACCAGCACGATCAGCAGCGCCGGCGAGCACAGGCCGAACAGCGCCAGCCGCTCGCGCAGCTGGTCGCGGCGCAGGCCGGCGCTGTTGTCGGCTTCGGCTACGGCGCTGGCGCCAGCGCTCACGCCGATGCCCCATCGTCGGCGACCACCACCGTGTCGCCGGCGTGCAGGCCGAGGGTGATGCGCTCGCCGACTCTGGGCAGGCCGCCGAGGGTGTCGCGGCGCACCACGTCGCGCAGCGCCAGCGAGGTGCCGTCGTCGAGGCGCGCGTAGAGCAGAAAGCTGTCGCCCTGGTAGACCAGATCCTCGACCTCGGCGGGAAAGCGGTTGATCTGCGCGTCTTCAGCCGCACCGTCGCCCAGCAATTGCAGTCGCTCGGGGCGCAGCATCACCAGCAGGCGTTCGGCGTCCGGCGGCGCGTCGCGGGTCGCCAGCGGCTGCCCGGCGCAGTGCAGGCGGCCATCGCTGAGGCTGGCCGGCAGAAAGGCCGACTCGCCGATGAAGTCGGCGACGAAGCGGTTCGCCGGGCGGTCGTAGATCTCCTCCGGGGTGCCCAATTGCATCAGCCGGCCGTGGTCGATGACCGCGATGCGGTCGGACATGGTCAGCGCCTCGCGCTGATCGTGGGTGACGTAGACGGTGGTCATGCCGAGCTTGTCGTGCAGATGGCGCAGCTCGATCTGCATGCGGTCGCGGAGCTTTTTGTCCAGCGCCGAGAGCGGCTCGTCCATCAGCAGAATGCGCGGCTCGAAGACGATCGCCCGGGCCAGCGCCACGCGCTGTCGCTGGCCGCCGGAGAGCTGGCTGATGCGCCGCTCGCCGTAGCCGCCGAGCTGCACCGTCTCCAGCGCGGCGTCGACGCGCTCGGCCATCTGCGCCTTCGGCAGGCCGCGGATCTTCAGCGGATAGGCGACGTTATCGGCCACGCTCATGTGCGGAAACAGCGCGTAGCTCTGGAACACCATGCCCAGATCGCGCTGGTGCGGCGGGGTGCGGATCATCTCGCGCTCGCCGAAGCGCAGGCTGCCGCGATCCGGCCGGGTGAAGCCGGCGAGCACCATCAGCAGGGTGGTTTTGCCCGAGCCGGAGGGGCCGAGCAGGGTGAGAAATTCGCCGCTGCGCACTTCCAGATCGACCGCGTCGAGGGCGTGCACGCCGGCGTAGGTTTTGGTGACGCCGCGAATGCTGATCGGCAGGGCGTCGCTGTTTGGCTCGCTCAAGGCGGGTCTCCGCTGGGTATCTGGCGGGATTCAGGACAAGTGCCGACACCGAGGCTCGCAGCGCGGCGGCGGCGCTTGCCACCGCCGCGCGCGCGGCTCACTCGGTGAGCATTTCCTGGTACATCTCAGCGGCAGCGGTCTCCCACTTGGCGTACCAGTCGAGGCTGACCGGCAGCTGCAGGGCGGCGTTGTCGGGGTGCGAGGGCAGTGCCTTGAGCACGTCTTCACCGACGTCGGAGACCGCGTAGGCGGCCTTGTTGGTCGGCCCGTAGGTGATGTGGTGCGGCAGGTTGGCCTGGTATTTGGGCATCGAGATGGCGGCCAGGAATTCCATCGCCGTATCTTTGTTCGGCGCACCCTTGGGCACCGCGAAGCAGTCGTAGTCGAGCAGTGCCTGATTGAAGCTGTAGGCGACCTTGGCGCCGTCTTTGGCGGCGTTGTCGAAGCGCCCGTTCCAGCCGGTGGTCATGTCCACCTCGCCGTCTTTCATCAGCTGGGCGTGCTGTGCGCCGGAGCTCCAGAACACCGCGATGTGCGGTTTCAGCTCGCGGATCTTGTCCAGCGCCCGCTCGATGCCGGCCTCGGTGGAGAGCACTTCGTAGACCTTTTCCGGCGGCACGCCGTCGGCCATCAGCGCCGGCTCCAGCGCCCCGGCGACCTTGCCGCGATAGGCGCGCGTGCCGGGGAATTTCTCCACGTCCCAGAAATCCGCCCAGCTCTGCGGGCCTTTGTCGCCGTAGGTGTCGGTATTCCAGGCGTAGACGGTGGAGAACACGTCGCCGCCGACGCAGTAGTCGGTGTACAGCGTCGGGTAGAAATCGGAGACGTCGATGACCGTGTAATCGAGCTTCTCCAGCAGCCCCTCGGCCGCAGCGCGCGCCGCCGAGCCGGAGCCGGAGGCGACGATATCCAGCGTCACCGCGCCGGTCTGTACCTGCAGGCGCACGTCGGACATGCCGCCGTAGGTTTCCTGCTTGACTTCGATGCCGGTGTCGGCCGCGGCCGGCTCGAACAGCGCCTTGCTCTGCGCCTCCTGATAGGAGCCGCCCCAGGATGCGATGGTCACCGTCTTGTCGGCGGCGGCGCTGCCGGCGGCGATGCTCAGCGCCGCTGCGACGGCCAGGCTGGTGGTTTTAATGTGGCTCATTTCTGTTCCTCCTCGGGATCGCCCTTGTGTTTGTCGATTGCGCTTTGGGCCGGCGATGGCGTCGGGCGTTCGCCGTTGCCGACCACTGTCACGGCGCCGCGCCAGGCGCCTTGGAAATCGTTGAGCGGCGCGCCGCACGGCGCATCTCCAGCTGGTCGCGCCAGCGATACCAGGCCACCGTCGCGGGTAAAAACCAGGGTTTGCCGGTGTACAGCGGGCGGCTCGGAAAGGGCAGTTCGTCGAAGGCTGTGCGGCCCTCGGCAAGGCCCAGTATCCGCTGGCCCATGCGCATGCCCAGATAGCTGGACATGGATACCCCGGAGCCGCAGTAGCCGAGGCTGTAGTGGATGCCGTCGCGCTGCCCGCAATGGGCCAGCTGGTCGAAGGTGTAGGCGACAAAACCCGACCAGGAATGGGCGATGCGCGTGGTCGCCAGCTCGGGAAAGATGCGCACCATCTCCGCGCGCAGCCGCGGGCCGCTGATCCGCGGGTCGGTCTCGCCGCTGGAGACGCGGCCGCCGAATACCACCCGGCGGCGATCCGGCGAGGGCGCGTAGTAGTAGACCACGCGGCGCGTGTCGGTAGCCACGCGCGCGGCGGGGAACAGCGCGTCGATGACCTCGGTCGGCAGCTGTTCGGTGGCGATCACGTAGCTGCCGATGGGGATCACGCGACGCTGCAGCCAGGGCAGCAGTTGGTCGGTGTAACCGTTGGTGGCGATCGCCAGCTCGCGGCAGCGGATCGTCCCCAGCGAGCTGTGTACAGCGCCAGTGTCGCCAGCCCCGCCACGCCTTTCGATGCGCTCGGCGCGGCAGTGCGGCACGATCCGCACCCCGGCGGCGCGCGCCGCATCGAGCAGGCCGCGGTGGTAGCGCGCCGGGTGCAGCGCGGCGAAGTGCGGAAAGACCACGCCGCCGTGGTAGAGATCGCTGCCCAGCTGGCTGCGTTGTTCGGCGCGCGGCACGGCGAAGGCTTCGATGCCCTCGCGGCGCATGCTCAGTTCGGCCTCGCGCGCCAGCCGCTCGTAGCTGGCCGGGGTGTGCGCGCCGTGGAAGCGGCCGGCGCGGCGGAAGTCGCAGTCGATGCCCTCGTCGCGAATGAAGGTTTCGATCCACTCCAGCGCGGCCACGCCCTCGCCGCGGATCGCCCGCGCGCGCGCGGCGCCGAAGCGTCGCGTCAGCGCCTCCAGCGAGGGTTTGACACTGTTGCTGATCTGCCCGCCGTTGCGCGTGCTGCAGCCGCCGCCCGGCTCGCCGGCCTCCAGCACCACGGTGTCGCGCCCGGCGCGTGCGGTCTGGATGGCGGCGTGCAGGCCGGTGTAGCCGGAGCCGACGATTACCACATCGGCGCGCGCTGGCAGCTGGCCGGATGGGCCGGCCGGTGATGGGGCGGTGGATTGCGCCGCGTCGCCGCGGGCGTCGTCGAGCCAGAAGGCGTGGTCGCTGAAATCGTCGCTGAACAGGTTGTCACGACCCGCGGCGGGCGCCGCGCCGTGCTGAACGCCGTAAAGCGAAGCGCGCCGCGCCAGTTCGGCGATACCGCTGGTGCTCGCGGGACGGGGCTTTGTCAACGGCAGCGGCATTGCGGCCTCCGGCGGGCGGGGAGGCTCAGGCTCGGCCAAAATTGCCGATCAAGTCAATTGAATAGAAATTATGAAATAATTAGTACAATTTATATGTGGCCGCCGCAGAGCGTGATATGCATCTCAAACTCCGCCATCTCGAAGTGTTCAGCGCGCTGATGCAGGCCGGTTCGGTATCCAGCGCCGCGCAGCGGCTCAACGTCACCCAGCCAGCGGTCAGCGTGGCGCTGTCCAATCTGGAGCGCGAGCTGGGCTTTCGCCTGTTCGAGCGCAGCAAGGGCTTTTTCGCCCCGACCCGCGAAGCACAGCTGCTGTACGCCGAGGCCGAGCAGGGGCTGAGCGCCTTTTCGCGCATCGAGCGCCGCGCCGCGCAGATCCGCGACGGCACGCTGGGCACCATCACCATCGCCAGCAACGGCGCGCCGGCGATCAACCTGATGCCCTGGCTGATCGCCGATTTTCAGCGCGAATTTCCCGGCATCCACATCGATCTGCGGGTGCTGATTTCGCGCCTCACCGCCAGCCTGGTCAGCAGCCGGCAGGTGGACATCGGCCTGATCGAGACCCCGGTACCGGTGGCCGGGCTGGAGATCGAGCTGTTCCGCCTGCCCTGCGTGTGCATCCTGCGCGAGGACGACCCGCTGGCGTCCGAATCGGTAGTACGCCCGCGCATGCTCGACGGCCGCGCGGTGATCGCCATCACCGGCGATCATCTGGTCGACCGGCGCCTCGACAGCGCGCTGGCCGAGGCCGGCGTCACCGTGCAGCGGCGGGTTTCCTGCTTCTATTTCGCCATCGCCCGCAACCTGGTGCGCAATGGCTCCGGCGTGGCGCTGGTGGATTTCGTCAACGGGCGGATGGATCTGCACGATGGCATCGTCGCGCGGCCGTTCGAGCCGCGCATCGATTTCGAGCTGGCGATGATCGTGCCCCAGGGACACCCGCGCGACGGCGTCGCCGAGAAGTTCCGCCTGCGCCTGCGCGACAGCTTTCTGGCCGGCGGCGAGCTGGCCTCGGCGGCGCGCTAGCA
>CBFCYW010000061.1:0-21682 GCA_965602395.1 uncultured Chromatiales bacterium
TCGCCATCGGGAGATGGCTCCTACTGGGGGGCGGCCGCAGGCCGTTTGCAGCGCCGCGAAAATCAAGCCGCCTGCGGCGGCAATCGCTATCGTGGAGATGGCGCCTGCCGGGGAGGCGATAACGGCATCAAGTTTATTTCGCGAGGTTTGCACGGCCTGCCGGGCGCATTCCCCGGCAAAGGCCGGCCGGCAGCCGTCGCGTCACTCTTCAAGCGGCGGCGGGGTGATCTCTTCAAAGATCAGCGGGTCTTCCTCGGTGGGCAGGTAGACATCGCCGTAAAAGGTCTCTGAGATCATCATCTCGATGCTGTTGTTGACGCGCAAAGTGAAACGCACGGCGGCATCGACCATGCCGGCCGCCTGCTGCGGGTTGGCGCCCACGTAATAGCCGCCCCAGCAGGCGAGCACCGCGATCACCAGAATGTAGGCCACCACCGGCGCGCGCTGCGGGTTGTCGCTGGCGTATTTGCCCAGCGCGCCCTCCAGCGGCAGCCAGAAGGCGGCGACCACCGCCAGGCAGATCACCCCGAGGGTGATCAGGATGATCAGCGTGGCGATCACTGAGGCTGCCGGAAAGAGAAGAAAGCTGAGGATCAGCATGACGACGGCGGCGCCGGTGAGGAAGAAGGTCAAGCTGGCTGTCCCGGTCTGAGGATTATTTTTGTCAGCGATGGTCTGCCGCTTGCAGCGTCACACGGGTGCGCCGCGACACCGGACCGCCATCGCCGGCGGCTACCGTTCTACTTGGGAAGCATGCCCTTTGCAACTTTTGGGCCGCGCGCTGTTGGCGGCGTCACGCGGCCGCTCAGCGCTGCGTGGCATCGCGATAGGCCAGGTAGTTGCGCTGCGTGGCGATGTGCCCGGCGATGTGCCGGGCGTCGTGCCAGACGCCCCAGATGAAACTGGAGCCGCGCCGCGACAGCCAGGGCAGGCCGATGAAATAGATGCCCGGCTCGCTGGTGACCACGCCGCGCTGGTGCTGCGGCTTGCCGTGCTCATCGAAGGCATCGACCTGCAGCCAGCTGTAGTCGGAGCGGAAGCCGGTGGCCCAGATGATCGAGCCGATACCGGCCGCGGCCGGATCGAGTTCGAGGATCGGCTCGCGCAGGCAGTCGGGATCGGCGGGGATGTGATACGCCTCCGGCTCCTGCGGCAGATCGAGCCCGTTGTCTGCGATGTAGCGGTCGGCGGCCTCCAGCGTGGCCAGGTACTTGCGGTCGCCGGCGGCGATGTTTTCGGCCAGATCGGCGGCGAAGCGAATCACCCCGTCGGCGCAGGATTCGGTCAGCCCGAGCAGCGTGATGCCCTGCTGCGCGAGGCGGCGAAAATCTATGGTGTGACCGCCGCGGGCGCCGCTGACGGCGACGGTGACGTGCTCGCGACCCGGCTGCACTTTTTCCTGGTCCCACTCGCCGAGCACCCCCAGCCACCAGCCGTAATCGCGATTGCGATAGCGGCGCGGCAGGCGCTCGTGGGCGCCCACCGAGAGATAGACCCGCCGCCCGCTGCGCTGCAGCTCATCGGCGATCTGCACCCCCGAGGAGCCGGCGCCGACCACCAGCACGCCGCCGGCCGGCAGCTGCGCCGGGTTGCGGTATTCGGACGAGTGCAGCTGCGTCAGTGCGCCGGCGCGCTGATCGGAGGGCGGCACGCTGGGCGGCACGATGGGCGGGATGGCGGGCAGCTGGAACGGCCCGGTGGCGACCACCACGCGCTGTGCCTGGATGGCGCCGGCGGAGGTTTCGACGGCGAAGCCGGGGCGACCGCTGTTGCGCCGCACCCGCTGCACTTCGACGCCGCTGCGGATCGGCGCGCCGAGCATCTTCGCGTAGTCGGCGAAGTAGTCGGCGACGCGCTCTTTGGGGGCGAAGGCGTCCGGGTCGAGGTCATCGAATTCCAGCCCCGGAAAGCGGTCGTGCCAGGCCGGGCCGTTGGCGACCAGCGAATCCCAGCGCTGGCTGCGCCAGCGTTCGGCGATGCGGCCGCGCTCCAGCACCAGATGTGGCACGCCCTGTTTGCCGAGGTGTTCGCTGATGGCCACGCCGGCCTGGCCGGCACCGACTACCAGGGTGTCGATGTCTGTTAGCTCTGCGGTCATTGGTTCGTCCGTCGTGTGCTGCGCGACTGTGGGCGCCGGGAATCATGGGCGGGGATCATGGCTGGGGATAATAAAACAAGTTCGCCGGATGCAGAGAGACGCGCTATTTTTGCCTCTGAATTCAGGGCCGCTCGAAGGCCGCGCGTCGCGCGGTCGGCCAGGGGGAGCAGTGATGACCGTCCACAAGCGCATCCGCAGGTTCAACAGCAAAGACACCTATCCGGAGCAGAATCTCGACAACGACCTCTGCCAGGCGGTAGTGGCGCGCGGCACGATGGTCTTTGTGCGCGGCCAGATCGGCCAGAATCTGGATACCTCGCAGAGCGTCGGCATCGGCGACGCCGCGGCGCAGGCCGAGCAGGCGATGGCCAATATAAAAATGTTGCTGGAGGAATCCGGCAGCTGTCTGCAGCATATCTGCAAACTCGTTATTTACATCGTCGATCCGCGCTATCGCGAAGAGGTCTACCGGGTGGTCGGCCAATGGCTGAAAGGCGTGTATCCGGTGTCCACCGGCATCGTGGTGTCGGCGCTGGCGCGGCCCGAATGGCTGGTCGAGATCGACGCCACCGCGGTGATCCCCGAGCAATCCCGGCCGGAAGGGTGAGGGCATGACCATCTCCATCGCCGCCCGCTGCGCCAGATCCGGCCAGCTGGGCGCCATCATCGCCTCGTCGAGCATCTGCGTCGCCAGTCGCTGCGCCTTTGTCCGCGCCGGCGCCGGCGCGGCGCTGAGCCAGAATGTCACCGACCCGCGGCTCGGCCCGCGGATGCTGGAGATGCTCGCCGCCGGGGTGCCGGCCGCCGAGGCCGTGGCCGCCGCCGCAGCCAGCACCGAACACGCCGAACACCGCCAGCTGGCGCTGATCGACAGCCGTGGCCGCAGCGCCCATCGCACCGGCAGCCAGGCGCTGGGCGTGCACGCCGCCACCACCGGCAAAGACTGCGTGTCGGTGGGCAACCTGCTGGATAACAGCGGCGTGCCGGCGGCGATGGTCGCGGCCTTCCAGGCCAGCGCCGGGCTGCTCGCCACGCGGCTGATCGGCGCCATGGCCGCGGCCATCGAAGCCGGCGGCGAGGCCGGGCCGCTGCATTCGATGGGTCTGCTGGTGGCCGGCGACGGCAGCGACGGCGCCGACTGGCCGCTGGTCGATCTGCGCATCGACTGGAGCGACGCGCCGCTCGCCGACATGCGCAGCCTGTGGGCCGAATACGCGCCGCAGCAGAACGCCTATCTGGCCCGCGCGCTGGACCCGAACGCGGCGCCGTCCTACGGCGTGCCGGGCGATCCGTGAAGCGGGCCGGGAGAGCCATGAACAGCCGCGAACTGCTACAAAAACTGCTGGCCTTCGACACCACCAGCCGCAACTCCAATCTGGCGCTGATCGACTTCGTGCGCGACTACCTCTGCGCGCACGGCGTCGACAGCACGCTGGTGCACGACGACAGCGGCGCCAAGGCCAATCTCTACGCCACCATCGGCCCGCCGGACAAACCCGGCGTGATGCTCTCCGGGCACAGCGACGTGGTGCCGGTGGACGGCCAGCAGTGGTCGAGCGAGCCCTTCGAGCTGGTCGAGCGCGACGGCCGGCTGTACGGCCGCGGCGCGGCGGACATGAAGGGCTTCATCGCCTGTGCGCTGGCCGCGGTGCCGGCGCTGCGGGCCACCGATCTGCACACCCCGGTGCACCTGGCGCTGAGCTACGACGAGGAGGTCGGCTGCCTCGGCGTGCGCCGGCTGATCGACATGCTGGAAGGGCTGGCGCCGCGCCCGGCGATGGCGATCATCGGCGAGCCCACCTCGATGGCGCTGGTGATCGGCCACAAGGGCAAGCGCGCGATTCGCGTCGAGGTCGACGGCCACGCCTGCCACTCGGCCTACCCCAGCGAGGGCGTCAACGCGGTGGAATACGCCGCCGAGCTGATCGCCGAGATCCGCCGCATCCACGCCCGCTTCAAGCGCCACGGCCCCTTCGACAGCGACTACCGCGTGCCGCACACCACCCTGCACGTGGGCAGCGTGAGCGGCGGCACGGCGATCAACATCGTGCCCCGCCAGTGCCGCTTCGATTTCGAGATCCGCCACCTGCCGCAGGATGACCCGGAGCGGATCATCGGCGAAATCCAGCGTTACGCGGACGAAGTGTTGAGTGCCGAAATGCGCGCGGTCGATGAACACGCCGGCTTCCGCTTCACCGGGCTCTCCGGCTATCCGGGGCTGTTCACCGCGGCGGATGCGCAAGTGGTCGGCTTCGTCCGCGGCCTGCTCGACGGCGAGGCCGCGCCGGGCAAGGTCAGCTTCGGCACCGAGGGCGGCCTGTTCAGCCAGCGGCTGGGCATTCCGGCGGTGGTCTGCGGCCCGGGCAGCATCGCCCAGGCGCACAAGCCGGACGAGTTCGTCGCCACCAGCCAGCTGGCCGCCTGCGACACGCTGCTCGCGCGCCTCGGCGCGGCGCTGGCGCGGCCGGCGGCGGAGCGATTCAGTTGAGCGACGCGGCGATGCTGTCAGATTCGGCTTTCGATGCCGGCTTTGCCCTGGGCTTCAGCGGGCTGGATTTTATCGCCCTGGGCTGGTTCTTCAGCTGCTGGATCGGCTACGTGCTGGTGGTCGATCACACCCGCCTGCGCGAGCGCAGCATCACCGCGTACATGCGCGATTTCCGGCGTCGCTGGATGCAGGGCATGCTGCTGCGCGAGCAGCGCATCATGGATGCCACGCTGCAGGGCAACCTGCTCAGCGGGGTGGCCTTTTTCGCCTCCACCACCATCTTTGCCATCGGTGGCCTGCTGGCGATGCTCGGCGCCAGCGAGCGCGCCGTGGAGCTGGTCGCCGATCTGCCCTTCGCCGCGCCCACCACGCGCGCCCAGTGGGAGGTGAAGGTGCTGCTGCTGGCGCTGGTGTTCATCTACGCCTTCTTCAAGTTCGCCTGGGCGTTTCGGCTGTTCAACTACTGCTCGGTGCTGATCGGCGCGGCGCCGGAGAAACGCGAACTGGACGACGAAGCGATCGCCTACGCCGAGCGCGCGGTGCGCATCAATGCGCTCGCCGCCAGCCACTTCAATCGCGGCATCCGTGCCTACTTCTTCGCCCTCGCCGCGCTCGCCTGGTTCATCCATCCCTGGCTGTACATGCTGGCCACGGCGCTGGTGATTGTGGTGCTGGTGGGGCGCGAGTTTCGTACTCGTAAGTTTTTCGAGCACAGCTGAGAAAGGGCGCTGTGACGCCATTTGCAGCGGTATGGCCGGCGCCGGGGGATGGCGGGGCGGGCGGAGCCGTTCCAATGCCCGGGGCGCGGGAGTAGCCTCGGCGGACGCATCGCGAACACTGGTCTGCTGTGGGGATTCCCCGCGAGCCACGCAAGCCGTGCCGTCCACCGCCGCAGGCAGCTGCCACGAGCTGCGGGGCGTGGCTGGCGGCGCCACGGGTTTCGCCGCGCCTGCGGCCAGCGTTGCGGTACGCCACGGACCGGCGGCGAGGGCGTCGCCGGCCGCCACAAGTCCCGCGCACGAGCCGCGGGGGGAGCTATGCCATGGAACACACCAATCCCTGTTGCCCGGAGATGCCCGAGGGCAAACAGTGCGACTATCTGGATTTCGTCTACCGCCTGACCCACGTCGCCAGCGTCGATCTGGCCAGCGGCGCGCAGCGGGTGCCGGTCGAAGTTGCCATCCACGTGCGCATCGAGCGTTGCAGCGGGCCGCTCGAACTCGGCAATCTGGTCTACAGCACCACCCTGCTGCCCGGCGAGAAGGTGCGCCTGTTCACCGTCGACCGCCGCTCGCGCTTCACCTTCGACAGCGAATCGCAGCTCAGCTACCGCCACGAGCGGGTCGCCGAAGAGCAGTTCTACATGGACGCGATGGACAAGTACATGTCCGAGCTGCACAGCTCCGACCGGCGCTTCGAGCAGACCAGCAGCTCCGGTTCGAGCACCAGCCAGGCCGCCTCGCGCGGCCTGCTCGGCACCCTGATCAACGGGCCATCGGTGGGTGTGTCCGGGGAGTTCAACGCCGCCAGCACGCGCGACTTTTTGCGCGAGCTGAACGTGCAGGCCGAATCCAGCCACAACCGTTCGGTGGAGATGACGCGCAGCTCCAGTGCGGTGTCGGTGGGCGAGGTCAGCAGCCGCCAGCACGCCGAGGGCGAGAGCGAAAGCCATCTGGAGAGCAGCACTCGGCTGTTCAGCAATCCCAACCGCTGCCGCGCGGTGAGCTACCTGTTTTATCAGGTCAACAAGGTGCAGACCACGCGGCTGACGGTGCGTGCCATCCGCACCCGGGTGATGGACCCGGCCGGCGACAGCAGCGTCGCCAACCGACCGATTGCCAACGACGAAAAGCTCTCGGTGCTGCCCGCCGGGGTGCTGGCCAGCTCGAAGCGCGCCGCCAGGGTGAAGGCCACCGCAGCCACTGCCGATTTCGCCAGCGCCAGCTTCAGCGCCGCCCCGCTGGTGCGCAACAGCTTCGTCGCCAGCCACGGCTTTAACAGCGGCCTCAACAGCAGCCAGGCACCGCTGCCGGTGGATGTCAACGCCGCCGCCGCGGCACAGGTGCGCGCACAGCTGGCCGAGCAGGGCATCCTCGACGCCAAGGGCAACGTCAGCCGCGAGGTGCGCGCCGAGCTGGAGTTCGAGTTCCAGAGTGCGATCCCCACGCCCGGCGTAGTGGTCAAGGGCTGCCTCGACGAGTGCAACACCTGCGAGCCGGCGCTGGAGGAGCAGATCGCGCTGGAGCTGGAGCACCAGCGCCTGAAGAACCGCCTGCTGGAACGTCAGATCGAGTTGCTCGACCAGGCGCAGGAGTACCGCTGCTGCCCGGTGGGCGAAGAGGAGGGCGAGGACGACGACGATTGAGGCTGGCCGCGGCCGGGCGCGATCGAGTTCGCCCGGTCGCGCAACCCGGCCGATCAACTCAGCCGGCCAACTCAGCCGGCCAACTCAGCCACGCAAGGCGCTGAAAAAGCCACCGATGGCGATCGACAGCGCCTCCGGTCGCTGCGGCTGGCGGAAGCCTTCGAGCACCGGCTCGCGCATGCCGGGCAGGTAGAGCAGGTCGATCAGCAGCTGGTTGAAGGCACCCTGGCCGTCGCGGTTGTGCGCCGCGGCGGCCAGAAAGGCGGCGAGTAGTTCGGCGTCGCGCAGCTCCTCCCACAGGCGCCCGGTGACGCTGGCCAGCACTTCCAGATCGCACCCGACCGGATGGGCCAGGGCGCTGGCCAGCATCTGGCGGCGGATCGCTGCGACGGATTTTTGCGCGGCGCCGCTCTGCCCAGCACGGTTCTGCGCGGGCCGCTGCGGGCCGCCGGCGATGCCGCGCAGGCAGGCGGCGGCCACGCGCGGCGAGGCGGCGTCGCCGCCGGCCAGTTCGCGGTCGAGGCGCGCCTGCAGCGCGGCGCCGATCTCGACGCCCGAGGCCTCGCTGTCCAGCGCACCGCACAGCGCCTCCAGCGGTTCCACCGGCAGATCGGCCAGCGCCGCGGCGATCAGGCCGGCGTGCTGGCGGTGGCGCGCGGCCACGTCGGCCAGACCCTGCATGCCGACGAACGCCCACTGCTCCCAGCCGCTGTCGCCGCGCAGGTAGTCCAGCGCGTGCGGGTAGTGGCGCGATGCCGGCAGTTCCAGGGCGGCGGTGACGCGGGCGTGGAAGCTGGCCAGGCGATCCTCGCGCGGTTTGAAGGCCACCGGGCTGTCTTCGGGCGTGTCTTCGAGCTGTTCGCCGCTGCGCAGCGCCTCGATGTTCTGCCCGACGCGCGCCAGCAGGCTCTCCAGAAAACTGTCGCGCGCCGCCGGGATCAGCAGGCCCTGTTCGTCCAGCGGCAGGCGCAGGAACCAGACCATGCGTGCATCTTCGCGCTGCGGATACCAGAAGACCACGCCGAAGCAGGCGTGCCGCTGGATCGGCCAGGGCCAGGGGCTGTGCAGCGCTTCGAACAGCTCGAACTGGCGCTTGCCGCAGGCTTCGATGCGCCGGCCGAGGTCGTAGACCCGATAGCTGGCCCCGGTCTGGCGGAAGAAATCGCCGATGCTGGCGATGTTGCGCGCGTCCCCGGCGCCCGGTTGTTGCATCGTCCCGTCCCCGCAAAAGCGGCGCAGTGTAGCAGAAGGGTTGTGGCGGTCGCGGCGCTCAGCTGCCGATCTGCACGCCGCTGTTGCTGAAGCCGGGGATGGCGCTGGCCGGCATCGGCTCGCCGAGGAAAAAGCCCTGGCCGCGGTCGCAGCCGAGCTGGTGCAGCAGGGCGAACTGTTCGGCGTTTTCGATGCCTTCGGCGACCACCGTGGCATTCAGCGCGCGGGCCATGCCGATCATCGCGCGGACGATCGCCAGGCTGCGGTGGTTGTGGTGCATGTCGCAGACGAAGCCCTGGTCGATTTTGATTTCGTCGAGGGGGAAATGGCGCAGGGCGTCGAAGGATGAATAGCCGGCGCCGAAGTCGTCGAGGGCGATGCCGACGCCCATCTCGTGCAGCTGCTGCAGGGTGACTCGGGCCTTGTCGAAGTTGGCCAGCACGGCGGTTTCGGTGATCTCCAGCACCAGCCGGTGCGCCGGCACGCCGCTCTCGGCGAGTAGCTGCTCGACGCGGCTGACCACGTTCGGCGACAGAAACTGGCGGCGCGACAGGTTCACCGACAGGGTGCCGGGGTCGGCCTCGAAGGCGATCAGCCGGCGAAAGTCGCACAGCGCACGGCGGAGCACCCATTCGCCGAGGGCGATCACCAGCCCGCTGTCCTCGGCCACCGGGACGAATTCGCCGGGCGACACCGCGCCCAGCTCCGGGTGCTGCCAGCGCACCAGCGCTTCGACCCCGGCGAGGTGCTCGGTGGTCACCGCCAGTTGCGGCTGATAGCAGATGTCCAGCTCGCCGTGTTCGAGGGCTTCCTTGAGGTGGTGCTCGATGCGCCGGTGGCGCGCCGAGCTCAGGTTCATCTCGGTGTGATAGAACTGAAAGCCGTTCTTGCCCATCGCCTTGGCGCGCAGGCAGGCGGCGTCGGCGTTGTCCAGCAGCACGTTGAAATCCTCGCCGTCCTCCGGGTACATGGCGACGCCGATAGAGGCATTGACGCAGATCTGTGCCTCATCCAGCAGATAGCCCTGGCGCAGGCGCCCGAGCAGCTGCGCGGCGAACTCTGCCGCCGGCACCCGCGAGGCCAGCGCGGGCAGCATCGCGGCGAACTCGTCGCCGCCGATGCGTGCCAGCTGGTCGCTGCGGCCGATTACCCGGCGCAGCTCGTGGGCCACGGCCTTGAGCAGCAGGTCGCCGCTCTGGTGGCCGATGCTGTCGTTGATGTGCTTGAAGTTGTCCAGATCGAAAAACAGCACGGCGACCTTGCGCTGGCGCTGCGCGGCATCCTGCAGGGCGCGGTTGAGCTGGGTGTGAAAGTGGCTGCGATTGGGCAGGCCGGTGAGCACATCGTGGCTGGCCAGATGGCGCAGATGGCGCTGGGCGCGCTGCATCTGGGTGATATCCAGATACAGGCAGACGGTGCCGCCGTCGCGGGTGCGCCGCTCGCGCACCGCGTAGTGGCGGCCGCGCGCGTCGCTGATCTCGATCGACTCGCCGGATTCGCGCTGGCGGAACAGGCGCGCCTGCAGCTCGGCGTGGTTGTCGCGATCCTGGCTGTAGATCTGCTGGCTCAATGCCTGGTAGCTGGCGCCGGTGAGCGGGCGATCCTCGGCCTCGGGCAGCATCTCGCGGAAGGCGCGATTGTGGTGCAGCAGACGATCGCCGGCGTCGAACAGGGCAAAGCCCTCGCTGAGGTCGGTGATGGCGTCGTTGAAGCGCTGCTGCTCGCGCTGCAGGCTGCGCCGCAGGCGCTTGCCGTGGAACAGGCTGATGGTCAGCGCCAGCAGCAGGCCGAACAGCGTGGCGACGTACAGGCCGACCCGCTCCGCCAGGCTGCGCAGGTGGAACTGCTGGCGATCCAGGGCGTGGCTGACGCTTGCCGCGGCTGCGTCGTCAGCGATTTCAGCGGGCGGCGACGGCAGGTTGAGCAGCGCCTGCTCCAGCTGCGCCAGATGGTCGTTGAGGCCCAGCGTCAGATACAGCGCCCAGACCATCAGCACCGCGCTGAGCACCATCTGCAGCGCGCTCAGCTCGTCGCTGCCGGTGGCCGCGGGCAGACCGCTGCGCTGACCCGCCTGTCGCAAGCGCTGGCCGGGCAGCTGCCCCGGCGCGCCGCCGCTTTGCAACTGCCGCCGCCGGCCGCCGACGCGCCGCCTGTTTGCCGTGCGGACTTCCCGCATGTCCGACACCTCTATCGTCGCCTGCCGGCGCTACACCTGGGTGAACTTTCCGCTTGCCGAATGGAGGCTTGCGGCCTCTCGATCCGGCGCGGATTATACCCGCTCACCGGTCCGTCCGCGTCGCGCCCGAGCGCCCGCGGGCGCCGCGCCAGCACGTCGCCCCCGAAATCGTGGAGATGCCCGCCATGCCCGAGACCCGCCCCGGCACTGCCGCCATCGCCGCCGCCACGCCGCGCCTGCGCGATATTTTCGGCGACGATCTGCTGCCGGCCGACGATCCGGCCGCCGCGGCCTACGCCGATGACCGCAGCAAGTTCTACACCCCGGCACCCGGTGCAGTGGTCTGGCCGCGCCGCGCGGCGCAGTTGCAGCAGCTGGTGGCGCTGGCCATCGACGCCGGCCTCGCGCTGGTGCCATCCGGCGGGCGCACCGGCCTGTCCGGCGGCGCGGTGGCGGCGCGCGGCGAGGTGCTGGTCAGTTTCGAGCGCATGCGCGCGATAGCCGATTTTCAGCCGCTGGATCGCAGCGTGCGCTGCGAGCCCGGGGTGATCACCGCCGAGCTGCAGGCCTTCGCCGAGAAGCAGGGGCTCTGCTACCCGGTGGATTTCGCCAGTAGCGGCTCCAGCCAGATCGGCGGCAACATCGCCACCAACGCCGGCGGCATCAAGGTCATCCGCCACGGCCTGACGCGCGAGCGGGTGGCCGCGCTGGAGGTGGTCACCGGGCGCGGCGATC
Organism: uncultured Chromatiales bacterium; assembly: GCA_965602395.1. Taxonomy (GTDB): domain Bacteria; phylum Pseudomonadota; class Gammaproteobacteria; order CBFCYW01; family CBFCYW01; genus CBFCYW01. The sequence continues at coordinate 11,075 of CBFCYW010000061.1, forward strand.
TGCTCCGGCTGAATGGCCGCGGGCTGGTAAAAAACGCCACCGGCTACGATCTGCGCCAGCTGTTCATCGGCGCCGAGGGCACCCTCGGCTTCATCACCGCCGCCACCCTGCGGCTGGCCGCGGCGCCGCCGGCGCAGCGGGTGATGGTGGTCGGCGCGCCGTCGATCGAGGCATTGATGCAACTGCTCGACGCCTTTCAGCGCGAGCTGGCGCTGTCGGCTTTCGAATTCTTCTCCGATCGCGCCCTCGGCCGGGTGCTGGCGCGCGGCCAGGTGCCGGCGCCGTTCGCCGCGCGCTGCCCGCTGTACGCGCTGATCGAGTTCGACGCCCCGGGCGAAGCCGAGGAGGCCGCCGCGCTGCGCGTCTTCGAGGATTGCCTCGCCGCCGGCTGCGCGCTGGACGGCGTGCTCAGCCAGAGCGAGCAGCAGGCCCGCCAGCTGTGGCGGCTGCGCGAGGATCTCTCGGAAACCCTCGCCGAATTCACCCCGTACAAGAACGATCTGTCGGTCTGCGTGCACCAGATTCCCGACTTCATCGCCGCCTGCGATGAGGTCATCAGCGCGGCCTACGCGGATTTCGAAGTCCTCTGGTACGGTCACATCGGCGATGGCAACGTGCACCTCAATATTCTCAAGCCGGCGGACTGGTCGGTGGCGGATTTCAAAACCCGTTGCGAGCGCGTCAACGCGCAGCTGTTTCCGCTGGTCGAACGCTTCGGCGGCTCGATCTCCGCCGAGCACGGCGTCGGCCTGATCAAGCGCGACTACCTCATCCACAGCCGCAGTGCGGCGGAGATCGACTACCTGCGCGCGGTGAAAGCGGTGTTCGATCCGCACGCGGTGATGAACCCCGGCAAGCTGCTGGCTGTCGAGGTTACCGATTGATGCCGCAGCGAGCGCCGCCCGGCGCCAAAAGGAGACCCCCATGCGCATTCTGTTGATCGCTCTGGTTCTGCTCAGCACCCCGGCCTGCGCCGTCGATCTGGCACAGATCCGGCTGCCCGAGGGCTTCGCCATCAGCCACTTCGCGCGCGACGTGCCCAACGCCCGGCAGATGGCCTGGGGCGACGACGGCACGCTGTTCGTCGGCAGCCGCGGCGCCGGCAATGTCTACGCCCTGCGCGACGAGGACGGCGACGGCAGCGCCGAACGCCGCTGGCTGATCGCCGAGGGGCTCAACCTGCCCAGCGGCATCGCCTTTCGCGACGGCAGCCTGTACGTCGCCGCGGTCGATCGGGTGCTGCGCTACGACGACATCGAGCGTCGCCTCGACGCGCCGCCGCAGCCGGTGCTGCTCAGCGACCAGCTGCCCGGCGACCGCCACCACGGCTGGAAGTATCTCGGCTTCGGCCCCGACGGCATGCTCTACGTGCCGGTCGGTGGGCCCTGCAACGTCTGCCTGCGCAGCGATCCGCGCTACGCCGGCATCCTGCGCATGCACCCGGACAGCGGCGAGGTGGAGGTCTTCGCCAGCGGCGTGCGCAACAGCGTCGGCTTCGACTGGCACCCGCAGACCGGCGTGCTGTGGTTCAGCGACAACGGCCGCGACTGGCTCGGCGACGAACTGCCGCCGGAGGAGATCAACCGCGCGCCGCGCGCCGGACTGCACTTCGGCTTTCCCTTCGTCTACGGCGACGGCCAGCCGGACCCGGAATTCGGTCAGCGGGCCGGCGATCAGTCATTCACCGCGCCGGCGCTGCAATTGCCGGCGCACAACGCGCCGCTGGGTATCGTTTTCTATCGCGGCGAGCAGTTTCCGGACAGCTACCGCAACGCCCTGTTTATCGCCGAGCACGGCAGCTGGAACCGCAGCGAAAAGCGCGGCTACCAGCTCAGCGTGGCCTTCGTCGAAGACGGCCGCGCCAGCGGCTATCGGCCCTTCGCCAGCGGCTGGCTGGCCGGTGGCAGCGTGCGCGGCCGGCCGGCGGATGTGATCAACGCAGCGGACGGTTCGCTGCTGGTATCCGACGACGCCGCCGGCGCCATCTACCGCATCAGCTACCAGCGCTGAGGGCGAGCCGCGCGGCGCAGCTCGCAGGCACTGCCGCTGGCTCCATGCCAGCGGTGGCGCTGGACTAGTCGGCCCCCGGCGGCGCTCTGCTATCGTGCCCCGATACGCCGCCGGGCAACCGCTCGCGGCGCGGCCCATCCCCGCGGAGAGACAAGCGTGAGCAAGCATTCTGAACTGGCGAGTCGCGACATCGCCAACCACATGCACCCCTTCACCAATCCGGTCAAGCTGGAGGAAACCGGCCCCTTCGTGATCAGCCGCGGCGAGGGTGTCTACGTCTACGACGACCAGGGCAGGCAGTACCTCGAAGGCATGGCCGGGCTGTGGTGCGCCAACCTCGGCTTCTCCGAGCAGCGCCTGGTCGATGCCGCGCAGCGCCAGCTGCAGCGCCTGCCCTACTACCACAGCTTCACCGGCAAGGTGCCGGACGTGACCATCGAGCTGGCCGAAAAGGTCATCGCCATGGCGCCGGGCATGAGCCACGTGATCTTCGCCAGCTCCGGATCCGAGTCGGTGGACACGGCGATGAAGCTGGTCTGGTACTACCACAACGCCATCGGCAAGCCGGAGAAGAAAAAGATCATCGCCCGCGAGCGCGCCTACCACGGCGTGACCATCGCCGCCGGCAGCCTCACCGGGCTGGCCTACGCCACCAGCGGTTTCGATCTGCCCATCGACCGCGTGCTGCGCACCGGCTGTCCACACCACTACCGCGACGCCGAGCCGGGCGAGAGCGAAGAGGCCTTCGCCAGCCGCCGCGCCACCGAGTTGGAGCAGCTGATCCTCGCCGAGGGGCCGGAGACCGTCGGCGCGATGATCGCCGAGCCGGTGATGGGCGCCGGTGGCGTGATCCCGCCGCCGGCGACCTATTTTGAGAAGATTCAGGCGGTGCTGAAGAAGTACGACGTGCTGCTGATCGCCGACGAAGTGATCTGCGGCTGGGGGCGCACCGGGCAGATGTTCGGCTCGCAGACCTACGCCATCGCGCCGGACATGATGACCAGCGCCAAGGGGCTTTCCGGCGGCTACCAGCCGATCTCCGCGCTGCTGGTTTCGGCGCCGGTGTACGCCGCGCTGCGCGAGCAGAGCGATCGCCTCGGCGCCTTCGGCCACGGCTTTACCTACACCGGGCATCCGGTGCCGGCGGCGGTGGCGCTGGAGACGCTGAAGATTCTCGAATCCGACGATGTGCTCGGCCACGTGCGGGCGATCGCGCCGAAGTTTCAGCGCGATCTGCGCGCCTTCGCCGAGCACCCGCTGGTGGGCGAGGCGCGCGGCGTCGGCCTGATCGGCGCCATCGAGCTGGTCGCCGACAAGGCCAGCCGCGCACCGCACGCGGCCAGCGCCGGCGTCGGCGCGTTCTGCGTCGCCGCGGCGCAGCGCCACGGCCTGATCCTGCGGGTGATCGCCGGCAACACCGTGGCCTTCTGCCCGCCGCTGATTATCAGCGCGGCCGAACTTGACGAAATGTTTGCAAAATTCGCCCGTGCGCTGGCCGATACCGAGACCTACGTCGCCGGCCTGTAATGCCTCGCCGGGCATATCGTGCTGAAATAGCGCCCGGTCTGCGGCGGCAATCCGGCCGCCGCGGAAAAACAAGGAGATTGAGCATGCAGCGCTTCGTCAAGTCGGGCCGGAGCCCGGCCACCGCCACCGTTCTCAGCACCGCGCTGGTCACCGCTTTGCTCGGCACCGCCGCCGTCGGCCTGCCGGGTGAGGCCCACGCCGGCTGGGACGATTGGAAGAAAAAGCTCGAACAGGCGGTCGATGATGTTCGCGGCGACGAATCCGCGGACGGCGACGCGAGCGGCCAGAGCGCCAGCGAGACACCGGCCGGTAGCGACGATGCCGCGGCCGCCGGCACGGCCGACAGCCGCTCCAGCGGTTTCGGCGATCTGCAGCTCGACGCCGGTCTGCGCGAGGCGCTGAAGGTCGGCGCCGGGCGCGCGGTCGAGAGCCTCGGCCGCGAGGACGGCTTCCTCGGCAACGCCGATCTGCGCCTGCCGCTGCCGGAGAAGCTCGAACCGGCCGGCAAACTGCTCAACCAGATCGGTCAGGGCGAGCGCGTCGATGAGTTCGTCACCACCCTCAATCGTGCCGCCGAGCGCGCCGTGCCGCGCGCCCTGCCGATTCTGGAAAAGGCCGTCACCGAGCTCGGCTGGGAGGATGTGAAAGCCATTTTCGATGGCCCCACCGATGCCGCCACCCAGTACCTGCGCGACTGTTGCAGCGCTGATCTGATCAGCGCCTTTTTGCCGGAGGTCTCCAAGGCGACCCGCGAGGCCGGCGTCAGCGCCGCCTATCAGTCGCTCTCCGAGCGCGCCTCGGGCCTGACCGGCGGCTTCGGCCTGCCGGACATCGATGATTACGTCACCCGCGAAGCCGTCGATGGGCTGTTCAGCACCCTCGCCGCGGAGGAGGGCCGCATCCGCGAAGATCCGGGTGCGCGCACCACCGATCTGTTGCAGCAGATCTTCAACTAGTTTTTATTTCTTCTCTTCTTTCAATCGATAGATCAGCTTGGGCGACGCGCTCGCCAAAGAATAAAAAGGCCGGGGCATGCATTTGCCCCGGCTTTTTATTTGGGAAGCTCTGCAAAACTGCTGCGCTTACCCGGCCAGCGACGCAGAAGCATTCACCGTCACGGTGTTCGATCCCAACGTCGAAGTGCTCGCCGGTGAGGTGACCATTCGTCGCGCCCACTACAACGATCGGGCCGACAAGCTGAGGGTGATCGCGACGACGACGATGACTACAACGACGACGACGATGACGAGGACTAGGCGCGATTGAGCGTGCGGCGGCGGATAGCTGCCGCGCGCCTCTAGCGCAGACCTTCCGAGGGCCGGCATCGCTTTGCGGTGCCGGTTTTTTTGTTGCCGACAAGGGCGACAGCGGCAGCAGTCCACGGCCCCGCCCGCAGCGGGAATCCCCGGCCCGCTCGCGTTAGACTGTGGTTCGAGTGAAGGACTACCCCGGGTCTAGCGGAGGCTGTCAACAGATGCTCTACCTGATCGCGAGTCTGGCGTTGCTGGCGCTGATCGCCGGTCCGCAGCTGTGGGTGCGCTACGTGCTGCACCGCTACAGCCGCCACGTCGAAGCCATTCCCGGCAGCGGCGCGGAGCTGGCGACGCACCTGCTGCAGCGTTTCGAGTTGCCCTCGGTAAAGGTCGAGCCGGCCGGCGCGGCCGGCGATCACTACGACCCGGCGGACAACGCGGTGCGCCTCAGCCCGCGGGTGTACGACGGCAAGTCACTGACCGCGATCGCCATCGCCGCCCACGAGGTCGGCCACGCCATCCAGTTCAATCGCGACGAGCCGGTCAGCCATCTGCGCAAGCGCTATCTGCGCCGCGCGCGGCTGATTCAACAGATCGGCGCCGCGCTGGTGGTGGTACTGCCGGTGCTGGCCGGGGTGCTGCGCGCGCCGCAGCTGGGCCTGATGGCGCTGCTGGCCGGGGTGGCGACGATGCTGCTCTCGGTGCTGATGTACGTCGCCGTGCTGCCGGAGGAATTCGACGCCAGCTTCAACAAGGCGCTGCCGATTCTCGATGAGGGCGACTATGTGCCCAAGGCCGATCTGCCCATCGTGCGGCGCATCCTGCGCGCCGCGGCGCTGACCTACGTCGCCGCGGCGCTGCTGGATGTGCTGCGGCTGTGGCGCTGGGTGCGGCTGATACGCTGAGCCGGCGGCGCGCTCATTCTCGCTCGGCTTCGCCGTAGCCACCGCCGCCGGGCGTTTCGACCACCAGACAATCACCCGCGCGCACCTCGACTCGCGCCTGTGCGGACAATGCCTCGATGCGGCCATCGACCCGCTCCACCCAGTTGCGTCCCGGCTGGCCGGGGTCGCCGCCGGCCAGGCCGTAGGGGGGTACGCGGCGGCGATTGGCGAGAATGTTGGCGGTCATCGCTTCGAGAAAGCGCAGCCGGCGGATGACGCCGCTGCCGCCGTGGTGGCGGCCGGCGCCGCCGGAGGCATCGCGGATGCGGAACTCCTCCAGCCGCACCGGGTAGCGCCACTCCAGCACTTCCGGGTCGGTCAGTCGCGAGTTGGTCATGTGGCTGTGCACCGCGTCGGTGCCGTCGAAATCCGCCCCCGCGCCGGTGCCGCCGCAGAGGGTTTCGTAGTACTGGTGGCGGGCGTTGCCCCAGGTGATGTTGTTCATCGTGCCCTGGCTGGCGGCGACCGCACCGAGCGCGCCGAGCAGGGCGTCGACGATCACCTGCGAGGTTTCGACGTTGCCGGCGACCACCGCCGCCGGGTAGCGCGGATTGATCATCGAGCCCTCGGGGATGACGATCTGCAACGGTTTCAGGCAGCCCTCGTTGAGCGGGATGTCGTCGTCCACCAGGCAGCGGAACACGTACAGCACCGCCGCGCGCGCCACCGCTGCGGGCGCGTTGTAGTTGCCGGCGTGCTGTTCGCTGGTGCCGCTGAAGTCGATCAGCGCGCGCTGCGCCGCGCGATCGACGCGGATCGATACCTGCACCGCGCTGCCGTCGTCCAGTTGGTAGCGGAAATCGCCATCGGACAGTGCGCCGAGCACGCGCCGCACGCAGGCTTCGGCGTTGTCCTGCACGTGCTGCATGTAGGCCTGCACCACTTCGAGACCGAAGTGCTCGATCATCTGCCACAGTGCTCGGGCGCCCATTTCGCAGGCGGCCAGCTGGGCCTGAAAGTCGGCGATGTTGGTGTCCGGATTGCGCGCCGGGTAGGCGCCGCTGGCGAGCAGTTCGCGCAACTCCGGCTCGCGGAAGTGGCCGGCATCGACGACTTTAAAGTTGTCGATCACTACGCCTTCTTCTTCGATATGCGTCGAATCCGGCGGCATCGAGCCGGGTGTGCGCCCGCCGATGTCGGCGTGGTGGCCGCGCGCGGCGACGAACAACAGCAGCTGGCTGCCGGCTTCGTCGAACACCGGCCGCACCACGGTCACATCCGGCAGATGGGTGCCGCCGTTGTAGGGGGCGTTGAGCATGAAGGCGTCGCCGGCGCGGATCCGGCCGGCGTTTTGGCGGATCACCGCCTTGATCGACTCGCTCATCGAACCCAGATGCACCGGCATGTGCGGCGCGTTGGCGATCAGATCGCCGGCGGCGTCGAACACCGCGCAGGAGAAATCCAGCCGCTCTTTGATGTTCACCGAGGCGGCGGTGTTCTCCAGCACCGAGCCCATCTGCTCGGCGATCGACATAAACAGATTGTTGAAGATCTCCAGCATCACCGGGTCGGCCCCGGTGCCCAGCCTGACCCGCGCCGGCAGCGCTTCGACGCGGCGCAGCAGCAGGTTGTCTGCGGCTGTGCGCACGGCCTGCCAGCCGGGTTCGACGACCACCGTGCCGGTGCGTTCGATCAGCACCGCGGGGCCGGTGACGGGCCTGTCTGCGGGCAGCGCGTCGCGATCGAAAAAGGCGGTGTCACGGATCTCGCCGGCCATCTGCACCGGGTGGTGTGCGAGTGGCTCGGGCATCGACATCGGCAGCTCTGCGGTCGCGCTCAGATTCGGCGGCTCGCCGGCGCCGATCACCTCCACCTGCAATGATTCGACGATCAGCGCCTTGTCCGGCGCGACGAAGCCGAAGCGCGCGCGGTGGGCGCTTTCGAAGTCGGCGACGATTTGCGCCAGCTCGCCGAAGGGGATCTCCAGCGCGGTGTCTGAGCCGGCGTAGCGCAGCATCAGCCGGTGCTGCGCCGAGATGCGCCCGGCGGGGATCTGCTGGGCGCGCATCTCGGCGCGGCCATCGGCCTCCAGCTCGACCAGCGCGCCGCGCAGTTCGCCGAGCAGCGCTTCGTCCAGCGCCGCCTCCACTGCCCGCTGGCGCAGCAGGCGCGCGTCGGCCAGGCCCATGCCGAAGGCCGACAGCACCCCGGCGTGGGGGTGCAGGAATACCGTGCCCATGCCCAGCGCGTCGGCCACCAGACAGGCGTGCTGGCCGCCGGCGCCGCCGAAGCAGCACAGCGCGTAGTCGCTGACGTCGTAGCCGCGCTGGGTGGAGATCTTTTTGATCGCGTTGGCCATGTTGTCCACGGCGATGGCGAGAAAGCCTTCGGCGACCTGCTGCGGCGTGCGCCGGTCGTCGCTGGCGGCGCGGATGTTTTCGGCCAGCGCGGCGAATTTTTCGTGCACGATCCCGGCATCCAGCGGCTGGTCGCCGTTCGCGCCGAAAACGCGCGGGAAATGTGCCGGCTGCAATTTGCCGAGCATCACGTTGCAGTCGGTGACGGTCAGCGGCCCGCCGTTGCGATAGCAGGCAGGGCCGGGGTCGGCGCCGGCGGAATCCGGGCCGACGCGGTAGCGGCCGCCATCGAAGTGCAGCACCGAGCCGCCGCCGGCGGCGACGGTGTGGATCAGCATCATCGGCGCGCGCAGGCGCACCCCGGCGACCTCGGTTTCCAGCGCGCGCTCCAGCTCGCCAGCGTAGTGGGAGACATCCGTGGAGGTGCCGCCCATGTCGAAGCCGATCAGTTTGTCGAAGCCGGCGTGCCCGGCGGTGCGCAGCATGCCGACCACGCCGCCGGCCGGGCCGGAGAGGATCGCATCCTTGCCCTCGAAGAAGTTGGCATCGATGAGCCCGCCGTTGGATTGCATGAACATCAGCCGGGTGCTCGATTCGCTGCGCGAAGCGTTTTTGGAACAGCCGCCCAGTTCGCCGGAGACCTGCGCCACGTAGCGGCGCAGGATCGGCGACAGATAGGCATCGACCACCGTGGTGTCGCCGCGCGGGATCAGCTTCATCAGCGGGCTGACCGAGTGGCTGACCGAAATCTGCGTAAAGCCGACCTCCGCCGCCAGCGCCGCCAGCCGTTGCTCGTGCTCCGGGTAGCGATAGCCGTGCATCAGGCAGATCGCCGCGGCGCGCAGGCCACGGTCGTGGGCCGCCTCCAGCTCGCGGCGCGCCAGTTCTTCATCCAGCACCTGCACCAGTTCGCCGTGCGCGCCGAGGCGCTCGTGCACCTCCAGCACCTCGCTGTAGAGCATCGGCGGCAGCTCGACGCGCAGCGCGAACAGCTGCGGCCGCGTCTGGTAGCCGATGCGCAGGGCGTCGCCGAAGCCGGCGGTGGTGATCAGCAGGGTCGGTTCGCCTTCGCGCTCGAGCAGTGCGTTGGTGGCCACCGTGGTGCCCATTTTCACCGCTTCGATATCCTCGGCCGGTATCACCTCGTCGGCGGCGACGCCGAGCAGTTCACGAATGCCCTGCACCGCTGCGTCGCAGTACTGGCGCGGATTCTCCGAGAGCAGCTTGTGGGTGACCACGCTGCCATCGGGCTTGCGTGCGACCACATCGGTGAAGGTGCCGCCGCGGTCGATCCAGAACTGCCAGCGCCCGGCGGGCCTGTGGCTGGCTGGGTCGGTGGCAGTGCTGTCGGAGCTGGCGTCGGGCATCTTCGGCTCTCGCGCGGGGGGATTTGCGCAAGCTAGTCAAAAGCTTGCCGGCCGGCAAGCCCAAGGCCCGTCGCCCGGTGCTCGCCGGGTCTCCGAGCGTGCCCTGCCGGGCGCTGAACAACCGCGTAGCCGCTGGTATTTCTCATTGATTACTATGCGCGGGCTGGCGTCAGGGCCGGCTCGAAATGGGGGTGATGGATGGCCGATGGGCGCGCCCTTCGATGCGGCAGTGCAAAAATGAGACGTGATTTTAGAGTGGCTGCCAGCGTAAACTCGCAAGCTGTCTAATTTACTGGCTGCATGCATCCCTCAATGGTGCAGGGCAGCCACCACTGGAGTTGAGCCATGGATATCATCAAAAATTTGCTCTCGGGGCAGTCGGAAGAACTCAGTTCGCTGCTCGCCGAAAAGGGCTTTAGCCTCGACGAGGCCGGGCGCTTTCTGCCAGAGGCCGGGCAGAGCGTCAGCGACGCCGCCTCCGAAGCGGGCGCCGGTCTGCTGACCAGCGATTCGCCGATTGACGCACTACTGGAAAATATCGATATCGCCGCACTGGCGGAAAAGGTAGGCATTGCGCCGGAGCTGGCCGAGCAGGGTCTGCAGGCATTGCTGCCGGCGGTCACCGAGGCGCTCGGCGGCGAAGAAGGCGCCTTGTCTTCGCTGATGGAAGGTGGTATCGGCGGCGTGCTCAAGCGCTTTTTCTGATTCGCTATCGCTTTGAATTGCCCGTCGGTGCGCTCGCACCGGCGCGGTTGACGCAAGCCAACCCATCACCGCAGGAGCCGACCATGGCCAGTATCAAAGAGCTGAAAGGCATCGAAGAAAAACAAATCGCGCTGCTCGCCGAGCAGAACATCAAATCCGTTTCCGCACTGCTGGATAAAGCCTGCGACAAGCCGGGCAGAAAGGCGCTCGCCGCCAGCACCGGCATCGAAGAGGCCACCCTGCTGCAGTGGGCCAATATGGCCGATCTGTTCCGCATCAAAGGTGTCGCCACGCAGTACGCCAATCTGCTGGAGGCCGCCGGTGTCGACACGGTGAAAGAACTGCGCAACCGCAATGCGGACAACCTGGCCGAGAAAATGGCCGAGGTGAACGCCGCGGAAAAACACGCCCAGCAGCTGCCGAGCGCAAAAATGGTCGCCGAGTGGGTGGCGCAGGCCAAAGAGCTGCCGCCGAAGATGACCTACTGATACTTCACGTCCCGACC
>CBFCYW010000062.1:0-21631 GCA_965602395.1 uncultured Chromatiales bacterium
GCCGAAACCGAATCCGAAACCGAAAGCGATCAGCGCGCCGCTGGCGGTGGCGAGCCACTGCCGGCGGAGCCCGGCGACGACGACACGCGCGGAGGCCGCCAATGAGCGAATACACCATCGATGACCTGCGCCAAAGCCTCGGCGACGCGCCGGGCACGCGGCAGCCGCCCACCGGCCTGATCGCCTATCGCGCCCGCGGCCGGGTGCTGCTGGTGGGGGATGCCGAGCGCGTCGCCGCCGCCAGCGCGGCGCTGCCCGACGGCCTGCAGCCCAGTGCGGTGGTGGTCGGCGACGGCAGCGCTGGCGGCGCGCGCATCCGCCCGCTGTATCGCGCGCAGCGCGCCGAGCTGGCGCTGTCCGGTCACCTCGGCGATTTCAGCCTGCAGCTCGATGGCGCCGGCGGTGCGCAGAGCCTGCTGGCGGCGGATCTGGTGGTCGATCTGCTGGAGCCACCGCTGCTCGGCCGCAGGCTGCTGCCGGACGGCTACTTTCAGGCTGCCGCGGACGCCGATCTGACCGCGCTGCTGGCCGAGCTGCCGGAGTGGATCGGCACCTTCGAAAAGCCGCAGTACACCCACTACGTCGCCGATATCTGCGCCCGCGGCCGGCGCGGTCAGGCCGGTTGCCGGCGCTGTCTCGACGCCTGTCCGGCGGAGGCCATCAGCGATCTGATCGAGCGCGTCGAGATCGACCCCTGGCTGTGTCAGGGCGGCGGCGCCTGCGCCACCGCCTGCCCGAGCGGTGCGATCCGCTACGCCTACCCGCCGCCGGTCGAAACCCTCGGCGCGCTGCGCGAGCGCCTGCTGGCCGGGCGCGGCGGCGCGCCACAGGTGCTGCTGGTACACGATCGCGAGGCCGGCGCGGCGCGCGTCGACGGCGTCGAGCTGCCCGCCGGCTGGCAGCGGCTGGCGCTGGAGGAGCTGGCCGGCGCCGGGCTGGATCTGTGGCTGTCAGCGCTGGCCTGGGGCGCGGCGGCGGTGCTGCTGGTGCGCGGCGGTGGCGAGCCGGCGCAGTCGCTGGCGGTGCTGGATGAGCAGATGGCGGTGGCCAACGCCGCGCTGGAGGGGCTCGGTTACCCGCCGGCGGTGGCCTTTTGGGGCGGCGACTGCGACGCCGACAACGCGGCGATGCCGGCGATCCCGGTCGCCGAGCACGCGCCGCAGGGTGCCAAGCGCGCCGATGTGTTCGCCGCGCTCGACCACCTCTGGCGGCACGCGCCGCAGGCGCAGGCGCTGACGCCACTGCCGGATTTCGCGCCCTTCGGCCAGATCGAGATCGACAGCGACGCCTGCACCCTGTGCCAGTCCTGCGTCGCGGTCTGCCCCTCCGGCGCGCTGACCCCGGGCGACGGCCTGCCGCAACTGGGCTTTTTTGAGGATCGCTGCCTGCAGTGCGGGCTGTGCCGCGGCGCCTGCCCGGAGGATGCCATCCGCCTGCAGGCACGGCTGCTCAACGACCCGGCCGTGCGCCGCCGCCGCCGCGTGCTGCACGAGGAGCCACCCTTCTGCTGCCGCAGCTGCGGCAAACCCTTCGCCACGCGCAGCGTCATCGAGCGGATGCGCGACAAGCTCTCCGGCCACGCCATGTTCAGCGCCGAGGGCGCGCTGGCGCGGCTGGAAATGTGTGAGGACTGCCGCGTGGCGGACATGATGCGCAGTGGTGATCTGTGAATGGCTGCCGGCAGTGGCTGCCGGCTGAAGCAGTTGTTGGCCGTTCTGACCCGCTGGACAGCTTGACCCGGTCAAGTGTGACCAGTCGCACAGTGTTCTGGCCGTAGCGATGGTCGATTGGTGGATTTTTACGGTTTATTTTCCGCTTTTGCGCGGATCGCAGCTTGCTAGGTTAGTTTTCGGGAGAGAGGAATAATTCTATGACGAGCACCACAGGTGTCTGCGGCGAGCGATCGCCACAGGCCGTGGACGAAGCCGTCGGCGCCGCGTCCGCTGCGGCGGCGCGGCCAATGATTTCCGACGACGATCGCCTGCGCGCCAACGCCTACGGGCTGCTGGGGCGCTTGCTGCGCGAGCCGCCGGATGCCGCCCTGCTCGCCCACCTGTCCACGCACCACGTCGCCGAACGGCCCGGCGAAGACGAGCTGGCCACCTCTCTGCGCCTGCTCGGCCTGGCCGCCGCCGGCACCTCGCCGCAGGCCGCCGGCGAGGAATTTCACGCGCTGTTCATCGGCCTGGGCCGCGGCGAGCTGGTGCCCTACGGCTCCTGGTATCAGACCGGTTTCCTCATGGAGCAGCCGCTGGGCGTGCTGCGCCAGGATCTGGCCCAACTCGGCTTTGCCCGCCAGAGCGATGTCCACGAGCCGGAAGATCACGTCGCCGCGCTCTGCGAAGTGCTCTCGATGTGTATCGAGGACGGCCTCGCCAGCGCCCGGCAGGAGGCCTTCTTCCGCCGCCATCTGGCGCCCTGGGCGGGGCGTTTCTGGGGCGATCTGCAGGAGGCCGAGGCGGCCTGCTTCTATTGTGCGGTCGGCCGTTTTGGCGCCGCCTTTCACGATCTCGAAACACAGCTTTTCGAACTCAAGCTGTGAGCAATGCCACTGGAGGTTCAGCGAGATGAGCGAACGAGACCAACGACCCGAGGATCAGGCCCGGCAGCAGCGCCGCGGTTTTCTGCGCGGCATGGCCGCGGCACCGGTCGCCGCCGCCGTGGCGGCCACGCCGGTCGCCGCGCAAGCGGCCGCCGAAGCGACTGGCGATGAGTCGACCAGCGCCGGCTATCGGGTGACGCCGCACGTGCTCGATTATTACAAGTCGCTGAAAGCATAGATAAATTGCTTGATGCCCAGGGCTGGTTGCCGCGCTGTGTGGGTGCGGTGTTGGCCCGAAAAACACTGCAAGCGCGCGGGCCGGTTGTCGCCCCGGCGCTCGACGGGAGAACACCATGAAGCTGAGAAAAACCTCCAGTGATCCGCAGGCCGCGCCGCGTGCCGAGGGCGGCGACGGCATCGCCGTCAGCCGCCGCCAGTTCCTGCGCAATTCCGGTCTCGCTGCCGGTGGCGCGGTGCTGGCCAGCGGCGCCGCGCCGGGGATGATGTCGCGCGCCCGCGCCGCCGCGGCCCCGGGCACCGGCGCGGTGGAGACGGTGCGCACCATCTGCACCCACTGCTCGGTGGGCTGCGGCATCATCGCCGAGGTGCAGAACGGTGTCTGGACCGGTCAGGAACCGGCCTTCGATCACCCCTTCAACCGCGGCGCACACTGCGCCAAGGGTGCCTCGGTGCGCGAGCACGGTCACGGCGAGCGGCGCTTGAAATACCCGACCAAACTGGTCGACGGCAAGTGGCAGAAGGTTTCCTGGGAGGAGGCGATCGGCGAAATCGGCGACAAAATGTTGCAGATTCGCGACGAGTCCGGGCCGGATTCGATCTACTGGCTCGGCTCGGCCAAGCACAACAACGAGCAGGCCTACCTGTTCCGCAAGTTTGCCGCCATGTGGGGCACCAACAACGTCGATCACCAGGCGCGCATCTGCCATTCGACCACCGTCGCCGGGGTAGCCAATACCTGGGGCTACGGGGCGATGACCAACTCCTATAACGACATCCACAATTCGCAGGCGATCCTGATCATCGGCGGCAATCCGGCCGAGGCGCACCCGGTGTCGCTGCAGCACGTGTTCAAGGCCAAAGAGGAAAACAACGCGCCGCTGATCGTCATCGACCCGCGCTTCACGCGCACCGCGGCACACGCCGATATCTACCTGCGCATCCGCCCCGGCACCGATGTGCCGATCATCTGGGGCATGCTCTGGCACATCTTCGAAAACGGCTGGGAGGACAAGCAGTTCATCCAGCAGCGCGTCTACGGCATGGATGAGATCCGCGCCGAGGTGGCGAAGTGGACGCCGGACGAGGTCGAGCGCGTCACCGGCGTGCCGGAGGCACAGGTCAAGGCCGCCGCGCGGGCCATGGCCGAGCACCGCCCCGGCACCTTCATCTGGTGCATGGGCGGCACCCAGCACACCATCGGCAACAACAACACCCGCGCCTACTGCAGCTTCCAGCTGGCACTGGGCAATATGGGCGTGTCCGGCGGTGGCACCAACATCTTCCGCGGCCACGACAATGTCCAGGGCGCCACCGACCTCGGCGTGCTGTCGCACACCCTGCCGGGCTACTACGGCCTCTCCGACGGTGCCTGGAAGCACTGGGCCAAGGTCTGGGATCTGGACGTCGAGTGGATCAAGGGCCAGTTCGATTCCGGCAGCTACGAGCAGGCCGGCGGCAAAGACGTCTCGCCGATCAATACCAAGGGCATCCCGGTGTCGCGCTGGATCGATGGCGTGCTCGAGGACAAGGCCAACATCGCCCAGCAGGACAACGTCCGCGGCATGGTTTTCTGGGGTCACGCGCCCAACTCGCAGAGCCGCGGCCCGGACATGAAAGAGGCGATGGAAAAGCTCGATCTGCTGGTGGTGATCGACCCCTATCCGACGGCCACCGCAGTGATGCACGATCGCACCGACGGCGTCTACCTGCTGCCGGCCTCGACGCAGTTCGAGACCTACGGCTCGGTGACCGCCTCCAACCGCTCCATCCAGTGGCGCGATCGGGTGATCGAGCCGCTGTTCGAATCGCTGCCCGATCACACCATCATGTACAAGATGGCGGCCAAGCTGGGTTTTGCCGAGCAGATGTTCAAAAACATCGCGGTGAGCGACGACGAGCCGCTGATCGAAGACATCACCCGCGAATTCAACCGCGGCATGTGGACCATCGGCTACACCGGGCAGAGCCCCGAGCGCCTCAAGGCGCACCAGAAAAACTGGGGCAGCTTCAACTACACCACCCTCAAGGCCGAGGGCGGCCCGGCGGACGGCGACTACTACGGCATGCCCTGGCCCTGCTGGGGTACCGCCGAGATGGGCCACCCCGGCACCCCCAACCTCTACGACACCAGCAAGAACGTCGCCGACGGCGGGCTGACCTTCCGCGCGCGCTTCGGCGTCGAGCGCAACGGCGTCAACCTGCTCGCCGAGGGCAGCTACGGCAAGGGCTCGGAAATCCAGGACGGCTACCCGGAATTCAGCGCCGACATGCTCAAGAGCCTCGGCTGGTGGGATGACCTCAGCGACGCCGAAAAGCAGGCCGCCGAGGGCAAGAACTGGAAGACCGACCTCTCCGGCGGCATCCAGCGCGTAGCCATCGCCCACGGCTGCTCGCCGTTTGGCAACGCCAAGGCCCGATCGGTGGTGTGGACCTTCCCGGACCCGGTACCGATCCACCGCGAGCCGCTGTACACCAGCCGTCGCGATCTGGTCGACAAGTACCCCACCTACGAGGACCGCAAGTCCTTCTACCGCCTGCCCACGCGCTACGGCTCGGTGCAGGCCACGGACTACAGCGTGGAATTCCCGGTAATCCTCACCTCCGGGCGACTGGTCGAGTACGAGGGTGGCGGCGACGAGAGCCGTTCCAACCCCTGGCTGGCCGAGCTGCAGCAGGACATGTTCGTCGAGCTGCACCCGCGCGATGCCAACGATGCCGGCGTCAGCGACGGCGACATGGTCTGGGTCGAAACCCCCGAGGGCGCGCGCATCAAGGTGATGACACTGGTCACCCGGCGCGTCGCCGCCGGCGTCGCCTTCCTGCCGTTCCACTTCGCCGGGCACTTCCAGGGCAAGGATCTGCGCGACAAGTACCCGGCCGGTGCCGATCCCTACGTCCTCGGCGAGGCGGCCAACACCGCCTTCACCTACGGCTACGACTCGGTGACCCAGATGCAGGAAACCAAATGCAGCCTGTGCCGGATCAGCAAGGCCTGATGCGGCCCGACTAAAGCGGAGATCAGATCAATGGCTCGAATGAAATTTTACTGTGACGCCGAGCGCTGCATCGAATGCAACGGCTGCGTGACCGCCTGCAAGAACGAGAACGAAGTGCCCTGGGGCGTCAATCGCCGCCGCGTAGTGACCATCAACGATGGCGAGAGCGGAGAGCGCTCGCTGTCGGTGGCCTGCATGCACTGCTCCGATGCGCCCTGCGCGACCGTCTGCCCGGTGGATTGCTTCTACACCACCGAAGATGGCGTCGTGCTGCACGACAAGGACATCTGCATCGGCTGCGGCTACTGCTTCTATGCCTGCCCCTTCGGCGCGCCGCAGTTCCCGCAGGACGGCGCCTTCGGCACCCGCGGCAAGATGGACAAGTGCACCTTCTGCAACGGCGGCCCGGAGGAGAACCACGGCGCCGCCGAAGCGCAGAAGTACGGCAGCAACCGCCTCGCCGAAGGCAAGCTGCCGGCCTGCGCCGAGATGTGCGCGACCAAAGCGCTGCTCGCCGGCGACGCCGACATGATCGCCGACGTCTACCGCACCCGCGTGGTCAGGCGCGGCGCCAGCGCCATGCAGCGCGGCGTCAGCATCCAGAAGCAGACCCTCGGCAGCGGTTCCTGAGCCACTGCCGGGTTCGTTTAGCCCCGCCCGCGGCGCTTCTGCGTCGCGGGCGTAGATTGGTGAGGTGTACATGCGCGCGCTGTTGTTGCTGTTGTCGCTGTTGCTGAGTGGCGCTCTGCTGCCACCACTGGCGCAGGCGGAGGAGCCCCGGAATGCCGCCGCCTTCGAGCGCGAAAAACCCGCGACCGTGGTCAACCCGGCCGCTGAACTGTGGAACAAGGTGCGCCAGCGCGAGCAGCCCGGCTTCGCCGGCAGCACGCAAGTCGGGCAGATGAACGCCGGCGAGCTGGTCAATCCGGACGGTGAGGAGTGGCGTCTGTTTCGCCGCGACGAGCTGATCCCCACCGGTGGCTGGCTGCTGCTGGCGGCCTTCGGCGCGGTGCTGCTGCTGGCGCTGATCCGCCCCTCGGTGCCGATTCCCGGCGGCGAGAGCGGTCAGCGGCTGCGGCGCTTCGACGCCATGCGCCGGGTCACCCACTGGGTGATGGCGATCAGCATGCTGGTGCTCGCCCTCACCGGGCTGGTTATTTTCACCGGGCGCTATCTGTTGCTGCCGTGGATGGGCAAGCAGGCCTTCGGCACGCTGGCGGCGCTGTCGCAACAGATCCACGAACTCAGCGGGCCAGTGTTCGCCGCTTCACTGCTGGTCTTTTTCCTGCTTTTCGTGGCGCGCAACCTGCCCGCCGCGGTGGATTTCAAATGGCTGTTTCGACTCGGTGGGCTGATCGGCGAAGGCCACCCGCCGGCGGGCTTTTTCAACGCCGGTGAAAAGATCCTCTTCTGGATTGTCGTGCTGCTCGGCGTGGCACTTTCCGTCAGCGGTCTGGCGATGCTGTTTGCTCATCTGGTGCAGGATCGCGCCCTGCTGCAGCTGCTGGTGATCGTGCACGCGATCAGCGCACTGCTGATGACGGCCACTGTCTTCGGCCACATCTACATGGCGCTGTCGGTGCGTGGCACCCTGCGCGCCATGCGCGATGGCTACGTCGACGCCAACTGGGCGCGCAGCCACCACCCGCTGTGGTTTGATGAGCAGGCCGAGCGCGGCGCGCTGGAGGACGACCGGGCGCCGGCGCCAGGCGGTGGCGAGGGCGAGGGCGACGCCGCCCGCGCTGGTGGCCACTAGCGGCGGTCGCCAGCCTGGCGAGCGGATTATCGTTCGCCGAGATCGCCGAGCCGGGCTGGCAAGTCCAGCCGAACGGGCCGCGTTGAACGGCCCATTGCTGGCGGCCCATTGTTGGCTGCCCATTGCTGGCGACCTCGGTCGCCTGCCGCTCAGCTCGCTGCGGCCCATTCCCAGCGTTGCGTTCGCAGCGCTGATCCCGCCTATCCAAGCCCTTTGCAGGCCGGCCTCACTTGGGTCAATATGAACCCGTTCGGCGCAGCCGCGCCGGCGCATTTTGATTCAGGGCTTGTGGATTTCGGGCGCCTTTTTGCCACTCCAAGCCCATTTGGCGCAGTCACGCCCGAGGGTTTTCGAGTCAGTGGAAACACTTGCAGACATACCGGTGGCGTCCTCCCGGGATGAACAACCCGCCGCTGCCAGCACGAGCGGCGGCAGCGCCGCCAGCTGGCCGCTCAGCTCGGTGCTGGTCGTCGATGACGAGCCGGGCATGTGCAACTTCCTGCAGAAAATCCTCGCCCCGCGCTTCGCGCTGGTGGAGACGGCTGCCGACGTGGCCGCCGCCGAGGTGTTGCAGCAGCGCTGCCACTTCGATCTGATCATTTCCGACATCCGCCTGCCCGGGCGCAGCGGCGTCGAGTGGCTGCAGGCCCTGCGCGAACAGGGCGACAACGCCTGCGCGATCTTCATCACCGCCCACGCCGATCTGGATACCGCCATCGCCGCGCTGCGCGCCGGTGCGGCGGATTTCATCCTCAAGCCGTTTCGCGCCGAACAGATCCTCGCCGCGGTGGAGCGCTGCATGGATCAGCTGCGCCTGGCGCGGGAAAACTTCGTGCTGCGCCGCCAGGAGGCGCGCATCTACGAAGGCCACGATCTGATCGGCGAATCGGCAGTCATCCGCGAGGTCGACGAGATCATCCGCCGCGTCGCGCCGATGCCATCGACAGTGCTGGTGGAAGGCGAGTCCGGCACCGGCAAAGAGCTGGCGGCGCGCGCCATCCACGGCCACAGCGGCCGCGGCGGCAGCTTCGTGCCGATCAACTGCGGCGCGATCTCCCCCGAGCTGCTGGAGAGCGAGCTGTTCGGCCACGCCCGCGGCGCCTTCACCGGCGCCCACCGCGCCCGCGATGGCCTGTTTACCTACGCCGACAGTGGCACCCTGTTTCTCGATGAGATCGGCGAGATGCCGCTGGCGATGCAGGCCAAGCTGCTGCGCGTGCTGGAGGACCGGGTGATTCGCCCGGTGGGCGCCAACCGCGAGATTCCGGTCGATGTGCGCATCATCGCCGCCACCAATCGCGATCTCGGCGATGAGGTCGCCGCCGGGCGCTTTCGCGAAGACCTCTACTATCGGCTCAACGTGCTCACCATCCGCATGCCCTCGCTGCGCGAGCGGCCGGAGGATCTGCCGGTGCTGGCGCAGCATTTTCTCGCCACACTGGCCGCTGAGCTGGGCATCGCCCGGCCGAGCTACGGCGCGCTCGAACTGGGTGCGCTGGCCGGCTACCACTGGCCGGGCAATGTGCGCGAATTCAAGAATGTCATGGAGCGCAGCCTGCTGCTTGGCCGCGCCCCGGCGCAATGCCTCGGGCTGCACGAGCCGGCCGCGCGCAGCGCCGCGGCGCCGGTCGCCGCGCCACAGCGGCTGGAGGACGTCGAGCGGCGGCACATTCTCGGCGTGCTCGACGAGGCTGGCGGCAACAAGTCCGAGGCCGCGCGGCGACTGGGCATCGCGCGCAAGACCCTGGAGCGCAAGTTGCGCGCCTGGCAGGACGAGCGCGCCGGGGCGGCCGCGGGCCCGTCGTGAGCGCCGCTGTCGGCGGCTTGCTGCACCGCCTGATCGCGCCGATCCGGCGCACCTTTCGCTACAAGCTGCTGGCGCTGTCGCTGGCGCCGATACTGCTGGCCACGCCGGTGGGGCTGGCGGTGGTCCTCTACTGGGGCGGGCAGTTCGCCTACGAGCAGCTCTATATCAAGGTCAACACCGATCTCTCGGTGGCCCACGATGTGTTCCTGCGGCTGCGCCAGGGCTACCTCGACCGGCTCGGCCGGCTGGCCGAATCCTACGCCCTGCGCACCGCGCTGGAGCGCGGCGACGCGGCGGCGATCGAATCCCGACTCGACGAGCTGCGCGACGGCGCCGGCTTTTCCTATTTGCAGGTGCGCGATGCCGCGGCGCCCGACAGCGTCGCGGATTCACCGCTGCTGGCGCGTGCGCGCGCCGGCCAGCCGGCCAGTGGCGTGGAGATTTTCGACGCCGAGGCGCTGCGTCGCCACGGCCTCGCCGAGGGCGTGCGCCTGCCGCTGGTGGCGACGCCGCGGGCGGTGCCCAGCGCGCGCCGCGTCGAGGATCGCGGCATGCTGATCCGCGCCGTTTATCCGGTGCGCGAGCGCGACGGCGCGGTGCTCGCGCTGCTCGATGGCGGCGTGCTGTTGAATCGCAACTTCGCCTTCGTCGATGCCATCCGCGATCTGGTCTACGGCCCCGGCAGCCTGCGCGAGGGCAGTATCGGCACGGTCACCGTGTTTCTCGACGACGTGCGCATCAGCACCAATGTGCCGCTGAAGGCCGGCGAGCGCGCGCTGGGCACGCGGGTCTCGCGCGAGGTGCGCGAGCAGGTGCTCGGCCGCGGCGAGAACTGGATCGACCGCGCCTTCGTGGTCAACGACTGGTACATCTCCGCCTACGAGCCGATTTTCGACGTCGCCGGCGAGCGCGTCGGGATGCTCTACGCCGGCTATCTGGAGGCGCCCTATCGCACCTTTTTCTGGCAGGCGGCGGCGGTGTTGCTGGCGCTGGCGCTGGGTTTTGTGGCGCTCAGCGCGGCGCTGGTGGTGCGCGGTGCAAAATCGATCTTCCGCCCGGTGGAGGCGATGGCGCGGGTGGTGCAGGCGACCCGCCGCGGCGAGGATGTGCGCATCGGTGAGCTGGATTCGCAGGATGAGATCGGCACTCTGGCGCGCGAATTCGATGCCATGCTGCATCTGCTGCAGCGCCAGCACCGGCAGATCAGCGCGGCCGCCGACGAGCTGGAGCAGAAGGTCGACGAGCGCACCACCGAGCTGCGCCGCAAGAACGAGGATCTGCAACGCAGCATCCAGCTGTTGCGCCAGACCCGCAAGCAGCTGGTGATGGCCGAAAAACTGGCCGCGCTGGGCGAGCTGACCGCCGGCGTGGCCCACGAAATCAACAATCCAACGGCGGTGATTCTCGGCAATCTGGAGGTGATCCGCGCCGAACTGGGCGAGCACGCCGATTGCGTGCGCGACGAGATCGAGCTGATCGACGAGCAGATCGACCGCATCCGCGACATCGTCAACAACCTGCTGCAGTACGCCCGCCCGCAGCAGTACGCCGGTTATCTCGAAGAGGTCGATGTGAACCGCCTGGTCGAGCGCACCGGCAAGCTGGTCGGGCATCTGGCCGGGCGCGCCGGTATCCCTGTGGAGCTGGATTGCTGCGCCGGTATCGCGGTGTGCATCAATCCGCAGGAGTTGCAGCAGGTGCTGGTCAATCTGCTGGTCAACGCCATTCACGCGGTGGATGACGCCGGTGGCGAAGTGCTGGTCAGCACGCGCGACTGGGAGGATCACGGCGTGTTGATCCGCGTCGCCGACAACGGCTGCGGCATCCCCGCCGAGCGGCTGGACCGGATCTTCGACCCTTTTTACAGCACCAAGGGGCAAGGTGAGGGCACCGGTCTGGGGCTGTCGATCAGCTACGGACTGGTGCGCCGCTACGGCGGCAATCTGAGCGTTGAATCGCGGCCCGGCGAGGGCAGCGTGTTCACTGTCGCGCTGCTGCGCAAGCCGGTGCTGCTGGACGATGAGGCGGCGCTCTGCGAGCAGTTCGTCAGCGCGGCGGCGGGGCTGTCCGAGCTGTCCACCGCCACGCGTGCCGCTACCGCCACCGCCACCGCGGCGCAGCGGGGCGTCGACGCCTGAGCGCTGCGGCAACCCCGCCGGCCTGGCCCATCGGGGTGATAGACATCGCGGCGCGGTTTGCTAGGGTGCGCAAAGTGCCCACGACCGGCGCGCGGATGCCACGCCCGCGTGACAACGGTCGGCGCCGCTCCACATCGGCAGGAATTTCAGCGCGCAATCACTGGTCGCGCGCCGTCGCCGCGTTCGGCGACAGCCCGGTTTCGATAACTCTGGAGTGACTCCGATGGCCCTGATCTCACTGCGCCAGCTGCTCGACCACGCCGCCGAGAATGGCTACGGCATGCCCGCTTTCAACGTCAACAATCTGGAGCAGATCCAGGCGATCATGCAGGCCGCCGATGCGGTCGATGCGCCGGTCATCCTGCAGGGCTCGGCGGGGGCGAGAAAATACGCCGGCGAGCCCTTTCTGCGCCATCTGGTCGCCGCGGCGGTGGAGATGTACCCGCATATCCCGGTGGTGATGCATCAGGATCACGGCTCGGAGCCGGCGGTCTGCCTGCGCTCGATCCAGTCCGGCTTCAGCTCGGTGATGATGGATGGCTCGCTGATGCCCGACATGAAAACCCCGGCGAGCTACGACTACAACGTCGCGGTTACCGCCAAGGTGGTCGAGCTGGCCCACGCCGTGGGCTGTTCGGTGGAGGGTGAGCTGGGCTGCCTCGGTTCGCTGGAAACCGGCGAGATGGGCGAGGAGGATGGCCACGGCGCCGAGGGCAGGCTGGACGCCGACCAGCTGCTGACCGATCCGGAAGAGGCCGCCGATTTCGTGGCGAAAACCGGCGTCGATGCGCTGGCGATCGCCATCGGCACCAGCCACGGCGCGTACAAGTTCAGCCGCCCGCCGAGCGGCGATATTCTCGCCATCGAGCGCATCAGGCAGATCCACGCGCGCATCCCCAATACCCACCTGGTGATGCACGGCTCCAGCTCGGTGCCGCAGGAGTGGCTGGCGATCATCAACCGCTACGGCGGCGACATGAGCCAGACCTACGGCGTGCCGGTCGAGGAGATCTGCGAGGGCATCCGCCACGGCGTGCGCAAGGTCAACATCGACACCGATCTGCGCATGGCGGCCACCGGCGCGGCGCGCCGGCATCTGCACGACAACCCGGCCAATTTCGACCCGCGCAAGTTCCTCAAGGCCGGTACCGAGGCGATGGGCGAGATCTGCCGCGCGCGCTTCGAAGCCTTCGGTGCCGCCGGCCAGGCCAGCCGCATCCGGCCGGTTTCGCTGGAGTCGATGGTCGACCGCTACGCCAGCGGCGAACTGGCGCCGCGGGTCAACTGAAGACCCGCCCGGGCGCTGCGCCTCGGCCTCAGAAGCTGAGGCCGAAGGTGAACAGGGTGGCGTCGCTGTCGTTGAGATCGTAGGTGGTCATCTCCAGCTCCCAGCGCAAACCCACCGAGGAGCCAAAGCCCAGGCCGAGCGCGACGCCGCTGTCGCTCTGATCGTCGCCGGCGCTGTAATCGACGTCGCCATCGATGAAGCCGATGCGGCCGATGACGTAGATCGGCCCCGCGCTGCGGGCGCTGACGAAGGCGCCCAGGGCGCTGTAGTCGTAGTCGCCGCCGGGGGCGTCGCCGGCGCTCAGCGAGCGGGTTATTTCCAGCTCGCCGGCCAGATCGACGACCGCCAGATCGAGGAATTCATAGCCCAGTTGCAGGCCGCCGGTAAAGGTGTTGTCGAAGCCGTTGGCGTCGAAGTCCAGCAGTCCCACCTTGGCGCCGATGATCAGCTCGTTGGCCTGTGCCGCCGGTGCGCTGGCAAGCCCCGCAGCGCAGGCCAGGGCTAGCGCCATTGCCTTGATTTTCATTTCGGAATATCCCGTTGCGCGGCCGCCCGGTCGGGCGGCGAGTGGCGCATTGTAACAGCGCCCGCAACGCCGCGTGCAGCCTGTAAATGTGGTTCAAGTTGACCGTCGCGCGGCCGATTCACAGGGAATGGTGAAATGCACCCACGGACGGTGCGCAGGGAGGCGCTGGCGGCTGCTACAGTCGCGGTGCTGCCGAACCCGAGTCGGCGAGCCGGAACCAGCGGGCAAGATATTCAACAAGAAGAGAACCGATGAGCGCTTCGCACGGTGCGATCTCTGTCGCCAATACTGCGCCGCTGGGCACTGCCCTCGTGGTCGAGGACAACCGCTCCCAGCGGCTGTTGCTGCGCAACCTGCTGGAGAGTCTCGATTACGCCGTAGTCGAAGCCGAAAACGGTGAAGAGGCGCTGCAGCGCTTCGTCGAGAGCAGCCCGGACATCGTCTTCATGGATGTGGTGATGCCGCGCATGGACGGGCTGGAGGCGACCCGTCGCATCAAGGCACACGATCCGCAGGATTTCATCCCGGTGGTGTTCCTCACCAGCATCAACCCCGATCAACTGCGGCGCTGCATCGAAGCCGGCGGCGACGATGTGCTCGGCAAGCCCTACGATCCGGCGATGCTCGCCTACAAGCTGCACGCACTGATCCGCCGGCGCGCCATGCACCATGAATTCAGGCAGCTGCATCAGCATATCCAGCGCGAGCAGGAAATCGCCGAAGAAGTGCTCAGCAGCGCGGTGCTGCGCGGCAACGCGCAACCCCCGGGGCTGGAGCAGTTGCAGCGCCCGGCGAGCACCTTCTGCGGTGATCTGCTGCTGGTGGGCTACGCCGAAAATGGCGATCTGCACCTGTTGCTGGGGGATTTCACCGGCCACGGGCTGAGTGCGGCACTGGGCGCGATGCCGGCCTCGCAGGTCTTCCGGGCGATGCTCGCCAAGGGTTTCCCGCCGGCGCAGATACTCGCCGGAATCAACACCAAGCTGCGCCAGCTGATGCCCACCGGGCTGTTCATGGCCGGCATCTACGTGGTCTTGCCGACCTCGCTGGATCGCTTCGACGTGTGCAATTGCGGCATGCCCGACGGCCTCCTGCTGGGGCCCGATGGCGGCGGGGTCGAGCGCCGCATCGCATCCACCGGGCTGCCGCTGGGCGTGCTCGACAGCGGCGCCGGGGACTATGTCTTCGCCAGCCTGCCGGCGCTCGATGGCACGCTGCTGGTGCTCACCTCCGACGGTGTCACCGAGGCTTGCGACCCGCGCGGAGAGGCCTTCGGCAGCGCCCGCCTGGAGCGCCTGGTGAAGGGGGCTCCGCGCGGTCGCGTGGTCGATTCGGTGAGCGGCGCACTACAGCGCTTCTGCGCCGGCGAGCCGCAGGCCGATGACATCAGCATGGTAGCGCTGCCCTGCGAGCAGCGGCTGTTCGGCGGTCGCGTGCAGCCGCCCGTGCGCAATGCCATCAGCGTCGTGCGGGATCAGCGCGCCGGCGGCTGGGAGCTCAGCGCCACCCAGCGCGGCGCGCAGTTGGGCAACGCCGCACCGGTCATTGCCCTGGTGAGCCAGCTGCGCGAGCTGCAACTGATCGACACGGCTCGCGGCCGCAGCCTGCGGCAACTGCTGGCGAAAATGTACGATCTTGCGCTCGATGGCGGCGCCCTCGGGCTCGATCTTCCGGCCAGCGCCGAGGCCCGCCAGCGAGCGCTGCAGACCTGCGGCGACGCCTGGTTGCACGTCGAGCTGCAACTGGCCTATGGCGATGGCGAAGTCTGCATGCGCCTGCGCGTCAGCCACAGTGGTAACAAGCTCGATGAGCGCATGGCGCAGCAGCTCAGCGCCTTCGTTAGCGACTGTTGCCGGCTGCGCCTGGCGCAGCTCGAAGACGGCCTGCAGGCCGACTGCCACTGGTCGCTGGATGCCGCCAGCCAGTGAATCAGGCGCGCGGCGCTTCGCCGCTGAGCCGCTCGACCACCTCGCGATAGCGCGCCAGGGTGCGATCCAGCACCGCCTGCGGCAGTTGTGGCCCCGGCGCGCTCTTGTCCCAATCCAGCGTCTCCAGATAATCGCGCACGATCTGCTTGTCGAAGCTCGACGGGTTGCTGCCCGGGCGCCACTCATCGGCCGGCCAGAAGCGTGAGGAATCCGGCGTCAGCGCCTCGTCCATCAGCGTCAGCGTGCCAGCCGCGTCGAGGCCGAATTCGAACTTGGTGTCGGCGATGATGATGCCGCGCGCGGCGGCGTAGTCGCGCGCCCGGGCGTACAGCATCAGGCTGGTATCGCGCAGCTGCGCGGCGCGTTCGTCGCCGACGATCCCGGCCATCCGGGCAAAGTCGATGTTCTCGTCGTGCTCGCCCACCGCAGCCTTGCTGGCCGGGGTGAAAATCGGCTCCGGCAGTCGCTGCGCGAGTTGCAGCCCGGCCGCCAGCCGGATGCCGCAGACCGCCCCGCTGCGCTGGTAGTCCTTCCAGCCCGAACCGATCAGATGGCCGCGCACCACCGCCTCCACCGGCAGCGCGTCGAGGCGCTTGACCAGCATGCTGCGACCCTCGGCGCGGGCGCGCTCGGCCGGGTCCGGCAGCACCTCGTCGAGCGATAGATCGGCGAGATGGTTGGGCAGCGCGTCGGCGAAAAAGTCGAACCAGAAATCGGAAATCTGCGTCAGCAGCTTGCCCTTGCCCGGGATCGGCGTGGGCAGGATGACATCGAAGGCCGACAGGCGGTCGCTGGCGACGATCAGCAGGTGCTCGTCGCCGACCGCGTAGCAGTCGCGCACTTTGCCGCGGTGCAGCAGCGGCAGGCTGGATATCTGGCTGTCGAAGATGGCCTCGGACATGGCGCGCCTCCGCGGCGAAAAGCGCGCACTTTACCCGAGTTGTCGATGCTCTGTCCTCAGCCGAACAGCTTGCCGATATCGATGCTGGCGCGGCGGCCGATGTGGCGCCGATGGCGGCGCAGCCAGGCATCGGTCTGCTCGCGCCCGGCCTCGAACAGTGAGTCGAGGAAAGCGCGTCGGGTGTCGTACTTGCTGCGCCGGTTGAGGCCGAGCATCAGCTCCTCATCCTGAACCAGATGGAAGCGCACGCCGCGTTGGTCGCGGCGCCGGGCGATGTCCTGCATCTCACGGGTGAAGGCGCTGCCGAAGGACAGCTCGCCGATGCGCTCGGCGATGGCCTCGCTGCTGCGCGGCGTCTGCGGGCTATCCACCGGCTGCAGCAGGATCAGCAGATTGTCGCGGCACTGGCAGTCTTCGAGCAGCGGGAAGATCGCCGGATTGGCGCTGAAGCCGCCGTCCCAGTAGGCCTCGCCGTCGATCTCCACCGCGCGGTGCACGCTGGGCAGGCAGGCCGAGGCGAGCAGCCGGTCGCAGTCCAGTTCGCTTTCGCGAAACAGCACCAGCGAGCCGCTGCGCACGCGCGTCGCGGCGATGAACAGCTTCACCGGTGAATGGCGGCGCAGCGCGGCGAAATCCACGTGGCGCTCAACGGTATCGCGCAGCGGGTTGACGTCCAGCGGATTGAGCTGATAGGGAGAGAAATGGCGGGTCAGGTTGAGCGCCGCCTCGCTGGCGCGCGGCGACAGCGGCAGTGCCGGCGATACCGAGTGCCAGAAACTGCGCAGCGCTGCGCGCGCGCCTTCGCGGCCGCCATCCAGCAGCCCCTGGGCCAGCACCGCCGCGTTCATCGCCCCGGCGCTGGTGCCGGAGATGCCCTCGAACCCCAGCTTGCGCTCATCCAGCAGTCGATCCAGCACCCCCCAGGTGAAGGCGCCGTGCGCGCCGCCGCCCTGCAGCGCCAGATTGAGGCAGCGATCGGCCGGCGCCAGGCTGGCGCCGAAGCGTCGCTCGGCGGACTTCGCTGCTGCGCCGGCGGACTGCTCGGCGGTGGCGCGATTTTTTGTCTGGCGGGCTTGGTTGCGGTCGGCGGCCGCGCCGCTCGTGCGCCCGTCGGACTGGCGCCGCGGCAGGATGCGCCGCGCCTGCCTGGCGAGCCCGGCCAGCCAGCGGCGCGGTGCCGAAATCGCCGCTTTGGATGCCGCTTTCGCGCCCGTCGGTCGGCGGCCGCCGCGCGTTTTTCCGGCCTTGCCCCAGGGGCGGAATTTGTGCAGTGCGGCGAAGGCGGCGCGCAGGCTTGCAGCGCAACGCCCAGGCAGTCGACCGAGCGCCTGCAACGGTGCCACCACAGCCCGCTGCCCTATCGACCGCAGTCCGCTGCGAAGCCGTTTTTGGCGGCTGCCGGCGCGGCCGGAGCTGCTCTTGCGGGCGCTTCGCGAAGCGCTTTTCTGTTGTCGACGGCGCGCGTTTCGCCACATGTCGAGTTCCCTTTATGTTGCGGTGCAAAACGAACGCAAGTTAGCAGCTCGCCGATGCTGTAAGCAATCGCCAATGGATTGGCGCGGCGTGCTCACGCGCTCGTCCGGGCGCGACCAAATGACGCCATCGCACAGCTGGCAGTGGCCTTCCGGCTGGCTTTTGGGGACAATTTGCGGTTTTTCGTCGCGCGCCGCGTCAATGCGTGCGCCGGCAAACCTGAGGACACGGCAATGAGCGAGTCGAAGGGCGGCGATCGATCGGCGCGGGTCGGCGTGGTGATGGGCAGTTCCAGCGATTGGCCGGTGATGCGCCACGCGGTGCAGCGGCTGGAGGATTTCGGCGTCGCCTGCGAGTACCGCGTGGTCTCCGCTCACCGCACCCCGGATCTACTTTTCGAGTACGCCGCCACGGCGCGCCAGCGCGGTCTGGCCTGCATCGTCGCCGGCGCCGGCGGTGCCGCCCACCTGCCGGGCATGCTGGCGGCCAAGACCACCCTGCCGGTGCTCGGCGTGCCGGTGCCCAGTCGCCACCTGCAGGGCCAGGATTCGCTCTACTCGATCGTGCAGATGCCGCGCGGCGTGCCGGTGGCGACCTTTGCCATCGGCGAGGCCGGCGCGGTCAACGCCGGGCTGTTCGCGGTCTCCCTGCTGGCGGTGGAGGACAGCGCGCTGGCCGCGCGCCTGGCCGATTTCCGCGAGGCGCAGCGCCGCGATGCGCTGGCCATGACCCTGCCACCACAAGACTGAGCGAGCCGACAATGACCGCACGTATCCTCCCTGGCGCGACCCTCGGCATGCTCGGCGGCGGCCAGCTCGGGCGCATGTTCACCATCGCCGCACTGAATATGGGCTACCGCGTCATCGTCCTCGACCCGGACCCGCTCAGCCCCGCCGGGCAGCTGGCCAGCGACCACCTCTGCGCCGGTTACGACGACCAGACCGCTCTCGATGACCTCGCCGATCGCTGCGCGGCGGTTTCCACCGAGTTTGAGAACGTGCCCGCGGCCAGCCTGCGCCGGCTCGCCGCGCGGCTGCCGGTGCGGCCCGGCGCGGAGGCCGTCGAAATCGCCCAGGATCGGCTGCGCGAAAAGACCTTCGCGCGCCGCGCCGGGCTGGCCACGGCGCGCTTTCGCGAGGTCCGCGCGCCGCAGGATATCGCTCCCGCCTGGGCGGCGATGCGCGGCGCCGCGGCGATCCTGAAGACCGCGCGCCTCGGCTACGACGGCAAGGGGCAGGCGCTGTGCCACAGCGAACACGCCGTGCATGAGGCCTTCGCCACCTTCGGCATGCTGCCCTGTGTGCTGGAGCAGCGCGTCGATCTGGCGCTGGAGGTTTCGGTGCTGCTGGCGCGCGGTGCCGACGGGGCGATCAGCTGCTTCCCGCCGGCGGAGAACAGCCACGCCGACGGCATTCTCGACGTCAGCTGCGTGCCGGCGCGGATCGAGCCGGGGGTGGCGCGGCGCGCCACGCAGATGGCCACCGCGCTGGCCGAGGCGCTGGATTACGTCGGCGTGCTGGCGGTGGAGCTGTTTCTCACTGAGGACGACGAGCTGCTGGTCAACGAGATCGCGCCGCGGCCGCACAATTCCGGGCACTACAGCCTCGACGCCACCGCCTGTTCCCAGTTCGAGCAGCAGGTGCGCATGCTCTGTGGCCTGCCGGCGGGCGATGTGCGCCTGCTCAGCCCGGTGGCGATGGTCAATCTGCTCGGTGATCTGTGGGGTGATTCTGCGCCGCGCTGGGAGGCGCTGCTGGAGAACCCGGCGGCCCGCCTGCACCTCTACGGCAAGGCCGAGGCCCGGCCAGGGCGCAAAATGGGCCATTTCAATCTGCTCGCTGCGGATGTCGATGCGGCGGTCGCCGCAGCGCTGGCGATCAAGCGCGAGCTGCGTCGCGACTAGCCGTTGCCGGCGCGCTGTATCGCGTCGTGCTCGTCGCTGCCGGTGGCTGCGAGCAGCATCTCTGCCAGCGGCGCCGGCGCGGCGATGCCGTAGCCCTGGGCGTAATCCACGCCCAGCTCGCGCAGGGCGTCGATCACCGCCTCGTCCTCGACGAACTCGGCCACCGTCTGCTTGCCCATCACGTGGCCGATCTCATTGATCGACTTGACCATCGCCCGGTCGATGGGGTCATTGCACATGTCGCGCACAAAGCTGCCGTCGATCTTCACGTAATCCACCGGCAGGCGTTTGAGGTAGCCGAATGAGGACATGCCGCTGCCGAAATCGTCGAGGGCGAAGCGGCAGCCGAGGGTTTTCAGCTCGGAGATGAAGCCGGCGGCGCGATCGAGATCGCTGATCGCGGTGGTCTCTGTGATCTCGAAGCAGAGCTTCTCCGGCGGGATCTGGCCGAACTCGATCTGCGTCGCCAGGTAGGTGCGAAACTCGGTGTCGGTAACCGTGGCCCCGGAGAGGTTGATGGCCACCATCTGCAGGCGCTGCAACACCTGCGGGTGCGCCGACAGCCACTCCAGGCAGTTGCCGATCACCCAGCGATCCAGCTGCGGCATCAGCTTGTAGCGCTCGGCCACCGGCATGAATCGGCCGGGCGACACCAGTGAGCCGTCGTCGTCGAGCAGCCGCACCAGCACTTCAAAGTGATGCGGTATGCCGCTGGCCTGCTCGACCGCGACGATGGGCTGCGCGTAGAGGCGCAGACGGTCGTGTTCGAAGGCATCGTGCAGGCGTTGCACCCAGCGCATCTCGCCCTGGCGCTCGGCCAGTTCGGCGTCGTCGGGAGCGAACTCGTGGATGCGGTTGCGGCCCGCCTCCTTGGCCGCGTAGCAGGCCGCGTCTGCGGCGCGCAACACTTCGTTGAGGCTGTTCTCGCCGGCTCGCAGCGGCACCGCGCCGATGCTCACGCCGACCGCGAACAGCTGCCCGTCCCAGGGCAGGCGATAGGCCTCGGCGACCTGGCGCAGGTTGTCGGCGATGCGCCGTGCGTCGCTCATCGGGCAGTCCGCGAGCAGCACGCCGAACTCATCGCCACCGAGGCGCGCCAGCAGATCGCCGCGGCGCAGCACCCGGCCGAGCAGCTCGCCGAGCTGGCGCAGCAGTTCGTCGCCGGCGGCGTGGCCGCAGCTGTCGTTGACCACTTTGAACTGGTCGAGGTCGAGGAACAGCAGGCAGTGCTCGCCCTCGCTGCGCTCCAGCAGTGCGTCGACGCGGCGCTCAAATTCGTGGCGGTTGGCCAGCCCGGTGAGCGAGTCGTGGCTGGCCTGCCAGTGCAGCTGACGGGCCATGTCGAGGGATTCGGTGATGTCCTGGAAGACCACCACCGCGCCGCGCACCTCGCCGTCCTCGACGATCGGTTGCGACGAATAGGCGGCGTGGAAGCCGCTGCCGCCACTCGACCAGAGCATTTCATCGCGCACCCGCATGCCGCTACCCAGCTCCATCACCTGGCGCACCGGCCACAGCGCCGGATCGCGCGGCTGGCCGTCGGCATCGCTGTGGTGCACCAGTTTGTGCATGTCGGCGCCGAGCAATTCGTCGACGCTGTAGCCGAGCATCTGTGCCGCGGCATGGTTGGCGAAGGTGCAGTGGCCCTCGCGATCGACCCCGTAGATGCCTTCGCCGGCGGAGTCCAGCAGCAGCTGGTTGCGCTGGTGCAGGCGGCGCAGATCGGTTCCCACGTGCAGCTGGCTGGTGATCTCTGCGACCAGCTGGCGGTCGTCACCGAATACGCTGCTGGCGATCGCCCCACCCTCGCCGTTGGCCGCCGCGCGCACCGCCTCGTGCACCGTGCGGGTGCCGGTGCGGAAGCCGCGCCGCGCGCTGTACAGATAGCCGGCCAGCAGCAGGCAGGTGCTGGCTAACAGCGCCAGGGCGCGCACCTGTGGATCGACCGCATCCGCCAGCCACCACCACAGCAGTGCCGGCACCGGCAGGGCCAGCGCGCAGGCGCCCAGACCGTGCAGCAGCAGCTGCCGGGAGGGTGGGAGCATGTTGTCGCGGTCGTGGTCCACTTCGTGGAACTCCTGCAAAAGGATCGGTGCGTCGAGCAGCCGCTGCTGTGCGGCGACCCCGGCTGCG
>CBFCYW010000063.1:0-21451 GCA_965602395.1 uncultured Chromatiales bacterium
TGCTGGACGCGCTAACAAGCCGTTCGCTGCCTCTAGTTGGTCGTCTCTGAATATCAGTGTAGATCAAGCCCCCTTTATCAACGGCCACCCCACATTAGCAATACATTCAACCGGCATCACCCAGAAAGCTTGCCTTGGAAACGAATGTGTACTATATAGTACACATGACATTCGGAGAATACATCCGTGAACATCGCGAGGCCCTGAAATCACAGGATCGGCGGTTTTCCGTCCGGCAGGTCGCCCAGCGAATCGGTGTGGAGCCCGCCTACCTCAGCAAGATAGAACGCGGGGATGTGGCGCCGCCATCCGAGGCGAAAATCCGGGCATTGGCCGAAGAGCTCGGCGAAGACCCGGATGTGCTGCTGGCAATGGCCGGCAAGGTCTCGTCGGATTTGCAGGAGATCATCCGGAAGCGGCCGCAACTGTTCGCTGACCTGATCCGCCAGCTCAAATCCGCACCGGATCACGCCCTGTTGTGCATTGCCCGGGATGTCCGTGATGGCGACTGGTAACACCTGAAATTTGACTCAGGGGAGAAAAGACAATGATAGAACTACTGAACAACCAACTGACCTTCCGGTTTCCTGAGGTCCACCAAAAAGCGATGTGCAGCATCGACTTCCAGCGCACCCTTCGGATCCCGGATGACAACCGGGAATACCCCCTCCCCCCGGGCCTGGGTCGTTTCCCGGTGGAGCACGTGGATGACTTTGCCAACAAGTTGCCTGATACCTGGCGGACACATGGTGGTGTCTTCATACCCATGTATCAGTCAGAGGCACTGTGGATCAATTTCTCCGGTGACTACCCCTGCGCCGTCAAAATTGCCGCCGGCAAGATCAATGCGGTTTCCGGGGAACCCTGGAGCAACGGGCTTTCGGATGATCCGCAGGACTATGCGGTGATACCGGAGCAGCCCTGGCTGGATGGTTTCAACGTCTCGGAAGATTTCATCCGGCAGTTTGTCGCCATGCCCCTGGGTGAGGGTTTCAGCGCGGAAGAGCAGATCACCGGGAAGGCTGAACATGGCGGACTCCAGATCAGCGTCTACCCGATGAAGCATGACGTTTACGTCGAGCATTTTGAGCGAACCGTGCACGCAGACATGGACTACCTTGCGATGCCGATGTTCAGTCGCACGTTCTGTGAATCCGCTGCCCCGGATATGGGACTGGCTCCCGGCGGCTTGATGCGGCAGGAAATTTATGAGGACGAGTACGGCATCGATGCCTGGGATCAGGACAATGGTTTCCGGTGCTTCGTCCATCTGGCCAACAGCGCGCAATATCTGGCAATCACAGGGCACCAGCCACCGCATAAGCCGCCGACTGCCAATGATTACACGAGTGCCGGCCTGCCCTGGTTCGACTACTACAGTGACGCCAAGGCGCTGTCCGGATCGGACACAGTAGGCAAACTGACCAGTGTCGCAGCCAAGGTGATTGAGAAAGGCAAAGGTCTACTGCCGGATAACGAACCGGTTCATCCTAAAACTGTCAAGATAATCAGCAAAGGCAACGTGGTGCGGAATGGGGAATTCTGAAACGTGTAAGCGCATTCGCGACTGCAAGCCGCTCCTACGAAGTATCATAAAAGCAGGTTTGTAAGAGCTCCCGTCACTCCCACTCAATGGTCGCCGGCGGCTTGCCGGAGATATCGTAGGTGACTCGGGAAATGCCGTTGATTTCGTTGATGATACGCCGTGAGACCTCATCCAGAAAATCGTACGGCAAGTGAGCCCATCTGGCGGTCATAAAGTCGATGGTTTCCACTGCGCGCAATGCGATAACCCAATCGTAGCGGCGCCCATCGCCGGTTACACCAACCGATTTCACCGGTAAAAATACCGCGAAGGCCTGGCTGGTCTTGTCGTACAGATCGTGCTTGCGCAGCTCGCCGATGAAGATGTCATCGGCGCGACGCAGCAAATCGGCGTATTCCTTTTTCACCTCACCGAGAATCCGCACGCCCAGCCCTGGCCCCGGGAAGGGGTGGCGATAAACCATGTCCGCCGGCAAGCCGAGTTCGACACCGATGCATCGCACCTCGTCTTTGAATAGCTCGCGCAGCGGCTCGACCAGTTTCAGCTTCATGTGCTCGGGCAACCCGCCGACGTTGTGGTGCGACTTGATCACGTGCGCCTTGCCACTGGCGGCACCGGCGGATTCGATCACATCCGGGTAGATGGTGCCCTGTGCCAGCCATTTGGCATTGCTCAGCCTGCCAGCTTCTTCTTCGAAGATCTCGACGAACAGATTGCCGATGATTTTGCGCTTTTTCTCCGGATCGATTTCGCCGGCCAGCGCGGCGAGAAAGCGCTGCTCGGCATCCACGCGGATGACTTTGATGCCCATATTGCGCGCGAAAGTGGCCATCACCTGATCGCCCTCATGCAGGCGCAGCAGGCCGTTGTCGACGAACACGCAGGTGAGCTGGTCGCCGATGGCGCGGTGCAGCAGCGCGGCGACGACGGAGGAATCCACCCCGCCGGACAGGCCGAGGATGACTTCGTCGCCGCCGACCTGTTCGCGCACGCGGGCGATGGCGTCGTCGATGATGTTGTCCGGCGTCCAGTCGCTGGCGCAGCCGCAGATCTCGTGCACGAAGCGCTCATAGATGCGCTGGCCCTGCCGGGTGTGGGTGACTTCCGGGTGAAATTGCAGGCCGTAGTAGCCGCGCGCTTCGTCGGCGATTCCGGCGATCGGCGCGTTGCCGCTGCTGGCGATCAGTTTGAAACCATCGGGCAGCGTGGCGACGCGGTCGCCGTGGCTCATCCACACGTCGAGCATGCCGAAGCCTTCTTCGGTGACGTGATCTTCGATATCCCGCAGCAGTTGCGAGTGGCCGCGGGCGCGCACCTGGGCGTAGCCGAATTCGCTGTGGCCGACGTTCTCCACCGCGCCGCCGAGCTGCGCCGCCATCGCCTGCATGCCGTAGCAGATGCCCAGCAGCGGCACGCCCTGCGCGAACACCTGCTGCGGAATCGCCAGGCGACTGTCGGCGATGGTCGATTCCGGGCCACCGGAGAGGATGATGCCGGCCGGCGCGAAGGCGGCGATGGCCTCATCGGCCATGTCGCAGGGGTGCAGCTCGCAGTAGACCCCGGCCTCGCGCACGCGGCGCGCGATCAGCTGGGTGTACTGCGAGCCGAAGTCGAGAATCAGGATGCGGTGTGCGTGGATGTCGCTCATGGCACTCTGCTGCTGGGGGCTGAAAGGGGGATTGGCCACAGAGACGCGCAGGGCACAGAGAGAAAAGCTGTCTGCAGGCCGGGCTTTAGCCCGACATTCTCGTCTTCAGTTGAGTGTCGATGCCGGACTGGAGTCCGACCTGCCAATACGCGCTCTGTGCTCTGTGCTCTGTGTGTCTCTGTGGCAAATATTTTCGGGTTAATCGACGCGGTAATTGGGCGCTTCTTTGGTGATCTGCACATCGTGCACGTGGCTCTCGCGCATGCCGGCGCCGGTGACGCGCACGAAGCCGGCCTTGCCGCAGAAATCCTCCAGCGACCCGCAGCCGCAGTAGCCCATCGAGGAACGCAGGCCGCCGAGCATCTGGTGGATGATCGCCGCCACCGGGCCCTTGTAGGGCACGCGGCCCTCGATGCCTTCGGGCACCAGCTTCTGGGCTTCTTCATCGCCCTGAAAGTAGCGATCCGATGAGCCCTTCTGCATCGCCCCCAGCGAGCCCATGCCGCGGTAGGATTTGTAGCTGCGGCCCTGGTACAGCTCGACCTCGCCGGGCGCCTCCTCGGTGCCGGCGAACATGCTGCCCATCATCACGCTGTAGGCGCCGGCGGCCAGCGCCTTGGCCATGTCGCCGGAGTAACGGATGCCACCGTCGGCGATGAAGGGCACGCCGCTGCCCTTGAGTGCGGCGGCAATATCGGCGATGGCGGTGATCTGCGGCACGCCGACGCCGGCGACGACGCGCGTGGTGCAGATCGAACCGGGGCCGATGCCGACCTTGACCGCATCGGCGCCGGCGGTGACCAGATCGCGGGCCGCCTCAGCGGTGGCGATATTGCCGCCGATCACCTGCACCTGCGGGTAGTTGGTCTTGACCCAGCGCACCCGGTCGAGCACGCCCTGTGAGTGGCCGTGGGCGGTGTCGACCACGATCACATCGGCCCCCGCGCGAGCCAGCGCATCGACGCGCTGTTCGGTGTCCGCACCGGTGCCGACCGCGGCGCCGACCACCAGCGCCTCGTTGGCATCCTTGCAGGCGCTGGGGTAATCCTTGGCACGCTGGATATCCTTCACGGTGATCATGCCGCGCAACTGGAAGGCATCGTTGACCATCAGCACCTTTTCGATGCGGTGCTCGTGCAGCTTGTCGATGGCTTCATCCTTGCTCGCCCCCTCGCGCACCGTCACCAGCCGCTCCTTGGGTGTCATGATGCTGACCACCGACTGATCCGGCTCGCGGGCAAAGCGAATATCGCGCTTGGTGACGATGCCCACCAGCTCGCCGCCCTCGACCACCGGCAGGCCGGAGATGCCGTACTGGCGGGTCAGCTCGCGAACCTCGGCGATCGTCGTCTTGGGGCTGATGGTGAACGGCTCGCGGACCACGCCGCTCTCGAATTTCTTGACCCGGCTGACCTCGCGCGCCTGGTCTTCCACCGACATATTCTTGTGCACGATGCCGATGCCACCCTCCTGGGCAATGGCGATCGCCAGACGCGACTCGGTGACCGTATCCATAGCCGCCGAGGCCAGCGGGATGTTGAGCACGATGTCGCGGGTGATCCGGGTGCGCAGATCGACATCCTTGGGCAGCACCTGCGAATGGGCGGGGACGAGCAGAACGTCGTCGAAGGTCAGGGCTTCCTGGATTATGCGCATGGCAGGCCTCGGCTCGCATCGCCGGCCCGGGTGAGCGAGCCGGGTGAAAAGGTTAGCCGGCCAGTATAGGTGGCCGTGAGAGTCGAGTAAATCGATGTTCAGACTGCATCGACCGCGCGAAAGCCATCCGCCCACCCTGGCCGCCCACCCTGGCCGCCCACCCTGGCCGCCCACTGCCACGCAAGCCGTCCGGACTAGCGACGCGGCGCGCAACTCAAGCGGGCGGAGCCAGCAGCGCGCGGCGCATCGCCGCCTGCGGCGCGGCGTCATCGTAGTGCAGCCGGCCGTTGCGCAGCGACACCCCCAGCGAGCGCCACAGCGGCTGCAGCGACGCCGGCTGCGGCTGCTCGCCCATCAGCGCCCAGGTCTCGGCGAACACCGGCACCCCGGTGGCCGCATCGGCGCGCCGCACCACCAGGCTCATCGGCGCTTTGACGCGCATATCGAGACCGGCGTCGAGCAGGCCGATCAGCGCATCGCGCAGGCTCTTGCGCTGCGCCGTGCGGCGGCGGATCTCGATGTCCGCGAGCAGGCAGAACAGCGCCCCGCCCCAATAGGTCCGGCCCCAGCTCGGCGTGTTATCCAGCCCCTGATCGCCCGCTTTCGGCAGGCCGTGGGGCATGCCCTTGAGAAAGCCGCGCCAGACGAAATCCTCGCTCAAGTGGCCGGCGTGCACCCGCGCCACCGACTCCACGTACACCGCCAGCCCCTCCTCCAGCCAGTGCTGGCGGCGCGACATCTGCGGCAGCGCGAGGTGGATCAGCTCGTGCACCAGCACCCAGTCGCGGCGCAGCGCAGCGGCATCGACGCCGCCGCCGACGCGCACGTTGATCGCCGGCTGCGCGCCGCCGAAGGCGCGCCCGCCATCGACCTGCGCACCGCCGGTTTCGATCAGCGCAAGCTGCACCTGCGGCACCGGCAGGCGACGGTAGTAATCGGCCACCGCCGCGGCCGAATACGCCACCCAGTCCAGCAGCAGTTCGCGCCGCGCGCGCAATCGCTCGCCGGAAATGGCCACCGCAACGCGCCCCCCGGTGACGCTGACGACATCTTCCAGCGCCACTGTTTCCGCCGCGTGAAGGCGGCCGGCGACAGCACCCGCAACGCGCCCCGGCAGGCCCGAACCAATCCCCAGACTCAAGCCCAGACCAGCGCTTATCGCAAACAATTGACGGCGGCGCATAGCGGCCCCCTGCGATGGGTTGATCGCTGTTCGAGTCGCGCCACAGCACACAGTTCCATCACCGCGCGCCGCGCCGCCGGGTGTACAATCGCCGCCCGCCCCCGCCAGCCACAGCGAGAGCCGTTTTGGATCTGTTCGACCCGCCCGCAGAGCGCCACAGCCCCCCCGGCGAGCGCGACGTGTACAGCGTCACCCGGCTCAATCAGGCGGCGCGCGGCCTGCTGGAACGCGGCTTCGGCACCATCTGGCTGGAGGGCGAGCTGTCCAACTTCTCGCGCCCCGCCTCCGGGCACTGGTACTTCTCCGTCAAAGACCCCTCGGCGCAGGTGCGCTGCGCCATGTTCCGCAGCCGCAATCGCCTGCTGCGCAGCGTGCCGCGCGACGGCCAGCAGCTGCTGCTGCGCGCCCGGGTCAGCCTGTACGAGCCGCGCGGCGATTATCAGCTGATCGTCGAACACCTCGAAGAAGCCGGCGCCGGGCGGCTGATGCGGCTGTTCGAAGAGACCCGCCAACGGCTCGAAGACGAGGGCCTGTTCGCCGCGCAGCACAAGCGCGCCCTGCCCGACTGGCCGCGGCGGATCGGCGTGATCACCTCGCCCAGCGGCGCCGCTGTGCGCGACGTGCTGCAAGTGCTGGCGCGGCGCTACCCGGCCGCCGCGGTGCTGGTCTACCCGGTGCCGGTGCAGGGCGCCGGCGCGGCGCTGAAGATCGCCCGCGCCATTGAACGCGCCGATACCCGCGGCGATTGCGACGTGCTGCTGCTGGTGCGCGGCGGCGGCTCGCTGGAGGATCTGTGGTCTTTCAACGAAGAGAGCGTGGCGCGCGCGATCCACGCCTGCGCCACGCCGCTGGTCAGCGGCGTCGGCCACGAGGTCGATACCACCATCGCCGATCTGGTCGCCGACGCGCGCGCGCCGACGCCGTCCGCCGCCGCCGAGCTGGTGTCGCCGGACGGCCCCGCGCTGCTGGCGCGACTGGCCGGCCTGGCCGCACGTCTCGATGCGCGCATCGAGCGCCAGCAGCGTGCGCGCGCCGAGCGCCTGTCGATGCTGCTGCGCCGCCTGCGGCAGCAGCACCCGCGACGCCGCCTGGGCCAGCGCGCGCAGCGGGTCGATGAACTGGAGCTGCGCCTGCGCCGCGCACTGGCCCGCCGCCAGCGCGCCCAGCGGCAACGCCTCGGCCACGCCGCGACACTGTTGCAGCGCCACTCGCCGGCGCGGCCACTGAGCGAGCGCCGCGCCGCTGTGCGCGCACTGCGCGCGCGCCTCGATGCGGGATTGCGACGGCGCCTCGACGGGCAGCGCGCCGGCCTGCAATCGCTGGCCCGGGCACTGGATGCGGTCAGCCCGCTGGCGACGCTGTCGCGCGGCTACGCGGTGTTGCAGCGCGCTGACGGCAATGCGCTGCGCGACGCCAGCCAGGCGCAGATCGGAGAACACTTGCACGCGCGCCTGGCGCACGGCAATCTGGACTGCGAGGTGATCGCAGTGCGCGACGGCGCTGGCCAGTCGCCCGCCACAACGGGCAGCGACGCCAGCGGCGACACGCCGCCGCGCGGGCCGGAACCGGGCGCGTGACAAAATGTCGAAGTGCCCGAATTGGCGAAATGGTGCTCAAGCCATCGGCGCGCCGGGCGCCGACTGCACGAGTGATGTTTCGCGCGATTGCCTGTACCGGGCGTTTCTGCTATTAAACCCGGCTTCTTGAACGGAGCGAGACGGCAAATGGCCGAAAACAATACTTCCGATCTGGCGCAAATCCGCAGCTTCGAGCCCTATCAGGAGAAAGAGGGCGAGGAGTACATGAACGCCGACCAGCTCGAACACTTCCGCAAGATTCTCGTCACCTGGAAGAAGGATCTGATGGAGGAAGTCGACCGCACGGTGGGCCACATGAAGGACGACGCCACCAATTTTCCCGACCCCAACGACCGCGCCACGCAGGAGGAGGAATTCAGCCTCGAACTGCGCACCCGCGATCGCGAGCGCCAGCTGATCCGCAAGATCGACGCATCGATGCGCGCCATCGAGCAGGACGAATACGGCTTTTGCAACTCCTGCGGTGTGGAGATCGGCATCCGCCGCCTGGAGGCACGTCCCACGGCGACCCTGTGCATCGACTGCAAGACGCTGGAAGAGATCCGCGAGCGCCAGTCGGCCTGAGGATCGCCACTGGCAAACGGGCGGCGGCGCCGGGCGCTGCGACCGCACTTGAGTGTGGCGCTGTGCAGCGGCCGCCGGCAAGCACAGCGCGCCAGCGCAAAATGCAGCGCGCCGCCAGCACCGCGGCGCACTGCGCAAACCCCACAAGCAAACCGACGCAGACCCGCCAAACGGCGGGTTTTTGCATGTCGCCGCCAAACGGCTGGCGCGCCGGCCGCAGATGCAGGTGACCCCCCCCGCCGATGGCGGGCACACCGGGCGCTTCGCGCCCTCGCCCAGCGGCCCGCTGCACTTCGGCTCGCTGGTCAGCGCCGTCGGCAGCTATCTGCAGGCGCGCCAGCACGGCGGGCGCTGGCTGCTGCGCATCGAGGATCACGACCGACCGCGCGAAGTGCCCG
Source organism: uncultured Chromatiales bacterium (assembly GCA_965602395.1). Classification (GTDB taxonomy): domain Bacteria; phylum Pseudomonadota; class Gammaproteobacteria; order CBFCYW01; family CBFCYW01; genus CBFCYW01. The sequence continues at coordinate 8,594 of CBFCYW010000063.1, forward strand.
GCGCTGCGCAGCGGATCATCGCCAGCCTGCGCGCACACGGCTTCGAATGGGATGCGCCGCTGATCTACCAGTCGCAGCGCGCCGAACTGTACGAGACCGCACTGCACCGCCTGCGCGCCGCCGGGCTGCTGTACAGCTGCCGCTGCTCGCGGCGCCAGCTGCGCCAGAGCGCGCGCAGCGGCGCCGGCGGCCCCATCTATCCCGGTACCTGTCGCGCGCTGAATCTGCCGGACGACGACGCCGCGCTGCGCCTGCGGGTGGCCGGCGAGATCGCTTTTGACGACGCCCTGCAGGGCAGCTTCACCCAGGATTTGCCGGCCGAGCTGGGTGATATCGTGCTGCGCCGCCGCGATGGCTGCTACGCCTATCAGCTGGCGGTGGTGGTCGACGACGCGCAACAGGGGATCACCGAGGTGGTGCGCGGCGCCGATCTGCTCGACAACACGCCGCGGCAGATCTATCTGCAGCGCTGCCTCGGCCTGCCGACACCGCGCTATCTGCACCTGCCGGTAGCCAATAACGCCGCCGGCGAAAAGCTCAGCAAGCAGACCTTCGCCCGCGCCCTCGACGATAGCGATCCACTGCCGGCGCTGCGCCTGGCCTGGGCCTTTCTCGGCCAGCCTGAGCTGCGCGCCGGCAGCGTCGACGCCTTCTGGCGCGCTGCGCTGCGCGACTGGTGCTGCCAGCGTCTGCCACGGCTGCGCGCCCTGCCCGCCCCGGCGCCCGACAACCCAGGCGGCTGAGCGCCGCGCAAACCATGCGCTGGCGGCAGGCCGCGAGCGCTGATCCAGCCCTCGCCAGCAGTGACATTTGCGTTACGTCTGGTAACAATGGGGGTCTGTGCCGCGCGCGTTACCGCACGGCGCATCCCCAGTGCCACCGCGGAGTCAGCCAGTGCCGGAATCCAGCAACAGCCGCAGTGCGGGCGAGCGCGTGTTTCTGCTGCTGCTGCTCGCGCTGTTCCTGTTCGCCTCACCTTTTGCCGAGTGGTGGGCCTCATCGCGGCTGCCCTGGCACTTCCCCTTCACCCTGTGGTTGCTGCTGATCGCGCTGGTGGCGGCCAATCAGTTTCTGGACCGGCGACGGTGACACTCGAACTCTGGGAGCTTTTCCTCGCTGCGGTGGCCTATCTCGGCGCGCTGTTTTTTGTCGCCTACGCCGCCGAGCGCGGGCGCATTCCGGCGCGGCTCGTCTCCCACCCGCTGACCTACGCCCTGTCGCTGGGCGTCTACGCCACCTCGTGGAGCTACTACGGCAGCGTCGGCCTGGCACAGAGTGGCGGCTACAATTTCCTGACCATCTACATCGGTGTCACCATCGCATTCATCTTTGCGCCGACGCTGGGCCAGCGGGTGCTGCATATCGCGCGCGACTACCAGTTGGCCTCGCTGGCCGATCTGTTCGCCTTCCGCTACCGCGGCCAGGCCACCGGCTTTCTGGTCACCCTGTTCATGCTGTTCGGCGTGATGCCCTACATCGCGCTGCAGATCCGCGCTGTAACCGAGTCGATCCGCACCATCACCCACGAGGCGCCGCCGGAAATCATCGCGCTGGTGTTCTGTGTCACCCTGACGGTGTTCGCGATCCTTTTCGGCGCGCGCCACATCACGCCGCGCGAAAAACACGAGGGGCTGGTAGCGGCGATCGCCTTTGAATCGGCAGTCAAGCTGGTCGCCCTGCTCAGTGTCGGCGCCTTTGCCGTGTGGGGGGTGTTCGGCGGCCTCGACGAGCTCGACCTGTGGCTGCAGGCGCGCCCGCAAACGCTGGAAGCACTCTACCGCCCGGTGATCGAAGGCCCCTGGGTAACGCTGTTGTTCCTCGCCTTTTGCGCCGCTTTTTTGCTGCCGCGCCAGTTCCACATGACCTTCACCGAAAACCTGGCACCGAACGCGCTGGGCACGGCGAGCTGGGTGTTTCCGCTCTATCTGCTGCTGCTGAATCTGCCCATCGTGCCGATCCTCTGGGCCGGGCAGCACCTCGGCGTGGCCACCAGCGCCGACTTCTACCCGCTGGGCATCGCCCTGCAGCACGGCCACGGCGCGCTGGCGCTGCTGACCTTCATCGGCGGCATCTCCGCGGCCAGCGCGATGGTCATCGTCACCACCCTGGCGCTGGCCTCGATGTGCCTCAATCACCTGGTGCTGCCGGCCAGTCTGGTGTCGTCGCGCGCGCAGACCGATCTGTACCGCTGGATCCTCTGGGGCAAGCGCATCGCCATCGCCGCGATCATCGCCGCCGGCTACGCTTTTTATCGCCTGGTGGTGCGCGACGAAGGCCTGGTCGAGCTGGGGCTGATCTCCTTCGTCGCCATCGCCCAGTTGCTGCCCGGCCTGCTGGGCCTGCTGTTCTGGCCGCGCGCCAGCCGGGTGGGCTTTCTCGCCGGGCTGATGGGCGGCGCGCTGGCCTGGTTCGGCATGCTCATCGTGCCGCTGCTGGTCAACGCCAATGTGCTGTCCGAAGGCGTCAATGTGACCGATCTGCTGACCCGCGAAGGCAGCAACATCTGGACCGCGGCGACCTTCTGGTCACTGGCCGCCAACAGCCTGCTGTTCGTCGCCGGCTCGCTGCTCGGCGAACGCAATGCCGAGGAGGCCGAGGCCGCCGAGATCTGCACCCAGGGTGACATCAAACCGCTCAGCGGCGAAGTCACCGAGACCTCGCCGGGCCAGTTTCAGCGCCAGCTCAGCGAGGTGATGGGCGCCAAGGCCGGCAAGGCAGAGGTGGTGCGCGCGCTGGACGAGCTGCATCTGGACATGCACGAGGAGCGACCCGCCGAGCTACGCCGCCTGCGCGAACGCATCGAGCGCAACCTGTCCGGCCTGCTCGGCCCGGTGCTGGCGCAGCTGATCGTCGACAACCGCCTGCGCCTGCGCCACAAGTCGCAGGTGGCGATGGCCGAGTCGATCCGCTTCATGGAGGAGCGCCTGGAGGATTCGCGCACCCAGCTGCGCGGCGCGATGCGCGCCCTCGACGACCTGCGCCGCTACCATCGCGACGTGCTCCACGAATTGCCCATCGGCGTCTGCTCGGTGTCCGGCGGCGGCGAGATCCTGATCTGGAACTCGGCCATGAACCTGCTCTGCGACATCGACAGCCGCCAGGCGCTGGGCCGCAATCTGGCGCGCCTGCCGCAGCCCTGGGGCAAGCTGCTGGCCGATTTCGCCGCCTCCGACGACCTGCACCGCGTCAAGGAGCAACTGCGCTTTGGCGAGCACCGCCACAGCTTCAACCTGCACAAGGCGGAGATCGCCACCAGCGTCGGCGAGCTGCAGGAAGCCGGCGGGCTGGTGATCCTGCTCGAAGACCGCACCGAGCTGGATACCCTCGAAGCCGAGCTGTCGCACGCCGCCCGGCTCGCCTCCATCGGCCGCTTCGCGGCCGGCGTGGCGCACGAGATCGGCAACCCGCTGACCGGCATCGACAGCATCGTGCAGAACATGCAGTACGACGTGCAGAACCTGCCCGACAACGACCAGCGCCGCGAGCTGCTGCAGGCGGCGCGCGACGTCCGTCAGCAGGCACAGCGGATCGGCGCGATCGTCAAATCGCTGCTCGCCTTCTCCCACGGAGAAACCCTCGGCGCGCACGACTGCGAGCCGTTCGCGGTGAGCGACTGCATCGACGAAGCGGTGCGTCTGGTGAGCCTGTCGCGCGCCGGCAAGCAGGTGCAGATCGACGCCAGTGGCGGCGCCGGGCTGACCCTGACCGCCGATCGCCAGCGGATCCTGCAGGTGCTGGTCAATCTGCTCTCCAACGCCTGCGACGCCTCGCCGCCGGGCAGCCGCGTCGAGGTGCGCTGCGCGCGCGACGGCGAACACTTGACGGTCGACATCACCGACCGCGGCTGCGGCATCCCCGAGGAACAGCGCCAGCGCATTTTCGAGCCATTCTTCACCACCAAAAAGGTCGGCGAGGGCACCGGCCTGGGGCTGCCGCTGGCGCACTCGATCGTCGAGGACCACGACGGCCAGCTCAATGTGCACGACCGCGCCGAAGGCGGCACGCAGGTTATCGTGCGCCTGCCGCTGATGCCGACACAGAAAAACACCGGGGGAAAGAGCGCATGAGCCGACTGCTGCTGCTCGAAGACGAAGAAGTCATCCGCACCCAACTGCGCCGCCTGCTGGAGCGCAACGGCTACGAGGTCGCCGAGGCCGGCACGCTGGATGAGGCGCTCGCCCACGGCGTGGAAAACTTCGATCTGGTGCTCGCCGATCTGCGCCTGCCGGGCGAGCCGGGCACGGCGATCATCCCGCAGGCCGGCGATGTGCCGGTGATCATCATGACCAGCTACGCCAGCGTGCGCTCGGCGGTGGAGTCGATGCAGCAGGGCGCCTACGACTACATCTCCAAACCCTTCGACCACGACGAGCTGCTGCTGCTGCTGGCGCGCACCCTCAAGCAGAGCCGGCTGCAGCGCCAGAACGCAGCGCTCAAGCACGATCTGCAGCGCGACTACCCGGTCGGCGGCATGGTCGGCAGCTGCGCCGCCATGCGCACCGTGGTCGAGCACATCCGGCGCGTCGCCCCAGTGGACATGACGGTGCTGATCACCGGCGAATCCGGCACCGGCAAAGAGCTGGTGGCGCGCGCCGTGCACGAGGAGAGCCTGCGCGCCGAAGGGCCGCTGATCGCGGTCAACTGCGCGGCGATTCCAGAGGGGCTGATCGAATCCGAGCTATTCGGCCACGAAAAGGGCGCCTTCACCGGCGCGCACAGCAAACGCGAGGGCATGGCCGAGGCGGCCAACGGCGGCACCCTGTTTCTCGACGAGATCGGCGAGCTGCCGCTGCCCGCCCAGGCGCGCCTGCTGCGCCTGCTGCAGGACAATGAGATCCGCCCGGTGGGCGCCTCGCACAGCAAGCGGGTGGACATCCGGCTGGTGGCGGCGACCAATCGGGACATGCAGCGCCAGGTCGAGGACGGCGCCTTTCGCGAGGATCTCTTCTATCGCCTGCGGGTGATGGAAATCGCCCTGCCGCCGCTGCGCGAGCGCGGCGAGGATGTGATCGAACTGGCCGAGTACCTGCTCGACAAAGCCTGCAAAAAGCTCAACCGGCACGCGCTGACCTTTTCCGACGAAGGCCGCGCGGCGATCGCCGGCTACGCCTGGCCGGGCAATGTGCGCGAGCTGCAGAACGCCATCGAGCGCAGCGTGATCCTCTGCGACGGCGGGCTGGTGGACGCCGCCCACCTCGGCCTGCCGAGCGCCGATGGCGTGCCTCGCAGCGCACCGGGACAGGTCGCCGCGCAGATGAGCCTCGACGAGTACTTCCGCCACTTCGTGAGCAGCAATCAGGGCAGCATGACCGAGACCGAGCTGGCGCAACGCCTGGGCATCAGCCGCAAATCGCTGTGGGAGCGCCGCCAGCGGATGAACCTGCCGCGCGGCTGAGCGCTCTCGCCGCCGCGGGCCGTCGCCAGCCGCGGCAATGGCTGCTCGCCGGGCGTTAAGCGGGCTTTCGCAGCGGCTGGCGGCGGGCGCCGCTGGCGCGCCCGCTGATCGCTCTGTAATGTACTGGGCGTGATCGCTTCGATAGACCCGCGAGGCGGGTTAAAGTGGCTCGACAGCGAGGGCTACCGAAGGTAACACCGCACCTCATCGAAACCTTTGTTTTTTTGACGCTGCTCGCAAAATCAATTGCAAATCACTGTTTCCAAAAGCGTATTTTGTAACGACACAATTTTGGCGCCGAGTGCGCCGAGCCTTTCGAGCACCCCGCAATCACTGATCGCCAGTGGGGATGCCAAAACGTCAAATGCGCACTGTCGCGCCGTCGCCCGCCCTCCGCGCGGACTTCTGCCAACCCAGTGCAGCTGTGGGGAATATCAATGGATGCGAAAGTAATCTGGCTGTTCGTGTTCGTGGCGCTGTACTGGAGCTACTGCATCTTCTGGGGCATCAAAGGTGCCATCAGTTCGCGAACCGCCACCGACTACTTCATCGCCGGGCGCGGCATCGGTCTGTGGGTGTTCATCCTCGCCGCCACCGCGACATCATTCTCCGGCTGGACCTTCATGGGACACCCGGGGCTGATCTATCGCGACGGCTTCCAGTACGCCTACGCCTCGTTTTATGCGATCACCATCCCCTTCACCGGGGTGATGTTCCTCAAGCGCCAGTGGATGCTCGGCAAGCGCTTCGGCTTCGTCACGCCGGGTGAGATGTTCGCCGCCTACTTCCGCTCCGACACCATCCGCCTGCTGGTGGTGCTGGTGGCACTGGTGTTCTCCGTGCCCTATCTGGGTGTGCAGCTGCGCGCCTCGGGCTTTCTGTTCAACGTGCTCACCGACGGCGCGCTGAGCGCCGAGGTGGGCATGTGGATGCTGTCGCTGGTGGTGGTGGTCTACGTCGCCTCCGGCGGGCTGCGCGCGGTGGCCTACGTGGACACCATGCAGGCGATCCTGCTCGCCATCGGCATCGTCACCGTGGGCATCATCTCGCTGGCCTACGTCGGCGGCTGGAGTGCGCTCAACGACGGCATCGCCGCGCTGGCGCTGATCGATGACAATCTGACCCCGGAGGGCTATTCGCACTATGTGGCGATCCCGGGGGTGATCCAGTGGGTCGGCGGGCTGGGCGTGGAAGATCCGGTCGGCGGCACCTGGACCGGCATCATGCTGCTCACCTATATGTTCGCGCTGATGGGCATCCAGGCCGCGCCGGCCTTTTCCATGTGGGCCTTTTCCAACCGTTCTCCGGAGCCCTTCGCGCCGCAGCAGGTGTGGGCCTCGTCGCTGTTCATCGGCTTTTTGCTGATGCTGTTCACCGCCTTTCAGGGCATCGGCAGCCACTTTCTCGGCGCCGATACGGCCATGAATGCGGCCCATCCGGAACTGGTCAATGACGTGATGAGCCTCGGCCTCGGTGGCGTCGACCTGATGCAGTTCGATGGTGCACAGGGCGCGCTGGTGCCGCAGCTGATCTACCTGATGTCCAGCGCCGCACCGTGGTTCGTCGGCCTGCTGGCGGTGTGCGCGCTGGCGGCGATGCAATCCACCGGCGCCGCCTACATGTCCACCTTCGGCGCGATGCTGACCCGCGACGTGATCAAGCATTTCATCCTGCCCGACGCCACCCACGGCCAGCAGAAGCTGTTCGGTCGCATCTGCGTGGTCGGCGTGGTGGTCGCCGCGCTGGCGGTGGCCACGGTCACCTCAGACGCACTGGTACTGCTCGGCGGGCTGGCGGTGGCCTACGGCTTCCAGATGTTCCCGGCGCTGATCGCCATCTGCTGGTGGCCCTTCCTGACTCGACAGGGCGTGGTGGTCGGTCTCATCGCCGGGCTGATCGCAGTGACTCTCACAGAGAGCATCGGCGCGTCGCTGGTGCCCTGGGGGCGCTGGCCGTTGACTATTCACTCCGCCGGCTGGGGCATCATCTTCAACCTGGGGCTGGCGGTGCTGATCTCGCTGGTCACCCAGAATGACGATGACCTGCGCCACAAAATGACCTTCCACAGCTTCCTGCGCGAGCACAACAGCCTGCCCAGCCACAAAAAAAGCCTGGTGCCGGTGGCCTGGATCATCACCATCCTGTGGTTCTTTTTTGCCGTTGGCCCGGGCGCGGTGATCGGCAACGACATCTTCGGCAATCCCATGAACGCCGACAGCTGGCTGTTCGGCATGCCCTCGATCTGGGTCTGGCAGCTGCTGTGGTGGGTACTGGGTGTGTGCATGATGTGGTTCCTGGCCTACCGGATGGAGCTGGCCACGGTGCCGGACAGCGAGATCGAAGCGCTGATCGACGATGTCGGCGACCACAGCGCCGGTATCGAGGCCACTGGCTAGGCCGGGTGCAAAAGCGATCGATGAGCTGGCAAGTTGAAGATCCGGACGTGAGCATCCTGTTGTGAGCACTGCACTGTGAGTACCCAGGGCTGGATCTTTCTCGGCTATGTGCTGCTGCTCGCCGGGATGCTGTTTTTCCCGGTCAGCAAGCTGGTCTGGGTGCTCAGCGTGCGACGGCTGGAAAAGCGCCTGCAGCAGCCCATCGGCGACGTCGAACGGCGCGCTCAGCAGCGCCGTGCACAACTGGTATCGCTGGCGCTGGTGCTGGCCTTTTCGCTGCTGTTCAACGTGACCACGCTGGGCGTGATCCCGGCGCAGCTGAGTGGCTGACGGCGCTATCGACGAGCGCCTCTACCGCAGCCTGCGTGCCGTGGCGTTCACACTGGGCGCGCTGTTCGCAGCCTGGAGCCTGTACGACTACCTCGCCACGCGCGATCCACACAGCGCGACCTACGCAGCCGCCGAGCGGCACTTCGAAGATGGCCGCTACGCGCAGGCACTGGACACCTTTCGCGAACTCTCGCAGCAGCTTCCGGAAGCCGCCGCACCGGTGCGTGGCGCCGCCCGCAGCCTGCTGCAACTGGGCGAGCTGGAAGCCGCGCTAGCGGCCTACGACCGCGCCATCGCACTCGAACCCGAATTCGCCGCCGCCTACGCCAACCGCGGCGTGCTGCACGATCGCGCCGGGCGCTATCGCGCAGCGATCGCCGATTACGAGCGCGCTGCACAGCTGGATGCGCGCACCGACGAAGGCCCCGGCTGGCTGACCCGCTTCCTGCGCAACGAAACGCGCCCGCCGCCGACCATCGGCCAGCGCGCCGCCTACCTGCGCGCGGAACTCGCCAAACCGCCGCAAGAGCGGTTGCTCAGAGTGCCGGAAATAGACGATCGACAGCGCAGCTACCAGCCCTGAAGCGGGCCGGCGCCGAGCCGGGGAAGCTCTGCAAAACGCAGCGAGCAGAAACCGGCCAGGGCGAAAACAGGCGCAAAAGCGCGGTGGTTTTGCAGGGCATCCCTAGAGGACAGCGATCACATCGACCAGTAGAAAGCGCACGCAGAACAACAGCGCGATGCTGCCGAACAGCAGGTGGCCGATGTCGTTGCGCCCCTCTTCATCGCGGTGGGAGATGCCGTGCCAAGCGATAAAAGCGGTGACCAGAACCAGCAGATAATCGACGGGATCGGTGGACAAAAGACGCCTCCCGGCTCGTTTTGCATCGCATTATAAATGGCTGAAACCCGGTTTCGAAGCGACGCCGCTCAGCCAGAAAAAAACATGTCAGGATTGCATGCAGACCCCGTTTTATGGCATTTATAGGCGAGCTATCGAGGTTCTCATCACAAATCTCACCTCGCTGGCGATAAGCAGACTCCACGCACCCGCTCATTGTGCAATGCAGCATCGAGCGTTCCAGACCCGGGGGCAGACAGGGGCGGGACGCAGGTGGCAGATCAGGGTGATGCCTCGCGCGAGCGCGCCAGCCATCACCCGTACAGCGGCACCGGCCACACAGCCGGCGGCGCTCGGTTCGCCAGGGCGAGGCAAAACAGAAAATCACTCCCAGGAGGCAACAAGTCCATGTCAGAAATCAAGACCTACCCGGTATCCGCCGAAGTCGCGGCACACGCGCATCTCACCAATGACCAGTATCTGGAGATGTACCAGCGTTCCATCGACGACTCCGACGGGTTCTGGGCGGAACAGGCGGAAAAGTTCCTCGACTGGCGCAAGCCCTGGGACAAGGTACAGGAGTGGGACTACAACAAGGCCGAAATCGCCTGGTTCCTCGGTGGCAAGCTGAACGTCGCGGAGAACTGCCTCGATCGCCATCTCGAAAGCCGCGGCGATCAGGTCGCGATCATCTGGGAGAGCGATGATCCCAACGAAGACCGCAAGATCACCTACCGCGAACTGCACGAGGAAGTCTGCAAGTTCGCCAACGTCCTCAAGGCCCACGGCGCCCAGAAGGGCGACCGCATCTGCCTGTACATGCCGATGATTCCGGAAGCCGCGGTGGCCATGCTGGCCTGCGCGCGGATCGGCGCGATGCACTCGATCGTCTTCGGTGGCTTCTCGCCGGACGCGCTGCGCGACCGTCTCAACGATGCCGAGTGCAAGATTATCGTCACCTCCGACCAGAGCCTGCGCGGCGGCAAGAAGGTGCCGCTGAAGGCCAACGCCGACAAGGCCTGCGAGGATGCGCCCAGCGTCGAGACCATGCTCGTCGTGCAGCGTGGCGGCGAGCCGGTCGAGTGGGCCGAGGGCCGCGACGTCTGGTATCACGAAGCCATGGCCGGCGCCTCCGGCGACTGCCCGGCCGAGGAAATGGACGCCGAAGACCCGCTGTTCATCCTCTACACCTCCGGCTCCACCGGCAAACCCAAGGGCGTGCAGCACACCAGCGGCGGCTATCTGCTGTACGCGGCGATGACCCACAAGTACGTCTTCGACTACCACGATGGCGATATCTACTGGTGCACCGCGGACGTCGGCTGGGTCACCGGGCACAGCTACATCGTCTACGGCCCGCTGGCCAACGGTGCCACCACGCTGATGTTCGAGGGCGTGCCGACCTACCCCGACGCCGGCCGCTTCTGGCAGGTCTGCGCCAAGCACAAGGTCAACATCTTCTACACCGCACCGACCGCGATCCGCGCGCTAATGGGCCAGGGCGATGACTTCGTCAATCAGCACGACCTCTCCGATCTGCGCCTGCTGGGCTCGGTGGGCGAGCCGATCAATCCGGAGGCCTGGGAGTGGTACCACCGCGTGGTCGGCAAAGAGAACTGCCCGATCGTCGACACCTGGTGGCAGACCGAAACCGGCGGCATTCTGATCACCCCGCTGCCCGGCGCCACCGCGCTCAAGCCGGGCTCGGCGACGCGCCCCTTCTTCGGTGTCGAGCCGGCACTGGTGGACGATAAGGGCGTCGAACTGGAAGGCGCGACCGAGGGCAATCTGGTCATCAAGCGCCCCTGGCCGGGGCAGATGCGCACGGTCTACAAGAACCCGCAGCGCTTCTACGAAACCTACTTCCAGATGTATCCGGGCACCTACTTCTCCGGCGACGGCGCGCGCCGCGACGAGGACGGCTACTACTGGATCACCGGTCGCGTCGATGACGTGATCAACGTCTCCGGCCACCGCATGGGCACCGCCGAGGTCGAATCCGCACTGGTGCTGCACGAAGCGGTCGCCGAGGCCGCCGTGGTCGGCTACCCGCACGAGATCAAAGGCCAGGGCATCTACGCCTACGTGACCCTGATGAGCGGCGTCGAGCCCAGCGACGAACTGCGCAAAGATCTGGTCAAGCACGTGCGCAACGAGATCGGCCCGATCGCCACCCCGGACGTCATCCAGTGGGCTCCGGGCCTGCCCAAGACCCGCTCCGGCAAGATCATGCGCCGCATCCTGCGCAAGATCGCTGAAAACGAGCTGGGCGGCCTGGGCGACACCTCGACCCTCGCCGATCCAGGCGTGGTCGAAGATCTGGTCGACAATCGCGCGGTGAAGTAAAGCGCGCCGGCGACACAGCCGAAAAAGCCCCGGTGCCATACGGCGCCGGGGCTTTTTTGTGCCAGAGATCGACAGCGCGGCGCAGCCGCGATTCAGCGGCTCGCGGATCAGGCCAGAGCATCCAGTCCGCGGGCCAGATCGGCACGGATGTCATCGATGTCTTCCAGGCCGACGGCGACGCGCACCAGCCCTTCGCCGATCCCCGCCAGAGCGCGCTGCGCGGCACTGATGCGGCCGTGGGTGGTGCTCGCCGGGTGGGTGATCGTGGTCTTGGCATCGCCCAGATTGGCGGTGATCGAGAGCAGCCGGGTGGCGTCGATCAGCCGCCAGGCCGCGGCGCGCCCACCGCGCACCTCAAAGGAGACCACGCCGCCGAAATCGCGCTGCTGGCGCCGCGCCAGAGCGTGCTGCGGGTGGCTGCTGAGTCCCGGATAGTAGACCCGCTCGACCGCCGGCTGCGCCAGCAGCCACTCGGCCAGCGCCATCGCGCCGGCGCTGTGCGCGCGCATCCGCAGCTCCAGCGTCTCCAGCCCCTTGAGAAACACCCAGGCGTTGAACGGGCTCATGCTCGGCCCGGCGGTGCGCAGAAAACCGTGCACCCCACGGCCGACGCGCTCGGCGTCGCCGACCACCGCGCCGCCGAGACAGCGCCCCTGGCCGTCGATGTACTTGGTCGCCGAGTGCACGACGATGTGTGCGCCCAATTCCAGCGGGCGCTGCAGCGCGGGGGTACAAAAGCAGTTATCGATCACCAGCAGCAGGCCGTGCTCGCGCGCCAGTTCGGCCAGCGCGGCGATATCGCACAGCTCGGTGAGCGGATTGCTGGGCGTCTCGCAGAACAGCATGCGCGTCGCCGGGGTGATCGCCGCGCGCCAGGCGTCGAGATCGACCAGCGGCACGTAGCTGGCGGCGATGCCGCAGCGGCTCAGGTAATTGTTGAACAGGTTGATGGTCGAGCCGAACAGGCTGCTGGCGGCGACGATGTGCTCGCCCTGCTGCAGCTGCGACAGGCAGGTGGCGAGGATCGCCGACATGCCCGAGGCGGTGGCGATGCAGGCTTCGCCACCCTCCAGCGCGGCCAGGCGCTCCTGAAAGCAGCGCACCGTGGGGTTGGTGAAGCGCGAATAGATATTGCCGGCCTCATCCTCGGCGAAGCGCGCCGCGGCTTGCGCGGCACTGTCGAAGACGAAGCTTGAGGTGGTGAAAATCGCCTCGCCCTGCTCGCCCTCGGCGCTGCGCCGATGGCCGGCGCGCACCGCCTGGGTGCGCGGTGAATACTGCTGCCAATCGCTGTCTTTCATGCTGATCTCGTGTCTCTGCGCCGCCTGGCGCGGCCCTGCGGGCGGTCGATCCGGCCGTGACACGGGCACAAAAAAACCCGCATCCAGCTGGAGCGGGCCCGGTCTGCATCCGGCTCGCTTTAGCAGCATTTCTAGAGCGCCCGCAAGCTGAATCTCAAATCGGCGCTGGCCGTGCGACCGGAACGAACCGGCCGCAACGGCAGGTGGCCATGCTAGGAGCGCGGTTCGGGGGTGTCAAGCTTCTGCCGG
>CBFCYW010000064.1:0-21160 GCA_965602395.1 uncultured Chromatiales bacterium
GCGGGCATGCCGGGCACGGGCTGCGCCGGGCCACCGTCGGCCGCCTGTGCGCGCGCGCGCAGCACCGCGTGCAGCGGCGGCAGCGGGCCGGCGATCTGCGCCTCGCCGGCCGCGGCGGAGGCGATCGCAGCGGCGGACGCCCGCCCGGCCGGCTCGCCAGCCGGCGGCAACTGCGCGCCCGCCTCGGCAAGCCCGGCGGGCAAATCCTTGCCGCCCGCAGCCACTGGCCCAAACTCGCGCACCGCGCCGCCGGCAGATCCGTCCGGCGGCGCATCGGCCGTCGGCTGAGCGGTCGCCGCCGCCATCGCCGCGGCCATCGCACGGCGCAGCGGTGACTGCCCGGCGGCGGCCTCCGGCGCGCCCGTCGAGACGGGCATCAGGGCTGCGCCAGCCAGGCCTTCGGCGCCCCCGCCGGCGCTCGCCGGACTCTGCTGCCAGTGCGCCGAAAAAGCGCTCAGCGCCACGCCTTCGACGGCTGAATCGACAGTGATTTCATCGACTTGCAGATCGCGCGCCACATCGGCGAGCAGGCTGGAAAAGGGCGCGGCGACACCCGCTCCGGGGGCGCTGTTGGCGGCGCCCTGCGGATCGCTGCCGGCGAACAGACCGAACAGGCCGCCCAGCGCTGCGCCGGGGGCGCCGCCGGCCGGCGCAAGGGCATGATCGGAATGGGCACTGCGCTGGCCGCCCGCGGCTTTGCCAGCGGCGGCGGCATCGGAATTGACAGGGACTGCTGACACGAAACGGCTCCCACTGTGTGCGTACTCTGCGCACAGTGCAGGTCTCGTGCCAGGCGACCGGACGGGTGCAGAAATCAGCCGCCGCGGACCTCGTCCAGCAGCCGCGCGATGCCCGCCAGAGCGCGCCGCAGCTGGCTCTCGTCGGCGGCGAATGACAGCCGCAGATGGCCCTCGCCGGCGGCGCCGAAGTCGCTGCCGGGGATCGCCGCCACGCCCTGTTCGGCGAGCAGGCGCGCGGCGAAGGTCTGCTCATCGAGACCGCTGCCGCGAATATCCGCGAAGGCGTAGAAGGCGCCGCGCGGCAGCGCACAGCTCACCCCCGGCAGGGCGTTGAGGCCGTCAACCAGCAGCTCGCGACGGGCGCGGAAGGCATCGCGCATCTGCGCCACCGGCTGCTGCGGCCCCTGCACCGCGGCCAGCGCGCCGTACTGGGCGGCGACGTTGACGCAGGAGTGGCCGATCATCACCAGCCGCCGCAGCGGCTCGATCAGCCGCTCTGGCCAGACCCCGAAACCGATCCGCCAGCCGGTCATGGCGTGGCTTTTGCTCCAGCCCTGCAGCACGATGACGCGCTCCTGCAGCTCGGCGTATTCCAGCAGCGAGGGCAGCTGCGCGCCGTCCTGCGAGTAGCTCAGATCGGCGTAGATTTCGTCTGAGAGCACCGTCACCTGCGGCCACTGGCGCAGCCCGGTGGCCAGCTGGTCGAGCGCCGCACGCGTCACCCCACCGCCGCAGGGGTTGGACGGCGCGTTGAGAATCAGCAGCCGGGTGCGCGGGGTGATGCGGGCGAGGATCGCCGCGGCGTCGATATCGAATCCATCGTCCGCGTTCAGCGGATAGGCGACCGGCGCGGCACCGCTGTAGGCGATCGCCGAGCGATACGGCGGAAAGCCCGGATCGGGGTAGAGCATCTCGGTGCCGGCGGCGCCGCCGCTGTTGGCCAGCACCTGCGTGGCGAAGGTCAGGGTCAGCTTGGAACCGGGCACCACGGCGATGCGCGCGGCCGCGATGGGCTGGCCGCAGCGCGCGCTCATCATCTGCGCGCAGGCCTCGCGCAGCTCGCCGATGCCGAGCACCGGGGTGTAGCCGTGCGGGCCGTCGCGCAGTGCCGCAACGGTGGCCTCGATGACATGCGCTGGCGGGTCGAAATCCGGCTGGCCGATGCCCAGATTGATGATCTTGCGACCGGCGGCGCGCAGCCGCGCGACTTCGTCGAGCACCTGCAGCGCGCCCTCCGGGCGGATGCGGTCGATGGCCGGGTTGTGGCCGGGCATGGCGGTCTCCTCTGGCTGCGGCTGGCGGCGGCAGTATCGCCGCTGCCGCCGGCCGATGCCATCGCTCATCGCGGCCCGAGTCACGCGCCGCCGCGGCGGTTGCTGCGGGCGTCGCTGGCCAGCTGCTCGCGGCGCCCGTCGGCGAGCAGTTCCTCGCCGCGGGCGCGTTCGACCACCTTGCCCAGCGCCTGCTCGCGGCCGCGCAACGCCAGCCAGCGGTCACGGGCGCGGCGGAACTCGGCCTCGGCGCTGGCGATCTGCGTCGCTTGCTGATCGATGGCGCCGGTCAGGCGGCCGAGGAAGGCGCGCAGCTCGCACAGCCGCGCGGCGTCGAGCTGCCGGCCGGTGAGCTGCGCGGCGTACTCGGCCCGATAGTCGCTGAGCTGCTGCAGCTGCTGGCGCTCGCCCTCCAGCCGCGCGCGCGCCGCGGAAAGGCCGCGGGCGGCATCGTCGACGCGCTTTTCGGCGACCCGCTGCAGCGCGCCGAGGCGCTGCGATCTGGCCGCCATCAATCAGCTCCGGCGCCGGGCTGGCCAACCGAGCCACCCGGTGCCGGCTGCTGCGGCGACAGCAGCGCGGCGAGCTGCGCCAGGCTGGCGGCGCTATCGACCCGCTCGGCCATGCTCTGGGCGATGAACTGGCGCAGCTTCGGCTGGTACTGGATGGCCAGATCGATGGCCGGATCGGAGCCCTTCTGATAGGCGCCGACGCTGATCAGATCGCGGTTCTGCCGGTAGCTGGCGTAGAGCTGGCGGAAGGTCTGCGCCAGCTTCTGCTGCGGCGCATCGGTGATCGAATGCATCGCCCGGCTGATCGATGCCTCGATGTCGATGGCCGGGTAGATGCCGGCTTCGGCGATCTCCCGCGACAGCACGATGTGGCCGTCGAGGATCGCCCGCGCGGCGTCGGCGATGGGATCGTCGTTGTACTCGCCCTCGACCAGCACGGTGTAAAAGGCGGTGATCGAGCCGCCGCTCCCGCCCTCGCCATCCGTGCAGCCGTTGCCGGCGCGCTCCACCAGCCGCGGCAGTTTGGCGAACACGCTCGGCGGGTAGCCCTTGGTGGTCGGCGGCTCGTCGATCGCCAGACCGATCTCGCGCTGGGCCTGGGCGAAGCGGGTCAGCGAGTCCATCAGCAGCAGCACATTCCTGCCCTGATCGCGAAAATGCTCGGCGATGCTGTGGGTCAGCATGGCGCCGTGCAGGCGCATCAGCGGGCTGGTGTCGGCCGGCGCGGCAACCACCACGGCGCGCGCCAGCCCCTCGGCGCCGAGGGTGTCCTCGATGAATTCCTTGACCTCGCGGCCGCGTTCGCCGATCAGCCCGACCACCACCACATCGGCCTCGGTGTAGCGGGTCATCATCCCCAGCAGCGAGGACTTGCCCACCCCGGCGCCGGCGAACAGGCCCAGGCGCTGGCCGCGGCCGACGGTCAGCAGCGAATTGATGGCGCGGATGCCGACATCCAGCGTGTCGCTGATCGGCTTGCGGCGCAGCGGGTTGAGCGGCGGCCCCTGCAGCGGCACGGCGTGCTCGGCGGCGATCGGCGCGATGCCGTCCAGCGGCTTGCCGGCGCCATCGAGCACCCGCCCGAGCAGCTCGTCGGAGACCGGCACGCGGTGCGCCTCGCCGACCGGAATGACGCGCGCGTTGGGCACCAGCCCGTGGATTTCTCCGGTCGGCATCAGATACAGCTTGTCGGCGGCGAAACCGACCACTTCGGCCTCGACGCGCACATCGCCGGGGGCGATCACCTGGCAGTGCGCGCCGACCGCCGCCTGGCAGCCGACCGCCTCCAGCGTCAACCCGACCATCCGCGTCAGCAGCCCCTCCACCGGCGGCGGCGGCGGCGGGCGCAGGCTCTCGCGGCGGGCGCGCAGGCGGCTGGCCAGATCGCTCATCGGGCGGTCTCGCGGCGATCGACGGCCATCAGTCATCGCCCCGCGAGCCGCCCAGGGCATTGGCTGCCAGCGCGGCCAGGCGCGCTTCCAGGGTGGCGTCGATGCGCGATGTTTCGCTCGACAGGCGGCAGCCGCCGCGACTGATCAGCGGATCTTCGACGATGCTCCAGCCGTCCTCGCGCTCGGCGCCGGGCAGCGACTCGCGCAGCAGCGCGGCGTCCTCGGGGTTGAGGTGGACGCGCACCCGGCGGGCGTTGGCCGGCAGCAGGCGCAGGGATTCGCGGATCACGCCGATGATCTCGCCGGGGTCGCTGCGCATCTCGCGGCGCACCAGCTGCTGGGCCAGGGTCACGGTGAGCTGCAGCAGCTCGTCCTCGACCTCGCTGTCGAGTGCCGCCAGCGGTTCGGCCAGCGCGTCGCAGATGCCGCGCAGACTGGCGAGCTGTGCGTCGATCTGCTCGCGGGCAGCGCTCTCGGCCAGCTCGCGGCCCTCGCGCTCGCCCTTTTCCAGCCCGGCGACGTAGCCCTCGCGATAGCCCTGCTCGCGGCTCTCGCGCTCCCAGGCGGCGATTTCCTCCGCTGTCGGTGGCGTCGGCGCCGGCTCGCTTTCGACCTCTTCGAGCAGTTGCTCGACGTCGTCGAAATCCACCGACGGCAGCTCCCAGCGGGTGTAGTGGTCCACGTGCTGCGCCCCCGGCCTAGACGAATTCTTCGCCGCCGCCGCCGAGCACGATAGTGCCATCGGCCTCCAGGCGGCGGGCCACGCCGACCACATCCTTTTGCGCCGCCTCGACGTCGGACAGGCGCACCGGGCCCTTGGCTTCCATGTCTTCGCGCAGCATCTCCGCGGCACGCTGTGACATGTTTTTGAGGATTTTCTCCTGCAGATCTTCGCCGGCGCCCTTCAGCGCCAGCACCAGCTGGTCGGTGGAGACTTCGCGCAGAATCGACTGGATCGCGCGGTCGTCGACCTGGCCGAGATCGTCGAAGACGAACATCAGGTCGGCGATGCGGTCGCCCAGTTCGGCATCCTGTTCCTTGAGGCCGTCCATGATGCTGCCCTCCATGGCGGCGCCGAGATGGTTGATGATCGCCGCCGCCGACTCGACGCCGCCGAGCTGGGCGGATTCGAGATTGTTGTCGCTGCTGACGTGCTGTTCGAGGATGCGATCCAGCTCGCGGATCGCCTGCGGCTGGATGCCGTCGAGGCTGGCGATGCGCATCATGATGTCGGTGTGCAGATTCTCCGGCAGCAGGCCGAGCACCTGCGCCGCCTGGTTGGCATCCAGATAGGAGAGCACCAGCGCGATGATCTGCGGGTGCTCGAAGCGGATCAGTTCGACCACCGATTTCGGCGCCATCCACTTCAGCGCCTCCAGCCCCTGGCTGTTGGCAGCCAGCAGAATGCGGTCGATGACGCCCTCGGCCTTCTCCGGCCCGAGCGCCTTGTTGAGCACATCGCGCAGGTATTTGTCGCTGCCGATACCCACCGAGGTCTGGCTCTGAATGGTGGTGACGAACTCGTTGACCGAGTCATCGACCACCTCGCGGGTGATCTCCGCCAGCGTCGACATCTGCGCGCCGAGCATCTGCATCTCGTGCGGGTTCATGTGCTTCATGATCTTCGACGCCTGCTCTTCGCCGATGGTCAGCAGAAACACCGCTGCGCGCTCCACACCACTGCTTTCGCTCATGCCGCGCCGGCCTCCTCTTTCAGCCAGATTTTCAATACGTTGGAGGCGCGCGCCGAATCCTCATCGACCAACAGCCGGGCGTATTCGAGCTTTTTGTCAAACTCCATGCGCGCCGCGTCGGCCATCGGGTCGACCGGCCGGCCGTCCGCACCCCACTGCACCTCGCCCTCGGCGATCTGGCCCTCCAGTGCCTCACCACCTTCGCCCGCGGCCTGACCCTTTGCCTGGCCATTTCCCTGGCCATTTCTCTGCCCACCCGCCTGGCCGGAGGCGTCGCCTGCGGTGCCGCCCTCGCCGCTGGCGGAATCGGCTTTCTCGGGTGCCGGCGGGATCAGCCCGCGCACGATGGGGCGCACGATCAGCAGCAATAGCAGCAGGATGAAAATCCCCGCCAGCACCTGCTTGACCAGAGTCTGGAACCAGGGCTTTTCCCAGATCGGCAACTCCGGTGGATCATCGATCTCCAGCTGCTGGAAAGAGGCATTGATCACTTGCACGCTGTCGCCGCGCTGGGCATCGAAACCGATCGCCCCGCGCACCAGCGTGGTGAGCTCCTCCAGCTCTTCATCGCTGTAGGGTTCGCGCCCGCTGGCGCTCGCTGCACCGCCCGCGACATCGCTGGCACCATCGCCCGCGGCCTCGTCGGCCGCGCCATCGGTGGCTGTCTCGCCGGATTCGGCCTGGCCGCCGTCGGCGGCGTCCTGCGCCGCTGCCTCGCTGGCGGCATCGGCGGCCGCATCTGCACCGCCGGCCGGCGCCGCAGCCGGGCTGCGCACCGGCTTGTCATCGACGATCACCGCCACCGCCAGCCGGCGGATCGAGCCGGCGCTCTTTTTGGTGTGGCTGACGATCTTGTCGACCTCGAAATTGCGCGTGGCGCTGCGCGACTGCTGGGTCGGCGACTGGTCGTCCGGATTCTGGGCGCCGCCGTCGGGATTGGTGGTGCCGGCGCCGGGCGGCTGGTTGGAGAGCGCGCCGGGAATGCCCATGGCCTGTTCGCCGCTGCGCGATTCGTTCTCGCTGACCTGCTCGCTGCGCACCACCTGGCGCGCCGGGTCGTAGCTCTCGCTGCTCTGCTCGGTGCGGTCGAAATCGATATCCGCGGTGACCTGGGCGCGCACCCGGCCGAAGCCGACCACCGGTTCGAGCAGGCGCACGATGCGCTCGCTGTAGTCGCGCTCCAGGCGCCGGGTGTAATCGAACTGCTTGCCGGAGAGGGCCATCTCGTCGCCCATATCGGCGGTCAACAGGCGGCCCATCTGGTCGACCACGCTGACCTGCCCCGGCTGCAGATGGGGAATGCTGGAGGCCACCATGTGCACGATCGCCTCCACCTGGCGGCGCTCCAGACTGTGCCCGGCGTGCAGCGCGACCACCACCGAGGCGCTCGGCTGCTGGCGCTGGCGGATGAAGATCGACTGCTTGGGCAGCGCCAGATGCACGCGCGCCGCGCGCACCTGGCGCAGGCTGCTCACCGAGCGCGCCAGCTCGGTCTCCAGCGCGTGCTGGTAACGCGCGCCCTCGACGAACTGGCTGGTGGAAAGATCCTGCGACTGCTGCAGCATCTCCAGCCCCACCGCCTTGGCGGTCGGCAGACCCTGCTGGGCCATTTTCATGCGCAGTCGATCGCGTATCTCGGCCGGTACGAGGATGTTGCCGCTGGCCGGATCGATGCTGAACTCGCTGCCCTCGGCCTGCAGCAGGGTGCTGATCTGGCCCTGATCCTCGACCGACAGATCGCTGAACAGCGGTACGTGATTGGGTGCCTGCGACCACAGCGCCACCGCCACGCCGATCGCCACCGCAGCGGCCAGCGCGACCACCACGCCGAGCTGGCGCAACAGTGGCGCCTTGCGCCAGGGCTGCGGCGTGGCGAGGCTGCCGGCGATTGCCGCTGCAGCGGATTCGCCGCCACCGCCCTGCGCCAATCCGCCCGCCCCGCCGGCACCGGCCACCGCGCTCGACGTCGCCCCCTGGGCGGGCAGGCTGTCGCCGCCGCCCTGTGCCGGAAACTGGCCGTCCGCCACCGCTTCAGCCACGCCCGATCACCTCTCGATTGTTATCAGCACACATCGCTACCGCCTCACACCGACATGCTCATGATTTCCTGATAGGCGCTGAGAAACTTGTTGCGCACCTCGGTCAGCGCCTGAAACGACACGCTGGATTTCTGCGCCGCGATCATCACATCGACCAGGCTGACGCCCGGCTCGCCCAGCTCGAAGGCCCGCACCAGCTCGCTGCGCTCGCGCTTGAGCGCCTCGGATTCGGCCACCTGCTGCGCCAGCAGATCGCCGAAGCCGCCGCTGCCGGCGGACGCCTCGCCATCCAGCGGCAGGCCGCGCTCGGCGCGGGCCAGCTCGCGCAGCCGCGCCAGCTCCTGCAGTTGCGGGTCGAGCAGTTGCGCGCCGCCGCCGCGGCCGATCTCGAACTCGCTCATGCCGCCGCCCCCCGATCGCCGCTGGCGATACCGCTGACGGCTGCGGTGGCCACGCCACCCGCCGCCTGGCTATCGGCAATCCGGCCGCCGGAGAACTGGCCGCCGGGGATGGCGACGCCGTCTTCGCGCATCCGCGACAGCTTGTAGCGCAGCGTGCGCGGCGAGATGCCGAGCGCTTCGGCGGCATCCTTGCGGCGCCCGCCGCAGGCCTTTAGCGTGTCCAGGATCAGGCGCTGCTCGCGGCAGCGCAGGTCGCTGTGCAGACCGCTGTCGTCGCCGCTGACGCGGCCCTCGCCAGCCCCTTCAACCGCGACCTCGGCAGCGATTTCCGGCTGCCCGCCGGCGCCTTCGAAGAACAGATCCGCGGCGACGATCTCCGCGCCGCGCGCCAGCACCAGCGCGCGCTGCAGCACGTTACCCAGCTCGCGCACATTGCCCGGCCAGGGGTGCGCCAGCAGCGCCCGCTCGGCGTCCGCGGCAAGCCGGTAATCGCGCCCCTGCGGGGCGTGGCGGGCGAGCAGTGCGCGCGCCAGCGGCAGGATGTCGTCGCGCCGCTCGCGCAGCGGCGGCAGCTGTACGGGGAAGACGTTGAGGCGGTAGAACAGGTCTTCGCGAAAGCGCCCGGCGGCGACCTCGTCGCGCAGCACGCGGTTGCTGGTGGCGAGCACGCGCAGATCGAGCGGGATCGGCTGGCGGCCGCCGAGGCGTTCCACTTCGCGCTCCTGCAATACGCGCAGCAGCTTGGCCTGCAGGCCCAGATCCATCTCGGAGATCTCGTCGAGCAGCAGCGTGCCGCCCTGGGCCTGTTCGAACTTGCCCGGCGCGGACTTGTGCGCGCCGGTGTAGGCACCCTTTTCGTGGCCGAACAGCACCGCTTCGAGCATGTTCTCCGGAATTGCCGCGCAGTTGATGGCGACGAAGGGGCCGTCGGCGCGCGGCGATTCGGCGTGGATGAAGCGCGCCAGCACCTCTTTGCCGCTACCGCTCTCGCCACCGATCATCACCGAGGCATCGCTGGCGGCGACGCGCCGCGCCAGTGCCACCAGCGCCTGGGTCTTCTGATCGGCGGCGATGAAATCCTCGACCCCGGCGCAGCTGCGCGCCAGCAGGCCGCGCAGCTTGTCCAGCAGCAGCGGTGCCTCGAAGGGTTTGGCCAGGTAGTCGGCGGCGCCGGCGCGCACCGCGGCCACCGCCTTGGGCACGTCGCCATAGGCGGTCATCAGCACCAGCGGCTGGGCGAGGCGCGCTTCGCGCATCCGGCCCAGCAGGCCGAGGCCGTCGAGCGCCGGCATCTGCACGTCGCTGAGCACCAGATCGATGTCCGGCTCGCTCTGCAGCGCCTGCCAGGCGCGCTCGCCATCGGCGCAGGCGAGCACCGCGTAGCCGGCGATGTCGAGGGTGTCGGCGAGCGCTTCGCGCAGTGCCGGATCATCTTCGGCGATAAGTATGCGGGCGGTGTTCATCGATTCTCCTCGCTGGGTTTCCGTTCTCCGGCGACGGCCTCGGGCGCCGGGAAGCGCAGCCGAAACAGCGCGCCACCGCCGGGGTTGTCTTCAATGCTCAGGCAGCCGCGGTGGCTCTCGACCACCGAGCGCACCACCGGCAGGCCGAGCCCGGTGCCGTCGGAACGGGTGGTGAAAAACGGCTGCAATATGCGCTCGCGCAATTCGGCGGGGATGCCGGGGCCGTCGTCGGCGACGCACAGGCAGAGGCCGCCGCCGGGCTCGCGCGCGGCGCTGATCGATAGCCGGGTGGCGCCATTCTCCACGGCGTTGAGGCAGAGGTTTTGCAGTGCGGCCAGCAGGCCGACGCGGTTGCCGTCGAGCTGCAGATCGGCGCCGCAGTGGCAATCCAGCCGGGCGCCGGCGGCGCTCAGATGTGGCTCCAGCTGGGCGCGCACGTCATCGAGCAGTGCCGCCGGCGACAGGCGTTCGAGGCGAAACTGGGCGCCGTGGGCGAACATCAGCATGTCGCGCACCATCTGCTCCATGTGCCGCAGGCGCGCCAGCACCCGCTCGGTGGCGCGCTGGCGCTGGGCGCTGTCGAGCGCGTCACCGGCCAACTGGCTGGCGTAGAGGATCGCCGCCGATAGCGGCGTGCGGACCTGGTGCGAGAGGCGGGCGAGCATCTCGCCCATCCCGGCGAGGCGCAGGTTGCGCTCGGCGAGACGCTGCATGGCGCGCGTTTCGCTGACGTCGGCGAGCAGCACGATCTGGCCACCAGCGCAGTGGCCGGCGCAGTGGCCGGCGGGCTGGCCGGGGCGCAGCGGGCGCGTCGAGAGATTGATCAGGCGGCCGTCGCCGGCGCGCAGGTCGCCGCCGTCAGCGGTGGTGGAAAAGTCGCGCGCGCAGACTTCGCGCCAGGCGAGGCCGATCAGCGGGTTGCCGAGCCAGGCGCGAGCCGCGGGATTGGCGAAGGCGATGCGGCCGCGGGCGTCGAGCAGCAGCACCGCGGCGGGCAGCGCGGCGAGTAGCGCGTCACCGGCCGGCAGCGCGGCGCTGATATCTGCACCGTTGGCATCTGCGCCGCAGGTGGCGCTGGCTGGGGCTGAGAGGGATGCGGACAAGTTCGCTCCGACCGGTGGTTGGCGTACCACCGAGGCGGAGCAGAATCTATGCCAGCGAGATTGAAGTGTTGCTTATCAGTGAGTTGCGGAAAACCGGCCGGAGATGCGTCAAGACTATGACGTCTCTTCGGTGCGCTGGATGCCGTACTTGCGCATCTTTTCGACCAGCGTCGTGCGGCGGATGCGCAGGCGCTTGGCGGCATGGGCGACGACGCCGTCGGATTCGTCCAGCGCCTGCTGGATAAGGCTGATCTCGATGCCCATCAAATGGTTTTTGAGATCGATGCCTTCGCGCGGCAGACGCGGCTCGTTGAGCATCGCCAGGTTGGGGACGCCGGCGATCAGATCCGAGGACAGGCTGTCGGGTTCGTCCTTTTCCTTGTTCGGCGCCACCTTTTCCGGCAGGTCTTTGACATCGACCACGCCGTAGGGAAAGAGGATCGCCAGACGCTCGATGAGGTTGGCCAGTTCGCGCACGTTGCCGGGCCAGTGGTAGCCGCACAGCGCCATGATGGCCTGCGGGGTGAGGCGCACCGAGCAGTTCTTCTCGTGTTCGAGGCGGGTGATCAGCTCGTTGACCAGCAGCGGCAGGTCTTCGACGCGATCGCGCAGGCGCGGCATTTCGATGGGGAACACGTTGAGGCGATAAAACAGATCTTCGCGGAAGTCGCCGCGCTCGATCAGCTCTTCGAGGTTGCGATGGGTGGCGGCGATGATGCGCACGTCGCACTTGACGCTCTTGTTGCTGCCGACGCGTTCGTAACTGCGCTCCTGCAGCACGCGCAGCAGCTTGACCTGCATCGGCAACGGCATGTCGCCGATCTCGTCGAGGAAGATGGTGCCCCCCTCGGCCAGCTCGAAGCGCCCCTGACGGGCGTGCAGTGCGCCGGTGAAGGCGCCCTTCTCGTGGCCGAACAGCTCGCTCTCCAGCAACTCGGCGGGGATCGCGCCGCAATTGATGGGCACGAACGGCCGGTTGCGACGACTCGAGTAGTAGTGGATGTTGCGCGCCACCACCTCTTTGCCGGTACCGGATTCGCCGAGGATCAGCACCGTGGCCTCGGTATCCGCCACCTGCTCGATCATCTTGCGCACGATGCGGATCATCCGGCTGTTGCCGACCAGGCTGCGGAACAGCTCCAGCGGTTGGGTGGTATCGCCACCCTGACGGGTGACCTCCATCTCGGCGCGGTGGATGATGTTGGACATCTCGGCGTAGCGGATGTCGTCGCGCACGCAGGCCAGAAAACGACTGGTCAGATCGTCTTCATCGGCCAGCCCCTCGCCATCGCCAACCAACACGAAGGGCGGCAGATCGTCGCCGCGCTCACGCAGGTTCTCGCGCACCGCGAGCGCTTCCCGGGAGGCCCCGAGGAAGACCACGAGGAACTGATGAATATCGTTGAGTTTGAGGAGTAATCCGGGATCACTCAACATCTGCGGCTCGTAATCGATGAACTTCAGCAGGCCCGCTACATGCTCGGCCCTGGCGACGTTCTGGTCGACGACGAGGAGCTTCTTGGTTTTGCTGCTACCCATTAAATTCTCGGCCGATCCCTGCTCTCCTGGAAGTGGAAAGTATCTCCATATACCGGTTTCCACGGGAGGAGCGGCACCGTTCTTTTATTGATTTGATTGGTATGTGGCAGATCGACGGGCTTCTTTTGTGAAGCACATCACAGTTTCCTGGCCGCTATTATGGACACCACTGTAAAATGCCGATCCCTACCATCGCGGGAGGTGCATTACCGCCACCACACCCCGCGCGTAGTATTAGATAAAAATGCCTGAATTACAAAGTGAAAGCAGAGAATCACCGCGCGAATCCGGGATTTGCGTGACGTACTTCCGGTGGCGTCGAACTTCTGTCACTCTGCCCCTGCGGCTCATCCGCTCAACCCTGAGTATAGGCCTTCAGGGCGCGACCACCCGTGCGATGCGTTCGCACCCGGGCGGCAGCGGTGTCGCGCGCCAGCGAAAGCAGTTGCAGATTTTCCTGCATTGAATCGAATACCTCACACAGCTGTGCCCGCTCCTGCGCGCACAGCGGGTTATCGCTATCGATCACATCGAACAGCCGCTGCATGGTGCGCTGGCGGGCACGCACCAGATCGTCGACGCCCTCCCAGCACTGTTCGTCGACCTGTCGATCGATACGCGCGGTCAGCGCCAGCACTTCGCCGAGCAGGCTGTCGCGACGCTGCGCGTGACTGAGCTCGATACCGCTCATGCCCGCACCCCCGCGACCGCAGCGTGTTCGGCCCGCACCGGCGGCGGGATCGCCACCCAGGCTTCGCGGATTTCGCCGAGCAGCGCGGCGACCTCATCGAGTCCACCCGGGTCGGCGCTCCGGTTGGCATCCAGCAGGCGGCGCAGCATGTAATCGTAAAGCCCGCCGAGATTGGTCGCCAGCTCACCGCCGGCATCGCTGTCGAGGCAGCCGTTGAGACCATCGACGATGGTCATCGCCTGGCCGACGAGAGCGCCGCGAGCAGCCACGTCGCCGCGCTGCAAGGCGCCCTTGGCGAGGGCGATGCGCTCCAGCGCGCCATCCATCAGCATGCAGATCAGCTGGTGCGGATCGGCGCCGCTGGCGCCACTGTGCAGGCCGACCTGACGATAGGCGTCGAGGGCGCCGTTGAGGGCTGTCGGTTTCATGTCACCTCTCTGTGCGCGGCGCGCCTGCGCCGCGACTGGGTTGGTGCTCACCGGCACGCGCGGCGCCACTGCGCCCCGCGACCGGCAGGCTGCGTGTCTGGTGCTCAGGCCAGGTCGTTGAACAGTAGCGGCTGGCCGCCGTCCTCCACCTCTCCGGGCAGCTGTCCGGCGACCTCCAGCATCTCTTCGCTGGGAATCTGCCGAACCACTTCTCCGGTGTCGCGATCGAGCACTTTGACGACGGTGCGGCCACTGTCATCGTGCACCGAAAACTGCAATTCGCGGCGCACCACCTGAACGTAGTCGTTGAGCCGGGCGACGGCGCTGTCGAGCTGCTGGCGCTCGACCGGCTGGCCGGCGCGCTCGGCCTCGGTGGACGCCCTGGCCTGCGGCGACAGGCCGGTGCTCTGGACGGTGCCGGCTTTGGATGCCGGCAGTGTCGGCGAAGCCGGCGCCGGAGCAGCGCTCTGCTCCGGCGCAGACTGCCGGCTGAGGATGTTCGTGATCATCTTTATCACCTATTCCCGACCCTCTGCGGATCGGGTTACCCGTACCTTTCTTGTGCATCGCCGTGTGCATTGTTTGTTCTTTTATCGACATCACCGTCGGCCGGCCTGGAAGGCGTCGCGATCTAGCTGTCGCTGCCGCCAAAACCCGGCAGATTGTCGAGCTGCTGGGCGAGATAACTACTGGTGGTCTGGAACTGCCCCATCAGCAGATCCAGCGCCTGAAACTGGTCGCGGTAGCGCGCCTCGGCGCGGCTGAGCCGCTCCTGCAGCCGCTCGCGCGATTCGCCGATGTCTTCGATGCGATCGTTGATCCCCTCGGTGCGCCCCTGCAACACGCCACCGCTTTGCAGGTAGCCATCCAGATAGCTGTCGAGGCGCGCGGCCACGCCATTATCGCCAGCAAAAATCTTGCCGATATCATCGAAATTGCTCGCCATGGCATCGTCGAGCTTGCTGAAATCCGCCTCCAGGCGGCCCTCGCGGTTAAAGCTGACACCGATGCTGGAGAGGCTGTCGAAGGGACTGGCACTGTCGCCGACAGCCACCGTGTCGCTGATGGTGCGATACAACTGGCTGGAGAGGTGGCGAACCATGCTGTCGCCGAACAGGGCGCCGGCGGCGCCGCTTTCGGCGTCGTAACCGGTCAGCTCACCGATCGAATCCATCAGCGTGTTGTAGTTGTCGACCAGCGAACCGATGGCCGAGCGCACCCTGGCCTTGTCGAGGCTGATATCCAGCGTCTCGATGCTGCCCGGTTCGGCGCCCGCCAGATCCAGCGTGACGCCCTCGATGGCACCTTCGATCTGATTGCCATCGGCGGTCACGTCCAGCGAATCGATGCGCACCTGGGCGTCGGCCGCCGGGCGCAGCTCAGTGAGATTGGCACTGGCCAGCGCCGAGAGGCCGCTCGCATCGGCGTCATTGCCGTCGCCATCGCCGCTCACGCTGACGCTGATGGCATTCGCGGTGCCGCTCTCGGCGGCGCTGAGCACCAGCCGCGACTCGCTGCCGCCGAGACCATCGTCAACCTGCACGATGGTGGCGCTGACGCCGGGGTTGTCGGCCGCGCCATTGATCGCATCGCGGATGCCGCCGAGGGTGTTGTTATCGGCGTCGATGTTCAGATTGAGCGCACCGCCGCCGGTCTGGATGCTCAGCGTGCCGGTGCCCAGCGCGGTATTCGCACTGGCAAAACCGGCGCTGGCAACCTTGTGGTTTTCGGCCAGCGCCAGCACCTCGATTTCGTAGCTGCCGGAGACCGCCTCATCGGTGGCCGATGCGGTGAACAGATCCGGCTTGCTCGACTGCGCCTTGCGGCCCTGGAAATCGCCCAGATCCTTGAGCCCGTCGAGCGTCGCGCGAAACTCGGACAGCGCCGATTTGAGCGTGCCCAGCGCGGACAGCTCGACCTGATAATTGCCTTCCTTGCGATCGAGCAGCGCACTCTGCGGCGCACCCTGGGCATTGATCAGGGATTCGACGATGCCGGTGACATCCAGTCCGGAGCCGATGCCCGGTGAGCTGATCATCTGAAAAACCTCGCGTGGTCAGGACTCCCCACAGTGGGGAGCCGCCATCTGTGCAGACCGCGATCCGCACAGATGGCGGCCGGGGCCGTGGCCCCGGTCGCCGTTTGCGGACTTACCGCAGCAGAGCCAGCACGCCCTGCGGCGCAGCGTTGGCCTGGGCCAGCATGGCGGTACCCGCCTGCTGCAGCACCTGGGCCTTGGACAGCTTGGCGGTCTCCGCGGCGAAGTCGGCATCCATGATCCGCGAGCGCGAAGCCTCCACGTTCTCCTTGACGTTGCCGAGGTTGGAGATGGTGTGATCGAGGCGGTTCTGCACCGCACCCAGATCGGCGCGAATGCCGTTGATCTGGTCCAGCGCGCCATCGATTACATCCACCGCATTCTGCGAACCGGCGATGGTGCTGATATCCACGCCGGCGATCTGCGCCAGCGAAGAGGCTTCCGGCACCGCCGGGTTGATGGTCGCGTCGGCGCTGGTCACCGAGAACGCCTTGGAGCTGGACAGCCGCACCTCGCCCATCACGCGGGTGGAATCGGTGGTGTTCTCGGTAAGGGTCACCGTTTCATTGG
This sequence comes from uncultured Chromatiales bacterium, assembly GCA_965602395.1. Classification (GTDB taxonomy): domain Bacteria; phylum Pseudomonadota; class Gammaproteobacteria; order CBFCYW01; family CBFCYW01; genus CBFCYW01. The sequence continues at coordinate 15,881 of CBFCYW010000064.1, forward strand.
TGACGGCGTTGCCGAAATCGCGCGAATCCACGTTGATGGTCGAAGCACCGGCAGTCGGGTCGCCCACCGCGAAGCCTTCGATGAGGATGTCATCACCGTTCTCGTTGGTCAGATCGATGCTGTCACCGGTGCCGTTGACCGTGGCCTGGATGCCGGTGGTGCCGGCTTCGGCGTTGATCGCATCGGCCAGCGAGGTGAGGTCGGTGGTCGAGCTCACGGTGGCACTGATCTGCGCCGAGTTGGTGGCCGAGCCGCTATCCGAGGTCAGCGAGAAGGTCACGTTGCCGGCATCGGACAGGCCCGACAGCCGGGTCACGGTGCGCGCATCGGCGGCGACGCTGGTGTTGGCCTCTTCGGCGTTGATCGCCGAGGCGATCTCGCGCGCCGAGGCGCCGGCGGCGACGGTCACATCCGCCGACGAACTGCCGCTCACGGTGACCGTGCCACCGGCCACGTTGTTGGCCCCGGCGGTGGCGGCGGCTGCGGCGGTGGCGCGGCCGGTACCGGTGTTGGCGGTCGCCGAATCCAGCTCCACGCGCTGCACGCCGATGGAAGCCGCATCCATTTTCTTCAGCGAGAAGCTGATGGTCTGGTTGGCCTCGGAACCGACCTGGAAACTGGCCTGACCGAAGGTGCCGTCGAACAGGTTCTTGCCACCGAAGGAGGTGGTGTCGGCGATACGGGTCAGCTCGGACTGCAGCTGCGAGACCTCGGCCTGCAGCGCGTTGCGGTCAGCGGCGGAGTTGGAGCCGTTGGCCGACTGGATCGACAGCTCGCGCATGCGCTGCAGGATATTGGTGGATTCCGACAGCGCGCCCTCGGCGGTCTGCGCCAGGGAAATGCCGTCGTTGGCGTTGCGCATGGCCTGATTGAGGCCGCGGATCTGCGACGTCATGCGATCCGAAATCGCCAGACCGGCGGCGTCGTCGCGGGCGCTGTTGATGCGCAGGCCCGAGGACAGGCGCTCCATGGCAGTGTTCAGCATGCCCTGGCTGGAGCCCAGGTGCCGCTGTGCGTTAAGGGATGCGACGTTGGTATTGATAACCGACATGACTCTCGTCTCCTGAATTTATTCCGGGGCCCGCGGCCTCTTGCGGAATCTCTGCTTAGAGTGCTTTTTGAGTTAATCCGGCCGGGTATTTCTGCGAATACCGACGACCCCTTTGACACATCCTCACCACCGAGCGGAAAACCGTCGCGATGAGTGCGACATCAATGTCAACTTTCAGTCGGTTTGTCGGCGCAGGGGTGGCAACCTTTAGCCGCATGACGGCAGTTTTTTGCAGGTTATTTACCCTTAAAAACCAAGCACTTGAAAAATTCTTGCAGCACGATCGGAGGGCCCGTTGGCCTCTGTAAATACTTATCGGCGAGGTACGCCAGCACTTGAGCGCGGCAAGTCAATTTTCTGTCGCCGGACATTTTTTCAAAACCCGCAAAGCAGCGCGGCGCGCCCCACCGGAGCGCGCCGCAACAAGCAGCCAGAGAAGCTTTGGGGAAGCTCTGCAAAATGTAGCGAGCGCAGAACTACAGGTAATTGAACAGCGAATTGCCTTCGATGCGGGCAAAGGATTGCTGCGCCGCCTGCAATGCAAAGCTGTCATTCTGCAATCTGGAAATCGCTTCGGCGTAATCCAGATCGCGAATATCCGACAGGGTGCGCTGGGTGTGCAGCTGGTAGGCAGCGTTTTCGTCGCGCTGGGTATCGAGCATGTTCAGCCGCCCGCCGATGCGCGTGCGCACCTCATCGACGCGACCCAAAGCGCTGTCCAGATCATCGAGCGCCACCGCCACGCTGGCGTCGTAGCGGGCCTGATCGGCGTCCGTGCCAACATTTGACTCCAGCGCGGTGACGAACTTGTTCAGCGTGGCGAACACGTCCTGATGCTGGCTGCTGCGCAGGCTGAAGCTGTCGCCGGCGGCCGGCGCGCCCTGCACCGCGGTGCGCAGGCCGTCAAATTCGATGGTCTCGCCCGGCGTGTAGCTGGCGCCGCTGACCAGCGTCGCACCGCTGCTGACGTTGACCACGTCGTAGCTGCCCGGCGCGGTGAAGTCGATGCGGTACTCATCGCCGCTGGCCTGGGTCGAATCGTAGACAAAGCCCGGCGCGATCTCGCCGCTGCCGCTGTTGCCGGTGTCGGCGCGCGTGGTGATGCCCTGCGTGGCCGGGATGCGGAAGAACACATCCAGCCCGGAATCCGCGGTCTGCACGCGCCGCGAACTGGAGATCTGCATCTCGCGCGCGCCCTCGTCGCCGTTGAAACCGGCGAACTCGATCTGGCCGATGCGCGATGTCTGCACCGCCGCCTGCTGGCCCTGGTGGCCGGCGAACAGATAGTCGCCGTGGGCGTCGATCGTGTTGGCCAGGCCGCGCAGCTCGCCGAAGCGCTCGCGCACTTCGCTGGCGATGGCCAGCCGATCGCTGCGCGACAGCGCGCCATTGCCGGCCTGCACGGTCAGCTCGCGCACCCGCTGCAGCAGCCCGGAGACGCCGCCGAGGGTGCTCTCCTCCAGCACCAGCCGGTTCTCGGCGACCTTGATATTCTCCTGATACTGGGCGGTGCGCGACAGCACCTGCTGCAGATCCAGACTGCGCGCCATCGCCGCCGGGTTGTCCGACGGGCGCTGATACTTCAATCCCGAACTGATCTGCTGCTGGACCAGCGCCAGATTCGACTGCTGCTGCTGAAAGCCCGCAGTGGCGCGTTGATAGATGAGCGATGTGGAGATGCGCATGCCGGCCCCCGTGCAAACTAGATAGCGTTGAGCAGCGAGTTGAACAGATCATCGGCCACGCCGACCACCCGCGCCGCCGCCTGATAAGCCTGCTGGAAGCGCACCAGATTGGCCGCTTCCTCATCCAGGTTGACCCCGGAGATCGACTCGCGGCGCGCATTCAGCGTGGTCACCAGCGATTCCTGTGCCTGGCGGTTGATGTCCGCACTGCGGGTCTGCGAGCCGACCAGCCCCACGGTGGCGCTGTAGGCGTCCTGAAAACTGGAACTGCCGCCATCCAGCACGCCGGTATTCTGCAGCTCGGCCATCGCCAGCATGTTGCGGTTGTCGGCGCTGCCGCCAGCGTTGGATTCCACCGTAAAGCGATCGCCGGCGGCCGGGCTGCCGGAGATCTGCATCCGCCAGCCGTTGAAATCGATGTCCGCACCCGGCGTGTAGGCCTGGCCGGCGGCCAGCACCGCGCCGCTGCCGGCTTCGACGATATCGAAGCTGCTCGGCGGACTGGCGAATACCAGCTCGACCGCCTGCTGCAGGTTCGGATCGCTGGCGTCGAGCACCTCGCCGGCGGAAATCCCGGCGCTGCCGGCGTTGCCCAGATCGCTGCCGCTGCGCACCGCAGCCGCCGCGGCGACCTGATTCGGATCGCTGATCGCCACCTCCAGACTGGCGGCGCCGAGGCGCGTCGGCTGGATCAGAAAGCGGTCGCCGGCCGCCGGCGCGCCGCCGACGCTGACCTCAAAACCATCCAGCGCCAGGCTCGGCCCGGCGCCGCTGACGCTGCCGCCCTCGGCGCCGGCCAGCGTCCAGTTGGCGCCGTCGTAGCTCAGCGTGTAATCGCCGCTTTGCAGCGCGCCCAGATCGGTGATCGCGGCGCCGACGCTGGCATTGCCGGTATTGCCGCTGTTGGCCTGCACGCGCGGCCCGGCGACCTTGAACAGATCGCCGCCCAGCGCGCCGTTGAGATCCATCCCCCGGGCCTGCTGGGCGTTGAACGTCTCGGCGATGCCGATGGCGATGCGGCCGAGTTCACCGCGCGCGGTATCCAGCATGCCGCCCTGAAAATCCAGCAGCCCGCCGAGACTGCCGCCGGAGAGCTTGCCGTTGATATCGACGCTGACACTGCCGTTGTCGTAGCTGATGCGCAGCCGCTGCGGATCGGCCGGATCGCGACTGGTGCCCAGCTGCTGCGCGCCGCTCTGGGTGACCAGCGGCTGGCCGCCGGCGACCATTACGCTGACGTCGCCGCGGGCGTGCTCCAGCACCTGAATGCCGATCCGCTCGGAGAGCTGGTCGAGCAGGCGGTCGCGCTGATCGAGCAGATCCGGAGCGGCGCCGCTACTGCTGGCGGAGGCGGCGTTGATGATGTCCTCATTGGCCGCGTGCAGCGACTGCGCCAGTGCGTTGATCTCGCCCACCGTCTCGCCGATGCGCTTGCCGGTGTCTGCGGCGAGCGCGTCGAACTGGCCCTCGATGGCCTGAAAGCGCGCGCTCAGCGCCTCGCCCTGATCGAGCAGCGCAATGCGTGCGGTGCTGGCGCCGGGGTCGTCGGCGACATCCTGCACCGCGCTGAAGAAGCCCTGCAGCGCCGGGGTGATGCCACCGGCCGGGTCGGCGAGGATATCGTCGACGTAGCTGGACATGCGGTGAAACACCGTCAGCCGCTGGTGCTCGGCACCCACTTCGCGCATCTGCGTGCCGAGAAAGCCATCGTAGAGGCGCTCCACGTCGCGCACCATCGTGCCCTGGCCGATGCCCAGCCCGCCGAGCGTCTGCGGCGGACGGGTGCCCTGCTCGACGCGCTGACGGCTGTAGCCGTCGACATTGGCGTTGCTGATGTTGTGGCTGGTAGTGGCGATCTGCCGCTGTGCGGCGAGCAGGCCACTCAAGCCAATCTGCATAAAGTCGGCCACGGTTTACCTCGTGCGATACCGGATCGTGCGGCGCCGTGACACTCACAGAGGCACGCCGCCCTTTACGAGCTTGTCGGCGCGCCGGCCCGGCTCTTGAGTCCGCCGGACGGCAGCGCCGCCAGCGCGGCGGCCAGCGTGTCGCCGGCGACGATGCGCTGGATCTTGCTGGCGTAGGCCGGATCGGTGGCGTAACCGGCGGCCTGCAGCTCGCGGGCAAAGGCGGCACTGTCGTCGCCGGCGGCCAGCGCGCGCTGGTAGCGCGGGTTGGCGACCAGAAAATCGGCGTAGTCGTCGACCGCCTCGGCCAGCCCGGCATAGGCGCGGAACGGCTCGCGGCGACTGACGAATTGATCGCCCTCGAATTCCAGCGTGTCCTTCGCCAGTCGCTCGCCGGACCAGCGCCCGTCGGCTTTGATGCCGAACAGGTTGTAGCTCGGTGTGCCGTCGGCGCGCAGCGGCAACTTGCGGCCCCAGCCGGTCTCCAGCGCCGACTGGGCGACGATCGCCTCGGCCGGCACGCCCAGACGCTCGGCGGCGCGCTGCGCGTGCGGCCACAGGTCGCGCACGAAGTCGCGCGGATCGTCCCACGGCCCGACGCTCGCGGTCGCGGTCGCGGTCGCGGTCGCGGTCGCGG
>CBFCYW010000065.1:0-20909 GCA_965602395.1 uncultured Chromatiales bacterium
GTGACAGCCACGCACGGCACTACGCTACTGGTCTGCAAGAGCTTATCGGTGAGCCCTACGACAAGAGAATATTTATCAGCAGCGTCAGCTGCCTGATGCTGCCAGGCGTGACACGAACAACTCCGGGTACCGATTGGGATCAGCTCTGCCCCAACGCACTGGATACTGCGCTGGATATGATCATAAAAAGTCCTGCGGCCCCCGTGATGATTGGTGAGGCATGGGAGTACCAACTCAGGTATGCGGGAATTTTGGATTCTGTGCAGGGATCTGGTGCTGAGCCGGGAGCAGAAAAGCACACTTTCCTGCTCTCCAAGCTGGCTGAGCTGAAGCAGTTGATCAACGATCGTGAATTGATCGTGATGGGTAACGTGCCCGGATCAGTAAACGGCTTGCCCGCCGAGTGTCTGACCCGTCCAAGGTATTTGTTCGATCCTTGCGAGAACGGAATGGATTTTGATTCTGAGCAGGGCCTGGGTTTCGCTGAAAACCGGCGCCTGTCAGAGTTTGCCAGCCGAACCGATGGGGTTCACTTCATGAATCCGTATGATGCTTTCTGTGATGGCGGGCAGTGTCGACCAATGCAGGCGGGGAAGATTCTGTTTAGTGATGCCAGCCACTTGTCCAAAGACGGATCTCGAGTGCTCGTAGATCACTTCAAGGCGAGTATCCTGGCTGTGCTGGAACAGCAAGCGCGGGTGCACCGAAGTACGCTCAGCGACTAGTTCTTCTGTAGCTTGAGCCAGAAAGTTGGGTCTCCGCTCCTTCGTTTCCAGCCTCCGACGTTCTGCGGCGTAGCGCGCTGGTGTATACTCGCCGGCCTTTTGACGAGACGAATTCTGGCATGGAAATCAACCCGATCAGCAACCGGATCGCAGACCTTCAGGGGCGTGTGGACGCTCTTAGGGGGTACCTTTGACTACGATGCCAAGCGAGAGCGTTTCGAAGAGGTTTTGAAGGAGCTGGAAGACCCGGCGGTGTGGAACGAGCCGGAGCGCGCCCAGGCGCTGGGCCGCGAGCGGGCGCAGCTCGAAGCGGTGGTCGAGGGGCTGGAGAAGCTCCGCAGCGGACTGGCCGACGCCGGCGATCTGCTGGAGATGGCCGTCGACGAGGATGATGAAGAGACGGCGCAGGCGGTGGCCGACGACCTCGAAGGCTTCGAGACCGAGGTCGGCAAGCTGGAGTTCCGGCGCATGTTCAGCGGCGAGCAGGACGCCTGTAACGCCTTCCTCGATATTCAGGCCGGTTCCGGCGGCACCGAGGCGCAGGACTGGGCGGAGATGCTGCTGCGCATGTATTTGCGCTGGGGCGAGCGGCGCGGCTTCAAGACCGAGCTGCTGGAGTGCTCCGCGGGGGATGTGGCCGGGATCAAGTCGGCGACGGTGAAGTTTGAGGGCGAGTACGCCTACGGCTGGCTGCGCACCGAGATCGGCGTGCACCGGCTGGTGCGCAAGTCGCCGTTCGATTCCGGCAATCGCCGCCACACCTCTTTCAGCTCGGTGTTCGTCTCGCCGGAGATCGACGATTCCATCGAGGTGGAGATCAACCCGGCGGATCTGCGCATCGACGTCTACCGCGCCAGCGGCGCCGGCGGCCAGCACGTCAACCGCACCGAGTCCGCGGTGCGCATCACCCACGGCCCCAGCGGCATCGTGGTGCAGTGCCAGAACGACCGCTCGCAGCACAAGAATAAAGACAACGCGATGAAGCAGCTCAAGGCCAAACTCTACGAGCTGGAGCTGCACAAGCGCCGCGGCGATCAGCAGCTCATCGAAGACAGCAAATCGGATATCGGCTGGGGCAGCCAGATCCGCTCCTACGTGCTCGATCAGAGCCGAATCAAGGATTTGCGCACCAGTGTTGAAGTGGGTAATACCCAGGCGGTGCTGGATGGTGATCTCGACCAGTTTATCGAGGCGAGCCTCAAATCCGGCCTGTAGCCGGAACCGCAGGCCGGGCTTCAGCCCGACAGGCCGCGCCACAGCGAATATCCCGTCGGGCTGAAGCCCGACCTACACGAATCGAAAAGACCCGCGAATATGTCTGAACAGCCGCAAGATGAAAACAAGCTGATCGCCCAGCGCCGCGAGAAGCTGGCCGCGTTGCGCGAGACCGGCGTCGCCTTCCCCAACGATTTTCGCCGCGAGCATCTGGCCGAGGATCTGCTCGCCGAGTACGGCGACAAACCGGCCGGGTATTTCGAGGAAAATGAGGTCCGCGTGACCGTCGCCGGGCGGATGATGACCAAGCGGGTGATGGGCAAGGCCAGCTTCGCCAAGCTGCAGGACATGAGTGGGCGCATCCAGGTTTTCCTGCAGCGTGATGTGCTCGGCGCCGACGTTTATCAGGGGCCGACCGGCTTCAAGCAGATGGATGTCGGCGACATTCTCGGCGTCGAGGGCAAGCTGTTCGTCACCAAAACCGGCGAGCTGACGGTGCAGGCCGAGCGGCTGCAGCTGCTGACCAAATCGCTGCGCCCGCTGCCGGACAAGTGGCACGGCCTGTCGGACACCGAGCAGCGCTACCGCCAGCGCTACGTCGATCTGATCATGAACGACGCCGCGCGCAGCACCTTCGTGATGCGCTCGGCGATCGTCAATTACATCCGCCGGTTTTTCACCGGCCGGCGCTTTCTCGAAGTGGAGACGCCGATGATGCAGGTGATCCCCGGCGGCGCCAGCGCGCGGCCCTTCGTCACCCACCACAACGCGCTGGATATGCCGCTGTTCCTGCGCATCGCGCCGGAGCTGTACCTCAAGCGGCTGGTGGTCGGCGGCTTCGAGCGGGTCTTCGAAATCAACCGCAACTTCCGCAACGAGGGACTCTCCACGCGCCACAACCCCGAGTTCACCATGCTGGAGTTCTACCAGGCCTACGCCGACTACCGCGAGCTGATGGACCTGACCGAAGAGCTGCTGCGCGGCATCGCCCGCGACGTGCTCGGCAACACGGTGATCAGCGCCGAGGACGGCCAGACCGAGTACCACTTCGATCAGCCCTTCGCGCGGATGAGCATGATCGAGGCGATCTGCCGGCACGCGCCAGCGGTCGATGGCAGCCAGTTGGGCCGCGATCAGCTCGGCGATTTCGAGCAGTGCAAAGCCATCGCCGAGTCGCTGAAGATCGCGGTCAAGCCCAGCTGGGGGCTCGGCAAGTTGCAAACCGAGATTTTCGAAGCGGTCGCCGAGCACCGCCTGATCCAGCCGACCTTCATCACCGAATACCCGGCCGAGGTCTCGCCGCTGGCGCGGCGCAATGACCACGACCCGCACATCACCGATCGCTTCGAATTCTTCGTCGGCGGCCGCGAGATCGCCAACGGCTTCTCCGAGCTCAATGACCCGGAGGATCAGGCCGAGCGCTTCCGCCAGCAGGTGCTGGAAAAGGAGGGCGGCGACGACGAGGCCATGCACTTTGACGAGGACTACCTGCGCGCCCTCGAACACGGCCTGCCGCCGACTGCCGGCGAGGGCATCGGCATCGACCGGCTGGTGATGCTGTTCACCGCTTCGCCGTCGATCCGCGACGTGGTGCTGTTCCCGCACATGCGCCCCGAGGGCGCCGCGGAGTAAACGCATCCAGCGCTTGCGCGGCTGCGTTCAGCGCCGCGACCGCAGCCGTTCGGTATCGATCCCCAGCGCCCGCCTGCCGGCGGGCTTGGCCCGGCAATCTCCCCCCGCGGTGCTCAATTCGTCTGCTCTCCGGCCGCTAACCGGGCGATTGGTAAATCGTGCATTTGGCGAGCAGGAAACGGATAACCATGGATTTTCTCAAGCGGAGCATTCGCAACAAATTACTGCTGATCACCAGCGTGAGCACCGTGCTGGTGCTGGCTGTGGCGTTCAACGGCCTCTACGGTGGCTTGCGCAGCCTGGACAAATTTGATCGGTTCGTCGTCGATGAACAGCGGGTGCGCATCGATGCCCTGCGGCTGCACGGCGAATTCAAAAAGCAGGTGCAGGAGTGGAACAACGTCCTGCTGCGCGGCCATCTGGCTGGGGATATGGAGCAGTACTGGGGCAGATTCCAGCGCAGCGAGGCGCGCGTGCGAGCGCGCGCCCAGGCGCTGCTCGAGCAGTTCGAGCGACGTGCCAGCGGCCAGGCTGGGGCGACCGCTGCCGTCCCGTCCCGGCTGCTGGCCGAATTCCTCGCCAGCCATACCGCGCTGGGCGAAAGCTACCGCGAGGCGCGCCGGGCCTTCATCGCCAGCGGCTACGATTCGCGCGGCGCCGATCGGCTGGTGCGTGGCGCCGACCGCGAACCGACCCGCTTGCTGATCGAGCTGGAGAGCAGGCTCGGCGAGGTCGAACAGGGCTCGCGCGAGGATATCGTCAGCAGCAGTGAGCGCGGCCTGGTCAGCACCATGGCGCTGCTCGGCGCCACTATCGCAACCGCCTTTGTCGCCTTCCTCTGGCTGATCAACCGTGGCTTGATCGCCCCGGTGCGGGCTGTCGAGACGAGCCTTGAGCGGATGGCCCGCGGCGATTTCTCCGCCGCGCCACCGGCTCTGGCATCCGGCGATGAAATCGGCCGCCTGGCGGCCAGTGCGGCGCAGCTGCAACACCAGCTCGGCGCCTTGATCGGCGATATGCGCGCGGCCATCGAGCGCCTCGGCAGCGCCTCCGGTGAATTGTCCAGCGTCGCCGAGCGGGTCAACAGCGGCGCGCACAGCCAGCGCTGCGGGGTGCTCGACTTTGCCGGCTCGATGGAGCAGGTGGTGGCCTCGGTGGAGCGCGTTGCGGAGAACGCGGCGCGCGCCCAGCAGGCGGCGCAGAGCACCAGCCGCGAGGCGGCCAGCGGTCGCGGCATCGTCAGCGAAACCCGTCAGGTCGTCAGCCTGCTGGCCGACGACGTGGCCCGCGCCACCGATGTGGTGCAGCAGATGGAGCAGGGTGGCAACGAGATTGGCGCGGTACTCGATGTGATCCGCGACATCGCCGAGCAGACCAATCTGTTGGCGCTCAATGCGGCCATTGAAGCGGCGCGCGCCGGCGATCAGGGCCGGGGCTTCGCGGTGGTTGCCGACGAGGTGCGCACCCTCGCCAGCCGCACCCAGGAATCCACCGCGCAGATCCAGGACACCATCGGCCGCCTGCAGTCCGGCACCCGCGAAGCGGTAGAGGTGATGGAGGCCAGCAGCGAGCGCGCGCGCAATGCCGTCGGTGATGTGGCGGCGGCGGACCGGGCACTGGATTCGATCACCGAGGCGGCGCAGACCATCACCGGCTTCAATGATGGCATCGCCGAAGTGGTCGAGGAGCAGAACGCGCTGATGGGCGGCATGCGCGGCAACATCGGCGAGATCAGCCGCACCGCGGAGGAGGGGCAGCGCGGCGCGGAGCTGGCGCAGCGCGCCACCGCGGAGCTGGCATCCCTCGCCGACGAATTGCAGCGCATAACCGCGCGCTTCAGCGTGCCGGCGCGCGGCGGCTGATACCCTGGTCGCCCGCTGCGGCCATGCCGGGCGCAGCGGCGATAGAGAATGAGCCACCTTCGGGTGGCTTTTTTGCGCCCGGAATGGGCCGTTTGCGATGGCGGCTGTGACGCCGTTCACATCGCTTCCTGCCGCGGCGGCGGGTGGCTACACTCGGCGGACCCCATAGCCCCCGGAGTTTTCCATGCGCCAGCGCCGCTTTGTCCAGATCGATGTGTTCAGCCCGCAGCCGACGCGCGGCAACGGCCTCGCCGTGGTGGTCGACGCCCAGGGCCTGTGCGACGAGCAGATGCAGCGCTTCGCCAGCTGGACCAATCTGGCCGAGACCAGCTATCTGCTGCCGCCCGAAGATCCCGCCGCCGACTACCGCCTGCGCATCTTCACGCCCAATCAAGAGCTGCCCTTCGCCGGCCACCCGACGCTGGGCAGTTGCGCCGCCTGGCTGCACTGCGGCGGCCAACCGCGCCGACCCGGGCGGGTGGTGCAGGAGTGCGGCGTGGGGCTGGTGGAGATCGAGTGCGGCAGCGAGCAACTGGCCTTTGCCGCACCGCCGACCAGCTGCGCCCCACTGTCGGAGGAGGACGAGCGGCGGTTGATCGAGGCCTTGTCAATCGACCCGGCCAAGGTGCTGCGCAGCGCCTCGCTCGACAATGGTCCGACCTGGCAGGTGCTGGAGCTGGACAGCGCCGGCGCGGTGCTGAGCGTGGATGCGACGCGGGTAAGGTGGCCGGATTTCACCCCCATCGGGCTGATCGGGCGGCACTCGTCCGCCGTCGACTGCGACTGCGAGGTGCGCATGCTGGCGCCGTCCACTGGCATGCTGGAGGACCCGATCACCGGCTCGCTGAACGCCGCCATCGCCAGCTGGATGGCGCAGGAGGGGCGGCTGGATCGGGAGCTGGTGATCGCCCAGGGGTCGGTGATCGGTCGCCACGGGCGGGTCTACGTGCGAACCGAGGCCGACGGGCGGATTCTGATCGGCGGGGATACCCGGGTTCTGATCGATGGCCAGCTGAGCCTGTAGTCGCGCTCTGCGATACGGCGATACGCGCGAAAAAGCCGCTGCCGGTCGGGTTATCGGCAGCGGCTTTCGCTTTGTCGGCGCTGTCGGCGCGGGCGATCAGCTATTGGGCGCCAGCCGACCCAGCGCGGCATCCAGCGCTGCCACCAGCTCGTCCAGATCGGCTTTGGTGGCGATCAGTGCCGGCGCCAGGCAGATGGTGTTGTTCAGATCGCGGAAGCTGCGATTGGTACGGCCGATGATCACGCCGTTTTGCAAGCAGTCGGCGGCGATGGCGACGAGCAGGCTCTCGTCGACCGGCTCCTTGCTGGTGCGATCCCTGACCAGCTCGAAGCCGCAGAACAGGCCCTTGCCGCGCACGTCGCCGATGACCTCGTACTTGTCCTTCAGCTGGTTGAGGCGGGCGAGCAGGTACTCGCCCATCTCGGTGACATTCTGCAGCAGGTTTTCCTCTTCGATGATGCGCATGTTCTCCAGCGCCGCGGCCGGGCCGGCGGTGCAGCCACCGAAGGTGGAGATGTCGCGGAAGTAGCCCATGCGGTCGCCGGCGTCGTCCTTGAACTGCTCGAACACCGCCTCGGTGGTCACCGTGCAGGAAATCGCCGCGTAGCCGGAGGCGACGCCCTTGGCCATGGTGACGATGTCCGGCTGCACGCCGTAGTGCTGGTAGCCGAACCAGGTGCCGGTGCGGCCCAGTCCACAGACCACTTCATCGATGTGCAGCAGCACGTCGTACTGTTTGCAGATCTGCTGCACCCGCTCCCAGTAGCCCTCGGGCGGGGTGATCACACCGCCGCCGGCGGTGATCGGTTCCAGGCACAGGGCGCCGACCGTGTCCGGGCCCTCTTCGAGGATCACCCGCTCGATTTCATTGGCGGCGCGCAGGCCGTAGTCGTCCACTTCGCCCCACTGCGAGCGGTACTCACAGCAGTGCGGCACCTCGACAAAGCCCGGCGTGAACGGCCCGTACTGGCCCTTGCGCTCGAACTGGCCGGTGGCGCTCAGCGCGGTAATCGTGGTGCCGTGGTAGTCGCGCTCGCGGTAGAGAATCTTGTGCTTTTTGCCGCCGTATTTGCGCTCGGCGATCTGGCGCACGATCTTGAAGGCCTTCTCGTTGGCCTCCGAGCCGGAGTTGGAGTAGTAGACGCGGCTCATGCCGGGCATTTTGTCGATCAGCTTTTTGGCGAACCGCGCGCCGGGAATATTGCCGGCGGAGTTGGCGAAGTAGTTCATCGTCAGCAGCTGATCGCGCACCGCGTTGGCGATCGATTCGCGACCGTAGCCGACGTTCACCGTCCACACCGCGCCGGAGACGCAGTCCAGATATTGCCTGCCCTTGGCGTCTTTGACGCGCATGCCCTCGCCGGAGACGATGACCAGCGGGTCGTTGTCCTCGAAAGGCTTGTGCTGGGTCAGATGGTGCCAGACGTGCTGGCGATCCTCGGCGATGATTTGGGCCAGATCGACGGCCTGCGGGTTCTGCGACATGACTATCCTCCAGCGGTGGGCTGTGCTTGGCGCACGCGAAACACCGCGGCGCGCGGTCGGCTAAAGCTAGGGGGAATAAGTGGTGCCAGAAAGCACCAGTTGTGTCGCTCCGCTTAGACCAGAGTGTGGCGCTGGACCATCGCCCCGCACCGCGGGTGCCAATTCCCGGCGCAGGGCGTGCTCAGTCGGCGGCGGCCAGCAGATCGATCACCCAGGGCACGGCGTCTTCCTCCGGGTTGACGGTTTCGCAGGCATCCAGCAGCAACGGCTCGGCGAGGCGTTGCGCGCCCATTTCGGCGAGCTGCCGGTCGAGGGTGATTGCCGCGCCGTTGAAGGTGTCGCCGAAGGTGGTGTCGCCGAGGCCGACCACGGCGAATTTGAGGTGGTCGATGCGCGGCCACTGATCGACCAGCGCGGTGAAGAAAGGCGCGATGTTCTCCGGCAGATCGCCGGCACCGGTGGTGGAGCTGACCGCGATCAGCACTTCGAGCCCCCGCGCGGTGACCGCCTCGATAGCCGCCGGTTCGCTCAGTGTCACCGCGTGGCCGGCCGCCTCCAGCGCCACCTGCAATTCTTCGCCGACAAAGCTGGCGGTGCCGTACACCGAGCCAACCACGATACTCACCTGCGCCATACTGCCGTTTGTCCCGATGCTGCGGAAAACGCGGCGCAGGGTAGCAGATCGCCGCGGCGGTGGTCATTTTGCGCCGTCGCGGCCGGCGGCCGGCGACCGGCGCATCCGGGCCACCGGCCGCGCGGCTGTCGATCAAGCGATATCCTGCGGCGGCTTGATCGGCACCACCTTCTCGGTGCGCTCCTCGCGGCGCACGCGATCGAGCAGGAATTCGCTGAACTGGTCGTGGGCCATGCGCATGCCCGCCATCCAGTTGGTCAGGTGCTGCAGGCGCTGCTCGATGAAGCGGCCGTGATTGGCGAGGCGGCGGCTGGCGCGCTGCACATTGTCCAGCGCGCGCGACAGGTGCTGGCCATAGCTGTTGCTGCCGACCTGGGCGATGGCGGCGCGCAGATTTTTCGACAGGCCGCTTTCGTGCGCCTCCAGCTGGTGATATTCGTCCTGAAATTTGGCCAGCGCCGTGTACTGCTCGATGATGAATGTCTTCAACTGGACTGCCAGCTCGCGACGCCCGGTCTCGTGCGCCCAGCGCGCAGTGATCGCGTACTCGCGCAGCTTGCGCTCCATTTCGATCTGCTCGCGGTGCAGGCGGGTCTGCTCGGCGACGAAGTGAGTCAGCGTCAGCTTGGCGCGGTGGATGGTGGATTCGCAGTCGGCCAGTTCGCGCTGGTAGCGGCGCTTGAGGTCGATTTCCACCACCCGGCGACCGTGGTGGCTGCTGCTGTGTGACATCAGGCTCGATGGTGCATTCATGGCTGCTTCTCCCCAGACAGAGATAAGGGTCAGACGACCCTTGCGGTGCGTTGCCGGAGCATCTGCAATCTCTAGTCGAGTACCCATGATTGCGGCTCCGTGTGCGTGGCGCTCAGTGCGCTTGGGGCCGAGAATCCACCCTGCCGAGGGGGCTGGCAACGCGTGCCGACGATGTCGCGAATGCTGGTTCCGCAGGGATCAAATAGTGCGCCTTCGGCCTGCGATGACGCGGGCGTCAAAATCCCGGCAAGGGCGCTGGAAGGGCCGCGGGATGGCCTGCGGGAGCACTAGGGCAGGGGGATTGCGGGGAGAATACAGGGTTCGATTCGGCCATCGAGAGCCGCCCCGCAGCGGCTGGAAAGCCCCGCTGTCAGGGCTCGATAGCCGCTGCCAAAGGAGTGCTGGCGGTCGCCGCGCGGCGCCGCCAGGCGGGGTGCGGGTAGCGTGTGGCGGCGCTCAGCGCCGGTACTGGGAGAAGGGGCCGTAGTCCCATTGGCGCAGCGCCAGCGCCATGCTGTACCATTCCTTGTCGCCTATCGGCAGACCGCTGTCGTCGTTGCACAGCTCCTGAAATTCCTGGAAAACGCGTTCCAGTTTGCGCCGCATCACCGCCGCGGAACTCGGCGCCAGCATGCCGTTGAGAAACAGCAGTCGGTCGGTGTCCGGCTTCATGCGACTGCCGAGAAAATCCGCCGCCACGCGATCCTGGAAGTAGCTCATGATCGGCCCGTCGCGGCGCCAGGCGAAGTTTGGCGCCACCAGCAGTTTGAAGCGATTGCGCGGCAGCAGCTCGATGATGTGCAGTCGGTCCAGGCGCGCCAGCTTCTGGATCAGCTGGTGTTCGGGGATATCGTAGCGCTCGTTGATGTCGTCCACCGTCCAGTGGTTGAGCACCAGAATCGTGATCAGCA
Organism: uncultured Chromatiales bacterium; assembly: GCA_965602395.1. Taxonomy (GTDB): domain Bacteria; phylum Pseudomonadota; class Gammaproteobacteria; order CBFCYW01; family CBFCYW01; genus CBFCYW01. Next base: position 10,242 of record CBFCYW010000065.1, read on the forward strand.
TCAGCAGCGTGTCGCCGATGATTTCCTTCTCCTGCTCCTCGGTCAGCTCGCTCAGCGAGCGCTGGCTCTGCTCCTTCATCATCTGCACCAGATCCGAGATCTGCATGCCGAGCATCTGGCAGACCGAATCCAGCCGCGCCAGTGAAAACTGCTGGTCGGCGAACAGCCGCTTGACGCTGGCCTCGGATAAATCCAGGTGCTCGGCGACATCGGCGTAGGTCTTGCCGTGGGCCTTGAGAGCCTTCTTCATAGTGCTGATCAGCGCCGTGGTTTGGGACATCTATCGCTTCCTCACTGGTTCGATCCATCGCGCCGCCTCGGGCGTCGAATAGTGCCGATGATACTTAAATCCGCGCCGCCGCGATCATTGCACGGCTAAGCCGCTGGCGGCAGGCGTTTTTTAGCCGCGTCGCGGCCAGATGGTCAATAGGATGCCCGCGCCGATCAGCACGGCGCCGAGCACATCCGCGGCGGTCAACTGCTCGCCGAGAAAGATCATCGCCAGCGCGGTGCCGAACACCAGCTGCAAGTGGATGAACTGCCCGGCAACGCCGGCGCCGAGGTGTTTGACGCCGTGGTTCCAGCACAAAAAGGCGATCAGCGAGGCGCACAGCCCGGTGTAGGCGATCGCCGCCCAGCTCGACGCGCCGCCGGGCAGGTCTTTGCCCGCCAGCACCTGCGGCCAGTAGAGCAGCGCCAGCAGGGCGTAGCCGACCAGCACCGTGTAGCTGAGAAAGCCGAGTGCGGACAGCTGCGCCGGCTTCCAGCGCAGCCAGACCGAGTACAGCGACCAGCACAGCACTGCCGCCAGCAGCCACAGATCGCCGCGTTTGAAGGACAGCTCGACGATGGTTCGCCAGTCGCCGCCGCTGATGATTGCCAGCATGCCCAGCAGTGAGACGCCGACGCCGAGCATCTGCCGGCGACCCACCGGCACGGCGTAAATCCAGCGCCCCAGCAGCAGAATGACCATCGGCATCACCGCGATGATCAGCAGTGCGTTGCTGGCCTCGGTGGTTTGCAGGCCGGTGTAGACCAGCGTGTTGAAGCCGCCGACGCCGATCGCGCCGAGCAGCGTCAGGCGGCCCAGATTGGCGCGAATCAGCGGCCACTCGGCGCGCAGCCGCGGCAGGCCCAGCGGCAGCAGGCAGGCGAGCGCCACCGCCCAGCGCCAGTGGGCCAGCTCGACGGGGGTCATCTGCCCGGTGATGGCGCGGCCGACGACGAAGTTGCCGGCCCACATCAGCGGCGCCAGCGCAACGATCAGGTATGGATTCACGAAGCGTGCTGCGACCGTTGTTTCACGCTGCGCTGTCGGCGGCCAGCTTGCGCAGCACCTGTGCGGCGGCAGCGAAGCCGAAAGGGGCTGTGACGCAGACCCCGGAGCCGAAGCCGTCGGCGCAGTTCAGACCGCTGGTGGCGACGCCCGCAGGCTTGGCGGCGGTCACGCCGCCGGCGCCGTCGGGGTAGACCAGCTGTTCGTCGGAGTAGACGCAGGGCACATCGAAACGCCGCCTGGGGTTGCGCGGGAAGCCGTGCGACTGGCGCAGCAGTTTGCGGGTTTTGGCCAGCAGCGGGTCGCGCTCGCTGCGCGAAAGATCGGCGATGCGAATCGCGGTCGGGTCGAGCATGCCGCCGGCGCCGCCGCAGGTGATCAGCTTTAGCTTGTGGCTGCGGCAGTGGTGGATCAGCGCCGCCTTGGTGCGGAAGTTGTCGATGCAGTCGATGATCCAGTCGTGGTGTGGCGCGCTGCGCTCGCCGAGCAGTGCGCTGAGGTTTTCGATGCCGATGAAGTCATCGATTTCGCAGACCCGGCAGGCTGGGTTGATGGCGGCCACGCGCTCGGCCAGGGCGCGGGTTTTGGCCTTGCCGAAGTTGCCCTGCACGGCGTGCAGCTGGCGGTTGACGTTGGATTCGGCGACGTGGTCGAGATCGATCAGCGTCAGCGCGCCGATGGCGCTGCGCGCCAGCGCCTCCACCGCCCAGCTGCCGACGCCGCCGAGGCCGATGACGCACACAGAGGCGCGTTCGAAGCGCGTTAGCGCGGATTCGCCGTATAGCCGTGCGATGCCAGCGAAGCGCCGCGCGCGATCGACGTCCGCATCGCAACTGCCTGCGGGGGCGGCGTTTTCGGGCATCGATGTGGCTCCGTGTCTGCGGCGGATCGCGGGGCCGGCATTATGCCGTGGATCGCCGATTGCGGCGAACGCGCTGTGTGGCTGGACGAGGCGAGCGGCGAAGCGGCGGGGTTCAGGCGCGGCGCAGCTCGTGCAGCGGGTTTGCGAAGCGTGGCGCCCGGTGCTGCAGGTCATCCGCTGCGCCCGGCCCGGCGGCCAGTTCCACGGCCGACTCGACGGCGGCGCGCTGGAAGTCCGCCTGTGGCTGTTGCGCCATGGGCGCGGTCGCTGTGCCGCTCAGCTGCGGCCAGGTCTGCTGTGCGCCGGGGGTGGTGGCGCCGACGATCAGCGCCAGCAGCAGGCCGCCGATTCCGGTGGTCAGGTTGCGGCGGCGCGTAGCGCGGCGCTCGGCGGCGGCCTCTTCGAGTACGCTCAGCGGGTCGGTGGAGTCGAGTGGGTCGAGTTCGCCGTGCATGGCGATCAGACCGTCGATGATCTGCCGGCGCTTGTTGCGATAAGCGTCGTGTTTCATGTTGTGCGCCGCATAGCGCGCAGCGTGCTGGCGCAACATGGATGAAGGTAGTTTGGCTGGCACTTTGCGTGTCCTTTTTCCGTGCGGTCGACGAATCTTTGCGGCGCCCCGATTCAGGCGTATTCCGCCTGCACCACGATCGCTGTGATGTTGTCGTTGCCGCCTCTGTCCAGCGCGAGCTGGACGAGATTTTTGGTCGATTGTTCCACTGGCAGATCGCGCAGTTGCTGGGTGATTTCCCCCTCGCTGAGGTCCTTGTAGAGTCCGTCGCTACACAGGAGGAAACGATCGCCGGGTTCGATGGTCGAGTACTCGATGTCGATGAACAGCTCTTCGCGCACACCGATGGCACGGGTGATGATGTTCGATGAGGGGTGATCGGCGGCCTCGGCGGCACTGATCTCCCCCAGTGTCTGCATCTCCTGCACCAGGCTGTGATCCTCGGTGACCTGGGTCAGGGTGCCGTCACGCAGGCGATAGACGCGGCTATCGCCGACCCAGAGGAAGAAGCAGAAGGGTTCGTGGGCGAATAGCAGCGCCGCGGTGGTGCCCATCACCCGGCGCCCGGCGGACTGCTTGCGGCAGTGGCGGTTGGCGCCGAGCAGGCGGTCCTCGATATCGTCGATGTTGCGCGCCAGGTCATCGCCGGGGACGAAGTTAATCAGTCGTTCGACCACCATCTGGCTGGCCATGTCACCGGCGTGGTGACCGCCCATGCCATCGGCGACGATCCACAAGCCCTGTTCGCGCGCGTCGAGGTAGGCGTCCTCGTTGATCTCGCGAACGTAGCCGACGTGGGTCAGCGCTGACGAATGCCAGGTTAGTGAACTGCGTTGAACGCTGTTTGTCTGCACGCTGTTAGATTCTCCATTCGGCTTGGCTGGCCGGTTCTACAAGCACCTGCCGCTCTGCTAGTATGCCGCGGCCTCGCCACCACGCACGTCTGGCACGCCCGTCAAGACGCCTGCCCCATCTTTATGGCAGTTTATAAGATTCCCCTCCAGACTGTTGATTTCCGAGAGTGATTTATGATGATTCGCACACGTTTTGCGCCCAGTCCTACCGGTTATCTGCATATCGGCGGCGCTCGTACCGCACTTTATTGCTGGCTGTATGCGCGGCGCCACGGTGGCCAGTTCGTACTGCGCATCGAGGACACCGATCGCGAGCGTTCCAGCGATGAATCGGTGCAGGCGATCCTCGACGGCATGCGCTGGCTCGATCTGCCCTGCGACGAGGGGCCGTACTACCAGACGCAGCGCTTCGATCGCTACCGCGAAGTGGTCGCGCAGCTGCTCGACAGCGGCCACGCCTACCATTGCTACTGCACCCGCGAGGAGCTCGACGAGATGCGCGAGGCGCAGATGGCGCGCAAGGAGAAGCCGCGCTACGACGGCCGCTGCCGCGCGCGCCGCGAGCCGCGCGACGGCATCGAGCCGGTGGTTCGCTTCCGCAACCCCGACGAGGGCGAGGTGATCATCGATGACCTCTGCCGCGGTTCGATCAGCATCGCCAACCGCGAGCTGGACGACCTGATCATCGCCCGCTCCGACGGCACCCCGACCTACAATCTGACCGTGGTGGTCGACGACTGGGACATGGGCATCACCCATGTCATCCGTGGTGATGATCACATCAACAACACCCCGCGGCAGATCAACATTTTCAAGGCCCTCGGTGCGCCGCTGCCCAGGTTCGCCCACTTGCCGATGATCCTCGGCGAGGACGGCAAGCGCCTCTCCAAACGTCACGGTGCGGTGAGCGTGATGCAGTACCGCGAGGACGGTTATCTGCCGGAGGCGCTGATCAATTACCTGGTGCGCCTCGGCTGGTCGCACGGTGACCAGGAAATCTTCTCACGCGAAGAGATGGTTGAACACTTCGCGCTGGAAAGCATCGGCCGCAGCGGTTCGGTGTTCAATCCGGAAAAGCTCGCCTGGTTGAATCAGCAATACATCAAGCAGGCCGATGGCGAGCGTCTCGCCACCCTGCTCGGTGAGCAAATGGACGGCCTCGGCATCGATCACAGCAACGGGCCGCCGCTGACCGCGGTGGTTGAGGCCCAGCGCGAGCGTGCGCAGACTCTGCTGGAGATGGCTACACAAAGCCGCTTTTTCTTCGAAGATCCCGCTGAATACGACGAAAAAGCCGCCAAAAAGAATCTGCGGCCAGCGGCTGTCGAGCCACTGCAGACGGTGCGTGGCAAGCTCGCCGCGCTGGATGACTGGACGCCGCAGAGTACCCACGCCGCCATTCAGGCCACGGTGGATGAGCTGGGCGTCGGCTTCGGCAAAGTCGGTCTGCCGCTGCGCGTGGCCAGCACCGGTGGGCTGGCCTCGCCGGGGCTCGATGTCACCCTGGCGCTGATCGGTCGCGAGCGGGTGCTGGCGCGCATCGACGCCGCCATCGAATGGATCGCGGCGAAGAGCGCTGGCAGCAACTGATCGGCGCTTGAACGATCACCGCTGAAAGCGCCGCGAGCCGGCCCGGTCGGTGGCGAAATCGATCGCCAGCCTGGCTCCGAAGCGGTCCGTGAGCAGCCCCGGAGATGCTGGGAAACCGGCGTTCCAGCGCGCCCGCAAAGGGGGCGGCAAGAGGTGTTGACAGCGCCGAAAAGCGGTCTTAACATGCGCCCTCTCGCGATAGCGGGGCTATAGCTCAGCTGGGAGAGCGCTTGCATGGCATGCAAGAGGTCCGCGGTTCGATCCCGCGTAGCTCCACCAAATTCTGTCTTCGCATCGGCCTGATGCGAAACCCGAAAAGGCCGCCAAGTGCGGCCTTTTTGTTTGCCTGACAGCCGACCACCGGCCTGCCGGATTCGACAGCCCGCTCGCTGAGCGGCGCAGTCCCACCCAAACCATGCTGCCCGGCCCACTACGGCATGAAGTTGCTGGCTTCCGGGGGGGGGGGCAGGTCGGGTTGTCAGGCCGCTTGCCGGCCGGCTTGCTGCGCCGCCGCACGCCACTTAGTCGGCCTTTTCCTCCCTGCCCAGCTCGTCCGCTCCGGGCATATTCCGGCACTCCAGAAAGATGCGCTTCTTGCAGCCGCGGCAGATTTCCGGATCCAGCTGGCGAACGATTTGGCCGAGCGCATCTTTTTTGGAAAAGTGCACATTCTCGATACCGATCTGGTCGGCCACGTGGCTTTTCAGCAGTCCCTCGCGCACATAGCGTTTCAGGCCGACCAGCGAGAGCGTGCCGCCGTGCATCTGGCGGTTGCGAACCTCGTCGGCGAGCATCTTTTCACCGGCCAGATCGATGAAATTGATCCCCGGGCAAACCAGCAGCAGATGGCGCTGGCCGGGGTTGCGATCCAGCAGCCGTTGCAGCGTGCTGGAGACGTGATCCACGGCGCCGAAGAACAGCGAGCCGTCGATGCGCGCCATCTTCAGCTGCGGGCACTCATCCAGCTGATCGTTTTCGATATTGACCATCTTGCGCCCCGGCAGCTTTGGATCCGGGGCGATGCTGATCACCTTCGGCCGCGCGGTGCGGTTCAGATACAGCATCAGCGACAGCATCACCCCGGCGTAGATGGCGAACTCCAGCTCCAGCAGCAGGGTGGCGAAAAAGGTCACCAGCAGCACCGACATCTCGGCGCGGCTGGCGCTGAGGATATGGCGGATTTCGCGCGGGTTGATCAGATTCCAGGCCACCAGCAGGATCACCCCGGCCATCGCCGGGATCGGCAAATGCGCGGTGAGTGGGGCGACGAACAGCACGATCAAAGCCAACGATAGCGCCGCGAACACGGCGGACAAGGGGGTGCGTGCGCCGGCTGCGTAGTTGATACCGGAGCGGGTGAACGAGCCGGAACCGGCGTAGGCGGAGAAGAAGCTGCCGACCAGATTGGACAGCCCCTGGCCGAGAAACTCCTGATTGCCGTCGATCCGCTGGCCGCTCTGGGTGGCGATGGCGCGGCCGATGGAGACTGCCTCGATCAGTGCCAGCAGCGCCACCGCCAGCGCGCTGGAGGCCAGCTCGCGCAGGGTCTGCAGGCTCAGATCCGGCGCCGATAGCGGCGGCAGTTGCGCGGGCAGGGCACCGACGTGGGCGACGCCCGCTGCGGCGGCGCCCAGCGCGTAGCTCAGCAGACCGCCGATGATCATCGCCAGCAGCAGATTGGGCCAGCCGGGGCGCAGCCGCTTGACCAGCAGCGCAGCGCCCAGCGTGGTCGCGGCGATCGCCAGCGCGCGTGGCTCGGTGTCGGCCAGCGCGCCGAAGATCGACAGCCAGGTGGCTACGAAGTCCTCGCCGCGCGGCAGTTCGACACCGAGCACGTGCTTGATCTGGCTGGTGGCGATGAGGATCGCCGCGCCGGTGGTGAAGCCGACGATCACCGAATGGGAGACGAAATTGACCAGCCGGCCGAGCCGCGCCAGGCCAAAGGCCAGCTGATAGACCCCGGCGAGGAAGGTGAGGGTCAGCGCCAGACTGGCGTATTCATCCGTGCCCGGCTCGGCGAACTTGCTGACCGCCGCAAACACCACCAGTGAGATGGCGGTGGTCGGTCCGGAGATCAGATGCCGGCTGGAGCCGAACAGCGCGGCGATGATCGGCGTGATGATCGCCGTGTAGAGGCCGTATTCCGGCGGCAGCCCGGCGATCATCGCGAACGCCACGCCCTGCGGCAGCACCACCACGGCGTTGGTCAGTCCGGCGAACAGGTCGGCGCGCAGCGAGTGGCGGTTGACCCGTGGCCACCAGAGCAAAAAGGGTAGCAGGCGACGCCAGTTACGGGCCTCGTCGTTCATCGTGTGTTCGATCCCGATGGTCGATTGAAGCGGGGCATTATCCGCATCGGCCGCGCTGCGCGGTAGCGCCACATGGGCGCGCCGGCTGGCACCTGAGTGATGCGATCGGCTGCTTTTGCCGGCCGCGGGCGGTGGTTATTGACGGCTGGCGAGCAGCGCCCCGGCGCCGATCAGCATGGCCCCGGCGGCGCGATTGATGCGCTGCCCGGCGCGCGGATCACGCAGCAGCCGGCGGGCGCGGTGAGCGCCGAGCACGTAGCCCAGCAGCACCGCCCACAGCGCCACTACGAGCACCGCGGCGAGGATCAGCACGTCGCTTGCCGTGAGGCTGGCCAGGTCGATAAAGGTGGGCAGAAAACCGAGGTAGAAGATCACCACTTTGGGGTTGCTGATGGTGACCAGAAAGCCGGTGGCGAAGGCGCGCCAGCCATCGCCGGGGCGGGTCAGCGCGGCGTCGCTGGCGCAGCCCGCGGCAGCCGGTGCGCGCCACAGCCGCCAGCCGAGCCAGATCAGGTAGCCGCCGCCGATCAGCTTGACCACGGCGAACAGCTCGCCGAGCAGGCCGGCTATCGCGCTCAGGCCGAACACCGCGAACAGCAGATAGAGCAGATCGCCCAGCACTAGCCCGGCCGACAGCCACAGCGCCGACGCCACCCCGGCGGCCAGCGCCTGGGCCACCGCGGCGAGAATGCCCGGCCCCGGGGTGGCGGCGAACAGCAGCATCGCGGCGAAAAAGGCGAGGCTGGCCTCGACACTCACCCGCCGGCTTCCGGCGTCGCTCCCGGCGTCGCTTGCGGCCGGCGCGACGCCAGACTGGGCAGATCGCCGAGGCGGCGGTACTCGTCATCGATCACGCCGGCCGGCTCGCGCAGGTAGTCGAGCAGCATCGGCAGCGCGTCCTGCCCGAAGAACAGCTCGCCGTCGACGACGAAGGTCGGCACGCCGAATACTCCAGCGTCGATCGCCGCGGTGGTGTTGGCGCGCAGCGCCTGCTTGATCGCCGGCCTGTTGACTGCGCTTGCGTCGATGCCCAGCCCGGCCAGCAGCGCGTCCCAGTGGCCGCCCTCGGGCAGCCGGCCGCGCGCCCAGATGTGCTCGAAGATGGCCGCCACCGCGGCCGGCGCAGCGTCCATCGCCAGTGCTGCGCGCAGCGCCGGCAGCGGATTGAAGGGATGCGCCGGCGGGCTGTGGTAGGCGATGCCCAGGCGGCGCGCCAGCCAGTTGCAGTAGCGGTAGGTAAATTGCCGCTGGCTGGGGGTCTCCGCCGGGCCGACGCCGCCCCAGTGGTCGAGCAGCCCGGCGAACAGCAGCGGGCGGTAGTCGATCTCGACGTCGGCCGGCAGCTCGCCGAGGCGCTGCTGGGCGATGTAGCTGAATGGCGAGATAAAATCGAAGTGGAATTCGATACGTCTCATGGGCGTTGCTCCGCGCTGCTCGCGCCAGCGGCTTTGTCGGTGATGCCGCCAGTTGATCGATGTTCGCCGCGACAGCAATTGCGTCGCAGCCGGGCGGTTTCAGCCCTCGCTGCCGGCGCTCTGCAGCTCGGCAGTCATGAAATCGCGCAGCGAGATGATGCCCAGCACCGTGCCGTTTTCGACGATCGGCAGGTGGCGCGCGCCGATCTGCGACATCAGCCGCAGCGCCTCCAGCGTGCCGGTCTCCGGATCGAGGCTGATCACCTCGCGGGTCATCACCGCGCCGACCTCGGTGGCCTGCGGGTCGAGATCTTCGGCGAGCACCCGTTTGAGCGCGTCGCGTTCGGTGAAGATGCCCACCATATCGCCGTCGTTCAGCACTACTAGCGCGCCGATATCCTGTTGCGCCATCAGCCGACAGGCGTCCAGCACGGGGGTTTTCGCGGTGGTTGAGATCAGCCCGCCGCGGCGGACGAGCTGGCGAACTTTGCGGTGGTACATGGCGGCACTCCTGTGGCTGGCAGCGCTGGAAACGGCCGGCGAGGATAAGCGAGGCGTGCGCCGCGATGATTGCTGGATGCGCCGACCGCTTGCGTGCCGACGCCGGTTTCAGGCGTCGCGCGGGCCGAATAGCGGCGGACCTCGCCGGGGTTGTCGCGCCGCTGGATTCAGCACGTTAGCAGATCCAGCGGCTGGCGCGACAGCCGCTCGCAGCCGTCAGCGCTCACCCGCAGGGTGTGCGCCAGGGTCATCGCCCGGCCGCTGTCGCTGTTGACCAGGATGATGTGCACGAAGAACACCATGTTTTCCTCGGCGATCACCGGGTTGCCGGTGTACAGCATCGGCCAGTCCATCCAGGTCGGCGTGAAGGTGGTGCCGAGGCTGTAGCCGCAGGCGTTGAGGCGGTGTTGTTGCAAGCCTGCGGCGTCGGCGACGCGGGCGTGGGCATCGAATACCTCGCCCACCGGGCGGCCGGGTTTGAGGGCTTCCTCGCAGGCCTGCAGCGCGTCCGCCGCGACCGCATGCATGCGCCGGTGCTCGTCGCTGGGTTCGCCGATCAGCACGGTGCGCATCATCGCCGCGTGGTAGTGGCGCCAGGCGCCGGCCCATTCGAGGGTCAGCTGATCGCGCGCCGACAGCTGCCGCCGGCCGGATTTGTAGCGGCACAGCAGGGCGTCGTCGCCGGAGCCGATGATGTACTCGTTGCCGGGGTAGTCACCGCCGCCGGCGAACACCGCGCCCTGCATGGCGGCGAGGATCGCGCCCTCGTCGGCGCCGGGGCCGATCAGCGGCAGGGCGGCGTCGAGGGCGTCGTCGGCCAGTTGTGCGGCGCGGCGCACGCAGTCGATCTCCGCCGCCGACTTGACCACCCGCTGGCGGCTGACCAGATCGGAGGCGTCCTCCAGCCGGCAGAAGCCCTGCAGCGCGGCGTCGAGGCGCTTGCCGTTGGCTGCGGTCAGGCCGTAGGCCTCGTATTCGACGCCGAGCCGCTGGCCGCGGCAGTTGTAGTCGGCGAGCAGCTCGCGCAGCTCGTCGGCCGGGCTGTGGCCGTCGCGATCGACCCAGACGCGGATCTCCTCGATCACCGAGGTGTGCCGCGCCTGGCGCAGATCCGGGGCGCGGGTGAGCAGGGCGAAGCGGCCATCGGCACCCAGATACAGACACTGGAAAAAGCAGTAGCCGAAGGTGTCGTAGCCGGTCAGGTAGTACATGCTCTCCTGGCGGAAGATGAGCAGACCGTCGAGGCCGCGCGCGGTGAGGGCGGCGCAGCTGGCGGCGCGGCGCGCGGCGAGTTCCTCGGGGCTGAAGTGGATGGCCATGCGGGCTCCGTGGGTGGCTGTTGCGGATGGC
>CBFCYW010000066.1:0-20237 GCA_965602395.1 uncultured Chromatiales bacterium
GGTGCCAACCCCGGTGCCAACCCTGGCGCTGGCCGGGGATGCGGACCGGATCGTGCCGCCGGCACTGAGCCGCGCCAGCTTCGCGGGCCCCGACTGCAGGCTGGAGTGGCGCAGCGGCGGCGACCACCTGCTGCCGCGCTCGGCGCCGGACTGGTGCGCCGAGCGGATCGCCCGCTTCATCGAGGGTCGCTGATGAACCGCAAGCGCGACATCGCCGCGCACTTCGGCGCTGCGGCGGCCAGCTACGACCAGCACGCGCAGGCCCAGCGCCACGCCGCCGATGCGCTGCTGGCGCGCCTCGACACAGCGCTCGCCGGGTGCCCGCCGCGGCGCGCGCTGGAGTTCGGCTGCGGCACCGGCTATCTCAGCCGCGGCCTGCTGGCGCGCTGGCCGGACTGCGACTGGCTGATCAGCGATATCGCTCCGGCGATGGTCGAGCACTGCCGGCAACAGCTCGATGGACCGCTGGCGCGGCGCGCCCGCTTTGCACTGATCGATGCCGAGCAGCCGCGGCTGGCGGCGAGTGACATCGGCGGCGACTTCGAACTGATCGCCTCCAGCCTCGCCTTTCAGTGGTTCGAGCGGCCGGGCGATGCGCTGGCGCAACTGTATGCCCTGCTCGCTCCCGGCGGGCGGCTGGCGATCGCCACCCTCGGCGCCGACAGCTTCGCCGAGTGGCGCGCCAGCCATCGCGCCCTCGGCCTGCCCTGCGGCGTGGCCGAGTACCCGCGGGCTGCGGCACTGGCCGCGCTGGCACCGAGCGCGGCGCGGCGGTCGCTGACCGAGGAGCGACATCTCGTCGGCTATCGCGACGGGCGCGACTTTCTGCATGCGCTGAAAAGCATCGGCGCCGCCCTGCCCGACAGCGGCTATCGCAGCCTGCCCGCTGGTGCACTGCGCCGCGTGCTGCGCCATTTCGACAGCACCGGCGCGCGCATCAGCTACCACTTGATCTACCTGCTATTGGAGAAACCGCGATGAGCGAGAGAGAGCCGCCGCCGGCCTACTTCGTCGCCGGCACCGATACCGACGTCGGCAAGAGCGTCGCCAGCGCCTGGCTGCTGCGCCAGCTCGACGCCGACTACTGGAAGCCGATCCAGTCCGGGCTGGACTGGATCGATGGCCGGCCGATCGGCGACAGCGAGCGGGTGCGCGAGCTGGCCGAGTGGCCGGCGGAGCGCTTTCACCCGCCGACCTATCAGCTCGGCCAGCCACTGTCGCCACACGCTTCGGCGGCCATTGACGGCGTGCAGATCGAGCTGCCGCGCTTTGCGCTGCCGCAGACCGGCAAGCCGCTGATCGTCGAGGGCGCCGGCGGTCTGCTGGTGCCGCTCAACGAACGCGATCTGCTGATCGATCTGATGGTGCAGCTGGCGCTGCCGGTGCTGCTGGTGGCGCGCAGCGGGCTGGGCACCATCAACCACACCCTGCTGTCGCTGGCGGCGCTGGGCGAGCGCGATCTGGCCTGCGCGGGGGTGATCATGATCGGTGAGCGGCATGCTTCAAACCGCGCCGCTATCGAGCACTACGGCGGCGCCCGGGTGATCGCCGAGATTCCGCCGCTGTCACCGCTGAATGCCGCGGCGCTGGATGCCATCGAACTGCGCGCTGCGCTCTGAGCGCGGCGGCGCCAATGCCGCTCAGGCGCAGGCGAAACCGGCGCGCGCCGAGGACAGGCTGTCGTCATCGCGAACCGCGGCGCGGCCGCGCGACAGCTCTTCGTGCAGGGCGAGGAATTCCAGCGTCAGTCGATGGGTGGGGGCGAGGTGGATCAGCGGCAGGCACTGCTGGTGTGATTCGCGCATCTTCACCGAGGCGCACAGCCGCGAGGCGAACACCGGCAGGGCATCGGCGCGCAGATCTTCGACCAGCTTGTGGGGCAGATTGGCGCGCTGCTGGTACTGATTGACGACGATGCCGTCGAGCTGCAAAAGCGGATTGTGGTCGATGCGCGTCTCGACGATGTTGTCGAGCAGGCTGTACAGCGCGCGGCGGGCGAAGTCATCGCAGTCGAAGGGCACGATCACGCCGTGTGCGGCGATCAGCGCCGACAGGCTGAAGAAATTGAACGCCGGCGGGGTGTCGATGTAGATGGCGTCGAAGTCTTCGTAGAGCTTCTCCACCGCGTCGCGCAGTTTGTAGATCTTGTGGCGCGCCGCCAGCTTGCCCTGCAGATGATCCAGTTCGGCGGCGGCCGTCATCAGCTGCAGGCGCTCGAAGGGGCTATCCAGCAGGTACTGGTGCAGATCGTCGTTGGCGGGCACGTAGCGCGGTTCCAGCGCGCGTTCGAAAAATTCCAGCACGCCGGCACCGACATCGCTGTCGTAGCGTTCGCCGAGCAGGTACTGGCTGCTGTTGGACTGCGGGTCGAGATCGATGAGCAGTGTGCGTCTTCCCTGATGCGCGCTGATCGCGGCGAGATTGGCGGCGATGCTGGACTTGCCAACCCCCCCTTTCTGGTTGTAGATCGCACGTCGCATGTGGGTCTCCGCGTGGAGTCTTGGCGGTGTGGAATCGGCCCTGCCAGTCGCGAGAGCGATGCCATCAGCGGCGGCAAATAAAACCGCCGAGTGACGCAAACTTTTAACACGATCACGCTTCGGCTGTCAGCATTTCGGCAGAAATCGCGTCAGTGATTCGCTTCAGGTGTCTGTTTTATGACACATGATGTCAATATACCGGCTTGCCATTTGGCAAGCGATCCGCCCCCGACCAGCACCCGCGACACCGCCGTCCGCGCGGCAGCAGCAGCGCTACGGGCCTGCGCCGCGCCGAAAATTGTGGGAAAATTCCCCGCTTTTGCCGTCGCCGGACGCCCATGCCGCAAACCTCGCCATCACCCGCTCCCCCAGACCCCGCTCCACAGCCGCAGTCAGTACTGATCGAGCCGGCAGCCAGGGCGCGCCATTGGGGCCAGTTGTACGGTTGCGCGCCGGCGCTGGCCATCGCCGAGGCTGCGCATCGCCACGACTCGCTGACGCTGGTGGTGGTGCCCGGCATGGCCGAGGCGCTGACGCTGGAACAGGAGCTGCGCTTCTTCAGCGGTGCCGACCTGCCCGTGCTCGGCCTGCCCGATTGGGAGACCCTGCCCTACGACCGCTTCTCGCCGCATCAGGACATCATCTCGCAGCGGCTCGAAACCCTGCACCGCCTGCCGCAGACCCGGCGCGGCATCCTGCTGCTGCCGGTCTCCACCCTGCTGCAGCGGCTGGCGCCGCCGAGCTTCCTCGACGGCCAGGTGCTGCTGCTGCGGCGCGGTGAACGCATCTCCCGCGAGCTACTGCGCGAACGCCTGGTGCGCGCCGGCTACCGCCGCGTCGAGCAGGTACTGGAGCACGGCGAGTACGCCCTGCGCGGCTCGCTGCTGGATATGTTTCCGATGGCCAGCGAGACACCGCTGCGGCTGGATTTCTTCGACGACGAGCTGGAGTCGATCCGCAGCTTCAGCGCCGACGATCAGCGCAGCATCGATCAGATCGACGAAGTTCGCCTGTTGCCGGCGCACGAATTCCCCTTCAATGACGACGCCATCGCCACCTTCCGCGCCGCCTTTCGCGAGGCGTTCCCGCCCGAGGCGCGCAACAGCCCGCTGTATCGCGATGTCAGCAACGGCCTGCTGCCGGCCGGCATCGAGTACTACCTGCCGCTGTTCTTCCAGCGTGGCGAAGCATCGCCGGGCGCGGGCCTCGCCAGCCTCACCGACTACCTGCCAGCGGGCGCGCAGATCATCGCCGCGGCGGGTTGCGAAGACGCTGCGGCACATTTCTGGGAGCAGCTCGAAGCGCGCTACGAAGACCGCCGCCACGATGTCGAACGGCCGATTCTGCCGCCAGCGGCGCTGTATCAGCCGATCGACGAGGGGCTGGCGCCGTTGCGCGCCGCCGCCGCGGTACAGATCGACAGCTTTGAGCATGCCGGCGCCGATGCCGGCGCCGATGCTGGCGGTGATGCCTGCAACTTTGCCACCACGACGCCAGGCAGCTACCCGGTGCAGGTGCGCGCCGAGTCGCCGCTGCAGTTGTTCAAGCAGTTTCTCGAGCGTTTCGGCGACGAAGCCGGCGGCAGCGTGCTGCTGGCCGCCGAATCCGCCGGGCGCCGCGAGGCGCTCTCCGAACTGCTCCACGGCAACGGCCTGCGCCCGCGCGCGGTGGACGGCTGGGCGGATTTCGTCACCGCCGCGGCGGCCGGCGACGCCGGGCTGTATCTGGTCGCGGCGCCGCTCGGCAGCGGCCTGCACGCGGCGCACACGCGCCTCGGCCGCGGACTGGCCATCGTCTGCGAGAGCCAATTGCTCGGCGAGCGCGCCCGCCAGACGCGCCGCACACGGCGCGATACGCGCGACGCCGACGCGGTCATCAGAAACCTCACCGATCTGTCGATCGGCGCGCCGGTGGTGCACATCGACCACGGCGTCGGCCGCTACCAGGGGCTGGTGCGGCTGGATGTGGGCGGCGTCGAAGCCGAATTCCTGATGCTCGAATACGCCGGCTCCGACAAGCTCTACGTGCCGGTCAGCGCGCTGCAGGCGATCTCCCGCTACACCGGCGCCAGCGAGGAGGGCGCGCCGCTGCACAAGCTCGGCGGCGAGCAGTGGTCGCGGCTGCGCAAAAAGGCCGCGGAAAAGGCCCGCGACGTGGCCGCCGAGCTGCTGGAAATCCACGCCCGTCGCGCCGCGCGCCGCGGCCACGCCTTCCCCGCGCAGTCGGACAACTACGCCGCCTTCGCCGCCAACTTCCCCTTCGAGGAAACCCCGGATCAGGCCCAGGCGATCGATGCGGTGCTCGCCGACATGCGCCGCGAGCAGCCGATGGATCGGGTGGTCTGCGGCGACGTCGGCTTCGGCAAGACCGAGGTCGCGATGCGCGCCGCCTTCGCCGCGGTGGATGCCGGCAAGCAGGTGGCGGTGCTGGTGCCGACCACCCTGCTCGCCCAGCAGCATGCGCAGAATTTCTCCGACCGCTTCGCCGACTGGCCGGTGCGCATCGAGTCGCTGTCGCGCTTTCGCAGCAAGGCGCAGCAGGACAAGGTGCTCGCCGAGATGAAGGCCGGCCGGGTGGATATCGTCATCGGCACCCACAAGCTGCTGCAGGCGGGTATCGATTTCGCCAATCTGGGGCTGGTGATCGTCGACGAGGAGCACCGTTTCGGGGTGCGCCACAAGGAGCGGCTGAAGGCGCTGCGCGCCGAGGTCGACCTGCTCACGCTGACCGCGACGCCGATCCCGCGGACGCTGAACATGAGCCTGGCCGGGCTGCGCGAGCTGTCGATCATCGCCACTCCGCCGGCGCACCGCCACGCCATCAAGACCTTCGTTTCCGAGTGGAGCGACCAGCAGGTCCGCGAGGCCTGCCAGCGCGAGCTGGCCCGCGGCGGCCAGGTTTACGTGCTGCACAACGAGGTCAAATCGATCGAGCGCGTCGCGCGGCAGATCGAGGAGATCGTACCCGAGGCCAGCGTGCGCTTCGCCCACGGGCAGATGCGCGAGAGCGAGCTGGAATCCGCGATGCTGGATTTTTACCACCAGCGCTTCAACGTGCTGGTGGCGACCACGATCATCGAATCCGGGATCGACATCCCGACCGCCAACACCATCATCATCAACCGCGCCGACAAGCTCGGCCTGGCCCAGCTGCACCAGCTGCGCGGCCGCGTCGGACGCAGCCACCACCGCGCCTACGCCTATCTGCTGGTGCCGCCGAAATCGCTGATCAGCGCCGATGCGCAAAAGCGCCTCGAAGCCATCGAATCGCTGGAGGATCTCGGCGTCGGCTTCACCCTGGCGACCCACGATCTGGAGATCCGCGGCGCCGGCGAGCTGCTCGGCGAAGGCCAGAGCGGGCAAATACAGGAGGTCGGCTTCACCCTCTACAGCGAGCTGCTCGATCGCGCCGTGAAGGCGCTCAAGCGCGGCGAGCTGCCGGATGCCGACGCCAGCCACAGCGGTGCCACCGAGGTCGAGCTGCAGCTGCCGGCGCTGCTGCCCGACGACTACGTGCCCGACGTGCACAACCGGCTGATCCTCTACAAGCGCATCGCCAGCGCCGCCGACGATGCCGCGCTGCGCGAACTGAAGGTGGAGCTGATCGACCGCTTCGGCCTGCTGCCGCAGGCCAGCAAAACGCTGTTCGATGTGACGGCGCTGAAGCTGCGCTGCGACGCACTGGGCATCCGCAAGCTGGAGGCCGGCGCGCGCGGCGGGCGACTGCTGTTCAGCGCGCGGCCGCGCTTTGAGCCGATCGCGCTGATCCGGCTGGTGCAGGCCGAGCCCGCCGCGTATCGCTTTGACGGTGGCGATGTATTACGCTTCAGCGCCAATCTGGCCGAGCCCGCCGCGCGCCTGGAATTTCTCGATCGATTGCTGGCGCGCTTCGAGGCCGAACCGCTGCTGGAAACCGACGCATGAAACAGCTCTCCCGCGCACCTGCCGCTTTATTGCTCGCCGCTCTCACCGCCGCTGCGGGCCTGCTCGCCAGCACCGCACCGATCCCGGCCGCGGCTGCCGAGCGGCGCACCTACGACATCGAAGTGGTGATCTTCGCCAACCGCGACGTGCCGCGCGGCAACAACGTCTGGGAGCGGCAGATGCTGGTGCCGGATCTGCGCGACGCGGTCGGAATCGACGGCGGCGCCGGCTCTCGGGCCGACTTCATCGCCCTGGGCAGCGACGGCCTGCGGCTGTCCGCCGAGGCGGAGATGATCCGCCGCTCGTCGCGCTACGATCTGCTGCTGCACCGCGCCTGGCGCCAGCCGGGGCTGGCGCGTGATTCGCGACGGGCAGTGGAAATCCGCGCCGGCAAGCCCATCGAAGCCTGGGTCAAGCTGCCCAGTGCGGCCGATGCGGCGCTGCCGATGGCGGATGCGGAAGTCGCCGCGGGCAATCTGCCGGCGCTCGTCGAACAGTCCTCACTGGACGACGAGATCGGCAACCAGCAGGTACTGCTGGCCAGCGATGCACCGCCAAACTACGCCGCCGGCCAATCCGGCGCCGATTACCGGCGCAGCAGCACCAGCGAACTGAACGGCACTATCGCCATCGGCCTCGGCCGCTATCTGCACGTCCACACCGACCTGATCTACACCGAGCCGGCCTCGCCGCGGCGCGCCGCGCAGAGCGCCACCGACGCACTGTTCTCCCAGCGGCTGCCGGCCTGGCAGAGTTATCGGGTGCGCGATCACCGGCGCATGCGCAGCCGCGAGCTGCACTACCTCGATCACGCCAAACTGGGCATGTTGATCCTGATCACCCCTTACGAGGCGGAATAAACCGCCGCAGGCGCGGGCGCCAGCCATCCGCTCGCGGCGCCGGTTCAGCAAAGATTCAGCCGTGCGCAGCCAGACTCTCCCGCAAAGGTCGCCAGTGCGGCTTAATCGGGAGATTTACAGATGCGCCACACCAGCCCCCAACCCAGCGCACGCCGCATCTGCGGCGCCGCCTTCGCCGCCCTGCTGCTGCTATTGAGCAGCACTGCACAGGCCGGTCGCGGCCACGATCACGACCGCGGGCGTGGCAAGGGCCACGGCCACGGCCATAGCCATAGCCACAGTCACGGCCACGATCGCCGGCACGGCGGTGAGGAGTGGGCGCGCGTCACCCACGTCGAACCGATCTACCGCACGGTGACGGTGACCACCCCGCAACGCGAATGCTGGACGGAAGAAGTCCATCACGCCGGCCACAGCGGCAGCGGTGGAACCATCATCGGCACCATCATCGGCGGCGTCATCGGCCATCAGGTGGGACGGCGCATCGATCGCGGCCGCGGCCGGCATGCCGCCACGGTGGCCGGGGCGGTGATCGGCGCGGCGGTCGGCCACCAGCGCGACAGCCGCCACAGCAGTGGTGGCTACGTCAGCCACGAGGAACGCTGCCGGACGCACACGGTGAGCCACACCGAAGAGCGCATCGACGGCTATCGGGTCAGCTATCGCTACCGCGGTCGGCACTACACCACCCACAGCGATGAGCACCCGGGCAAACGCATCCGCGTGCGCGTGCAGGTCACCCCGCTGGTGTACTGATCGGCAGAACTTTGCCATGCAATCGCGCAGGGTCTGCACAAGCGCGCGCCGCTGACCTATCCTGTGCCGCCTCAGATACGCACACCGCCGAGATGCCATGACCATCGCCACAGCAACCCCCCCTGCTCGCGCCACCAGCGCCATCGCTCACCTGGCCAGTGCGCTGGCGCTGAGCCTGCTGCTGCTCGGTAGCGGCACCGCCGAGGCGCTGACGCCGCCGGCGAAATCCCCCGAGGAGGCCGCCCAGCGCGCCAAGCAGCAGGCCGGCGGCGGCCGCGTGCTGGGCATCCATCAGCAACAGCGCGACGGCCAGCACTACTACGACGTGAAAGTGCTCTCCAGCGGCAAGGTGCGCGTGCTGCGCATCCGCGGCGATCGGCAGTGATGGCGGGGCGGCGATGCGCGCAGTAGTCATCGAAGACGAAGAGGCCCTGCGCGAGCAGGTGGTCGCCGCGCTGCAGGGCGCGGGTTTCAACGTCGATGCCAGCGGCGATGGCCGCGAAGGCGCCTGGCTGGCCCGGGAGATGCCCGCCGATGTCGCGCTGGTCGATCTCGGCCTGCCCGGCCAGGATGGTTTGCAGATCATCCGCGAAGTGCGCGCCGCCGGCCGCGACTACCCGATTCTGATCCTCACCGCGCGAAGCCGCTGGCAGGAAAAGGTCGAAGGGCTGGAGGCCGGTGCCGACGACTACCTCGCCAAGCCCTTTCACATCGAAGAACTGCTCGCCCGGGTACGCGCCCTGCTGCGGCGCAGCGGCGGCTGGGCGCAGACCACCCTGAACTGCGGCCCGCTGGCGCTGGATACGCGCAGCCAGGCGGTCAGCCTGCGCGGCGAGCGGGTCGCGCTGACCGCTTACGAATACCGCGTGCTGGAATACCTGATGCTGCACGCCGGCACGGTGATCTCCAAATCCACCCTCACCGAGCACATCTACGCCGAAGACGCCGACCGCGACAGCAACACCATCGAGGTGTTCGTGCGCCGGCTGCGCAAAAAGCTCGATCCGGATGGCCAGCTGCAGCCGATCGAAACCCTGCGCGGTCGCGGCTACCGCCTCAATCTGGCGCGCGGCTGAGCGCCGCCGCGCCGATGCACTCGATCGCCGCACGCCTGTCGCTGGCCGCCAGCCTGGTGCTGGCGGGCTTCGTGCTGATCACCGCGCTGGCGCTGCAAAGCTCGGTGCACCAGCGCGCCGAGCGCGCCCGCTACGAGCGCCTGCAAGGGCTGATCTACGCCCTGCTCGGCGCCAGTGATGTGGCCGCCGAAGGCGCCGTGCAGGTGTCCACCGCAGAGCTGCCCGACGCGCGCCTGCGACAGCTCAATTCGGGCCTGTACGCGGCGGTGTTCAGCGCCGGCGGCGACAGCCTGTGGCAGTCGCCATCGCTGCTCGGCGGCTTGTCGGCGCTGCCGGCACTGGAGGTCGGCGAGTGGCGCTTTACCGAGCTGCAGCGCGCCGGCGGCGAACCGCTGATGGCGGCGCTGTTCGGCGTCGAGTGGGCGGTCAGCGCGGAACACAGCTACCGCTTCACCTTCGCCGCGCTGGGCAGCGCCGATGAACTGGCCGACCAGCTGGCCAGTTTCGATCGCATGCTGTGGCTGGTTCTCGGCAGCTTTTCGGTGCTGCTGCTGCTGGCCCAGCTCGCGGTGCTGCGCTGGGGGCTGGCGCCGCTGCGCAAGCTGGCCGCGCAGATCCGCGCCATCGAAGCCGGTGAGGCCAGCCAGATCAGCGGCCCGGTACACCGCGAGCTGCGCCCGCTGAGCCACGGGCTGAACGCCCTGCTGCGCAGTGAGCAGGCCCAGCGCTCGCGCTATCGCGACGCTCTCGACGACCTGGCGCACAGCCTCAAGACGCCGCTGGCGGTGCTGCGCAATCTGGCCGCCGAACGCCAGCTGCCGGCGGCCGAGCGCGCCCTGCTCGACGAGCACACCACGCGCATGGAACAGATCGTCGGCTATCAGCTGCAGCGCGCCGCGACCCGCGGCCGCCGCGCGCTGAGCGCACCGCTGGCACTGCGCCCGGCGGTGGAGCGGCTGGCGCGCAGCCTGGAAAAGGTATTCGCCGACAAGCGCTGCAATTTCACCATCGAGATCGATCCGGCGCTGGATCTGCGCATCGACGAAGGCGACCTGCTGGAGCTGCTCGGCAATCTGATGGAAAACGCCACCAAATACGGTCGTGGCACGGTGCGCATCGCCGCCCGTGGCGGACTGCAAGTGGGCGATGACGAACGCATCGAACTGCTGGTGGAAGATGATGGCCCAGGCTTCAGTGGCGACGCCGCCGAGCTGCTCGCCCGCGGCGCGCGCGCCGACACGCACAGCGAGGGCCAGGGCATCGGTCTGGCGCTGGCCGCGGACATCGTGCGCAGCTGCGGCGGCGAGCTGTCGCTGCAGCGCGCAGAGCAGCTCGGCGGCGCGCGGGTGCGCGTGACGCTACCGCGCTGAGTGTGTTCCACGCCGTCAGTCGGTCGAAAATCTTTCAGTAATCTACTTTAACTTTGCATATTAATTATTTGTAATCTAAGTAATATTTGGAATGTTCTCCACACGATTTCTGCGCGCCAAATTTCCAGCGCCATTCAGTCATCGTTCAGTGGCGGGCTGTTGCAATAGTGGCCGAGATCAACACAACGGATCGCCGCCATGTCCATCCCGCGACACGCAACTTTTCAAGCCCGGCGCCAGCGCCCCGCAGCACCTGCCAGCACCCAGCCCGATACCATCCCGCAGCTTTCCGCAGCCGTTACCGCGCTGATCCGGACGCTGTTGCAAGCGCTGCCCGTCGCCTTGTTGCTGGCGATGCTGAGCGCCCCCGCACAGGCCGCCGAAGGTCACGGCAACGCCGTCGATCCGGCCTCGGACAGCCTGTCCAGCGAACGCGGCGGCGCCACGGCCGAATCGGGCGCGCAGCCGCAACCGGCGGCCGGCGCGCGCGATGTCGCGCGCTACAGCATCCACGACGCCAGCGTGCACATCTACGGCGACTACGACGGCGACGCCTTCTACCGCCACCTCGAAGTGACCTTCGACGCGGATGTCGACCACGATCTGCTGGTCGAGGTCCGCGCCGAGCTGTTTCTGAGCCGCGACGGCGGCGAATGGCTGCGCTACCACGTCACCGAGCCCTTCGCCATCCACTTCGATGACAGCGACGATTTCTACGTGGTCGAGACCGAATTGCTGGAGGGCTACCCGCCCGGCTACTACGACGTCGCCATCGACCTCTACGCACCGGGTCGCGGGCTGGTGGCGAGCCTCGACAGCTGGGACGACGCGGATCTGCGCGGCCTGCCGCTGGAGGACGTCGATCGCGATCACTACGATGACTACGGCTTTGGCGACGGCCTCAGCTTTGGTTTGTACGCCGGCGGCGGGGCGCTGGGCGTCTGGCCGGCGCTGGCACTGCTGGCGGCGCTCTGCTGGCGGCGGCGCAGGGCGCGCTGAGCCACCCGCCGGGCTGATCCGTCTGCCGGGTGTGCGATC
Organism: uncultured Chromatiales bacterium; assembly: GCA_965602395.1. GTDB lineage: Bacteria > Pseudomonadota > Gammaproteobacteria > CBFCYW01 > CBFCYW01 > CBFCYW01. The sequence goes on from CBFCYW010000066.1 coordinate 11,504, forward strand.
AATCGCGCGGCGATTGCGCAGCGCACCGGGCTGTGAAAGCATCGCTGCGTTAAGCCGTCCGGAAAACGCACATGCCGCCAGCCAATCGCGGGCAGCCCGCCGCAGGCGCCACGCCAATCGCCACCGTCACCGTCACCACCGCTGCCGCTGCCGAAACACAGGCTGTCGCGCCGGCGGGCGCCGCGGCGGGTCTCGCCGCCGGCCGTGGCGAGTGGCTGCTGATCGGCGCGCTGGCGCTGATCTGGAGTTCCTCCTTCGGCATGATCAAGATCGGCGTGGAGAGCATTCCGCCGATCAGCCTGGCCTTTGGCCGCATGGCCATCGGCGGCCTGTTGCTGGCCGCGGTGGCACTGTGGCAGCGCGACCGCTTGCCCACGGCGCCGCGCGACTGGCTCGGCGCACTGGCCGTTGGCCTGTTCGGCAATGCCCTGCCCTTTAGCCTGATCGGCTGGGGCGAGCTGCACGTGGACAGTGGCCTGGCGGCGATTTTCATGGGCGCGATGCCCATCGTGGTGCTGCTCATGGCGCATCTGTTCACCCATGACGAACGCCTCACCGGCGGCCGCGCACTGGGGGTTGGCTGCGGCTTCGCCGGCTTGATCATGCTGGTCGGCTGGCAGGCGCTGGAAGGCATCGGCGAAGCGCTGTGGGCGCAGCTGGCGCTGTTCGCCGCGGCCTGCTGCTACGCCACCAGCACGATGGTGGTGCGGCGCGTGGTCCGCCACCGCGGCACCAGCATGGCGGCACTGGCGACGCTCGCCGGGGCGCTGCTGCTGGCGCCGCTGGCGCTGTGGCTGGAGGCGCCGCTGGACAGCTCGCCGACATCCGCATCGCTGTGGGCGCTGCTGGGTCTGGGTCTGCTGCCCACCGCGCTGGCGACGCTGATCTACTTCCGCCTGCTCGGCCGCATCGGCGTCAACGTCTTCGCCCAGGTCAACTACCTGATCCCGATCCTCGGCGTGCTGTGGGGCGCGCTGCTGCTCGGTGAGCAGCCCGGCTGGCGCGAGCTGATCGCACTGGCGCTGATCCTCGGCGGGATGGCGATCGTCAACCGCGAGGCACGCCGATGACCGTCATCTCCGCCGCCGTGCTGCTGTTCATGATCATGGACCCGCTGGGCAATGTGCCGCTATTCCTCAGCGCCCTGCGCGACGTGCCGCCACATCGCCACCGGCGCATCATCCTGCGCGAGATGCTGATCGCCCTCGCCGTGCTGCTGCTGTTCCTGTTCGCCGGCCAGCACATTCTGCCGGTGCTCGGCATCTCCAGCGAATCGCTCACCGTGGCCGGTGGCATCATTTTGTTCCTGATCGCCCTGCGGATGATTTTTCCGCCGCCGCCGGCGAGCGGATCGATGGCCCAGTCGCCGGCCGGCGAACCACTGATCGTGCCGCTGGCGGTGCCGCTGATCGCCGGACCGTCGTCGATCGCCACGGTGATGCTGATTATGAATCGCGAACCGCAGCGCTGGCCGGAATGGCTGCTGGCAATCGTCATCGCCTGGGCGGTCAGCGGCCTGATTCTGGCCTTTTCCAGCAACCTGCGCCGGCTGCTCGGCGAACGCGGGCTGACCGCGGTGGAGCGATTGATGGGACTGGTACTCACCGCCGTGGCGGTGGAGATGTTTATGCGCGGCGTGCGCGAATTCATGTTGTCTTGAGCGCCCGGGAGGCGAATAGAGTTATGGAATACGACATCCGCCACTACCGCGATGGCGACAGTACCGCGATCAGCGAGCTCTGGCAGCTGGTCTTCGCCGAGCAGGCGCCGCACAACCTGCCGGTGAAAATCATCGCCGACAAGCTGGCGATGCCCCCCGAACTCGGCCGCCAACTGCTGCTGGTCTGCGCGCGCGAGGCGCAGATCATCGGCACCACCCTGGCCGGCTGGGACGGCCACCGCGGCTGGCTGTACGCGGTCGCGGTGCACCCGGACTGGCGCCGCCTCGGCCTCGGTGCGGCGCTGGTGCGCAGCGCGGAACAGGCGCTGACCGAGCTCGGCTGCAGCAAGGTCAATCTGCAGATCCGCGCCGGCAACGAAGCGGTGGTCGATTTCTACCGCACCCTCGGCTACGCGGTCGAAGCGCGCACCAGCATGGGCCGGCTGCTGACCGAGTCGAGCGTGCCGGCTTGAACACACCGCGCGCGTGAGTGCACAGCTGGCGGCGCTCGGCGCGGCATTGTGCTGGGCGCTGGGCGGGATGCTCGCCACCGGGCCGGCGCGCGCTCTCGGCGGGGTGGTCTTCACCCGCGTGCGCATGCTGATCGTGTTCATTCTGCTCGGCGCCTGGGCCACTGTCAGCGGCGGCTGGCTGAGCATCGGCGCGGACGCTGCGCTGCTGCTGTTGCTGTCCGGGCTGACCGGCATCCTGCTCGGCGATACCGCGCTGTTTTCCACCCTCCGGCGACTCGGCCCGCGGCGCACCGGCATGCTGTTCGCGTGCAACGCGCCGATCACCGCGCTGCTCGCCTGGCTGCTGCTGGGTGAGACGCTCGGCGCTGGCGAATTGCTCGGCGGCGCATTGGTGGTCGCCGGGGTGGTGCTGTCGATCGCCCACCGCCACCGCGCCGCCGCCGATGCCACTGCCACGGATGCCGTGGCCCGCCGGGTCGATCACTGGGAGCGCGTCGACGGCGCGCTGGCGATCGGCGTCGGCCTCGGCCTGCTGGCGGCGCTCGGCCAGTCGGTGGGCACGCTGATCGCCAAGCCGGTGATGGCCGCTGGCGTCGATCCGGTGGCCGCCTCGGCACTGCGCATCGGCACCGCCGCCTTCGGCCTGCAGGCGCTGCGCCTGCTGCCCTTTCCGCCGTGGCGCGAGCGCGCCCGACTGAATCGGCGCCTGCTGGCGCTGATCACCGTCAGCGGCGTGATCGGCATGGGACTGGGCATGACGCTGCTGCTGTTCGCCCTGCGCCACGGCGACACCGGAACGGTGGCGGTGCTGTCGGCCACCTCGCCGGTGCTGATCCTGCCGCTGCTGTGGCTGCATAGCGGCCAGCGACCGGCGTTCGGCGCCTGGCTCGGCGCGGTGCTGGCGGTGGCCGGCACCGGGCTGATTCTGGTCAGCTGATTCCGGCCACCGGGGCGCCCGCCGGAAGCGGTTTTTCAGCCGGCGAGCGGCGCTGCCAGAATCCGCCCGACCCTGGTGTTGACGGCAATTTTTGACCCTACCCACGGGTAGATCCGGCAACCCTCTGGCAACGTTGACGTTAACGTAAACGTTAATGCAGAATGCCGTGAAACATCGCCTGAGCAGGCTTTTTTGCGGGCCTTTCAAGGGCTGCCAAAGCACCCTTCGAGCGACGTCAATCAAGCGCGCAATACGTTGATTAATAATCGGAAATCATCGCGTCCATGGGCGTGATCCAAAGAGACGAGCCGCCTCCGGCAGGTTCGCACAACAAGCAGGAGAAGCACCTTCATGAGCAGCGTGTACGACGCGATCTACCAGCGCTCGCTGGACGATCCCGAGGGTTTCTGGGGAGAGGCCGCCGAAGCAGTCCACTGGTTCAAAAAGCCGCAGCAGATTCTCGACACCAGCAATTCACCCTTTAACCAGTGGTATCCGGACGGCGAGATCAACGCCTGTTACAACGCGCTCGATCTGCACGTCGAAAACGGCCGCGGCGAGCAGCTGGCACTGATCTACGACAGCCCGGTGACCGGCCAGGTGCGCAAGTACACCTTCGCCGAACTGCGCGATGAGGTCGCCCGGATCGCCGGCGCGCTGGCCGCGCGCGGTGTCAGCAAAGGCGACCGCGTGGTGGTTTACATGCCGATGATCCCCGAGGCGGTGATGGCGATGCTCGCCTGCGCCCGGCTCGGCGCGATCCACTCGGTGGTGTTCGGTGGCTTCGCCGCCAACGAGCTGGCAGTGCGCATCGACGACGCCGCACCGAAGGCTGTGCTGACCGCCTCCTGCGGCATCGAGGGCAAGCGCATCGTCGAGTACAAGCCGCTGCTCGACGAGGCCATCGCAACCGCCGGCCACAAGCCGGATTTCGTCATGCTGTTGCAGCGCCCGCAGTGCCAGGCGCAGATGCAGGACGGTCGCGATGTGGATTGGAGCGATGCGGTCGAAGCCGCCGAGCCGGCCGATTGCACGCCGGTCCAGTCCACCGACCCGCTGTATATCCTCTACACCTCCGGCACCACCGGCCAGCCCAAGGGCGTGGTGCGCGATACCGGCGGCTACGTGGTGGCGCTGAAATGGACCATGAAAAATATCTACGACGTGGCGCCGGGCGACGTCTATTGGGCCGCCTCCGATGTCGGTTGGGTGGTCGGCCATTCCTACATCTGCTACGGCCCGCTGTTCAACGGCAACACCACCGTGGTCTACGAGGGCAAGCCGGTGGGCACGCCCGATCCGGGCGCTTTCTGGCGGGTGATTTCCGATCACGATATCAAGGTGCTGTTCACCGCGCCGACCGCCTTTCGCGCCATCAAGAAAGAAGATCCGAACGCGGAATATCTGGCCAAATACGATATCTCCTGCCTCGATGCGCTGTATCTGGCCGGCGAACGCTGCGATCCGGACACCCTCGAATGGGCGCAGCAGAAGCTGCAGGTGCCGGTGATCGATCACTGGTGGCAGACCGAGACCGGCTGGGCGATCGCCGCCAACTGCAAGGGTATCGAGCTGCTGCCGGTGGTGCCCGGTTCGCCGACCCGCGCCGCACCCGGCTACAACCTGATGGTGCTCGACGAGCAGCACAACGAAATGCCGCGCGGCGAAATCGGCGCACTGGTGGTCAAGCTGCCGCTGCCGCCGGGCACTTTCCCGACGCTGTGGAACGCGGCCGATCGCTACGTCAGCTCCTACTTCGCCGCCTTCCCCGGCTACTACGAAACCGGCGATGCGGGCTACATCGACGACAACGACTACGCCTACGTGATGGCGCGCACCGATGACGTGATCAACGTCGCCGGCCACCGCCTCTCCACCGGCGGCATGGAAGAGGTGCTGGCCGCGCACCCGGATGTCGCCGAGTGCGCGGTGATCGGCGCCGCCGACAAGCTCAAGGGCCAGTCTCCGCTCGGCTTTGTGGTGCTCTCCGATGGCGTCGACCGAGACGAAGCCGAGATCATCAAAGAGATCGTCGCCCTGGTGCGCGAAAAGATCGGCCCGGTCGCGGCGTTCAAAACCTGCACCGTGGTCAAGCGCCTGCCCAAAACCCGCTCCGGCAAAATCCTGCGCGCCACCATGCGCAGCATTGCCGACAGCGTCGATCACAAGGTGCCGGCGACCATCGATGACCCGGCGATTCTCGACGAGATCCGCGATGCACTGAAAGCCATCGGCTACGCCAAATAGCCCCGGCGCCCCGCCGCCGCCCGGGTGGCGGCGGGGCGTCCATTTTCGTCCTCCCGCTGAGAGGCTTCCCCCATGACCGATTTCCCCAAGCGCAGTCTCGACGACTGGCGCGCGCTCGCCGAAAAGGATCTCAAGGGGCGCAGCGTCGATGAACTGAACTGGCAGACACCGGAAGGCATCGAGGTCAGGCCGCTGTACACCGCGGCGGATCTCGATGGCATCGACAGCGACAGCCTGCCCGGTTTCGCGCCCTTCACCCGCGGCCCGCGCGCGACCATGTACGCCGCGCGCCCCTGGACGCTGCGCCAGTACGCCGGCTTCTCCACCGCCGAGGAATCCAACGCCTTCTACCGACGCAACCTGGCCGCCGGGCAGATGGGCCTGTCGGTGGCCTTCGATCTGGCCACCCACCGCGGCTACGACTCGGATCATCCGCGGGTGGTCGGCGACGTCGGCAAGGCCGGCGTGGCGATCGATTCGGTCGAGGACATGAAGATCCTCTTCGACGGCATCCCGCTGGAGAAGATGTCGGTGTCGATGACCATGAACGGCGCGGTGCTGCCGGTGATGGCCATGTACATCGTCGCCGCCGAGGAACAGGGCGTGGCGCAGGAACAGCTCTCCGGCACCCTGCAAAACGACATCCTCAAAGAATTCATGGTGCGCAACACCTACATCTACCCGCCGCAGATGTCGATGCGCATCGTCTCCGACATCATCGGCCACACCAGCGCCAACATGCCGCGCTTCAACCCGATCTCGATTTCCGGTTACCACATGCAGGAAGCCGGCGCGAACCTGGTGCAGGAGCTGGCCTTCACGATTGCCGACGGCATCGAATACGTGCGCGCGGCGATCGACTCCGGGCTCGATGTGGACCAGTTCGCCGGCCGGCTGAGCTTCTTCTTCGCCATCGGCATGAATTTCTTCATGGAGGTCGCCAAGCTGCGCGCCGCGCGCAAGCTGTGGGCCGAGCTGATGGAGGAAAACTTCGCGCCGAAAAACCCCAAATCGCTGATGCTGCGCACCCACTGCCAGACCTCCGGCGTCTCGCTGACCGTGCAGGACCCGTACAACAATGTGGTGCGCACCGCCGTCGAAGCGATGGCCGCGGCGCTCGGCGGCACCCAGTCGCTGCACACCAATGCCTTCGACGAGGCACTGGGCCTGCCCACCGATTTCTCCGCGCGCATCGCCCGCAACACCCAGCTGATCCTGCAGCACGAGACCGGCATCACCAACGTGGTCGATCCGCTGGCCGGCTCCTACTACGTGGAATCGCTCACCGACGAGCTGGTCAGGGCCGCGCGCGAGCTGATCGACGAGGTCGAAGAACTGGGCGGCATGACCAAAGCCGTCGCCTCCGGCATGCCCAAGCTGCGCATCGAAGAGGCCGCGGCGCGCAAGCAGGCGCGCATCGACCGCGGCGAAGAGGTGATCGTCGGCGTCAACAAATTCCAGCCCGCCGAGGTCGATGAGGTCGAGGTGCTGGATATCGACAACTCCGCGGTGCGCGAATCGCAGGTGGCGCGGCTGCAGAAAATGCGCGCCAGCCGCGACGAGACCGCCTGCGACGCCGCACTGGCAGCACTCACCGCCGCCGCCGAGAGCGGTCAGGGCAACCTGCTGGCGCTGGCCATCGATGCCGCGCGGGCGCGCGCCTCGGTCGGCGAGATCTCCGACGCGGTGGAGAAGGCCTGCGGCCGGCACCGCGCCGAGGTGCGCTCGCTGTCCGGCGTCTACGGCGCCGCCTGGGAGGGCGATGCGGACTTCGCCGGCATCCAGGCCGATGTCGATGCCTTCGCCGCCGAACAGGGCCGCCGGCCGCGCATGCTGGTGGTGAAAATGGGCCAGGACGGCCACGACCGCGGCGCCAAGATCATCGCCACCGCCTTTGCCGACATCGGCTTCGACGTCGACGTCGGCCCGCTCTTTCAGACCCCGGAGGAAGCCGCCCGCCAGGCGATCGAGAACGATGTGCACCTCGTCGGCGTGTCATCCCAGGCGGCCGGCCACAAGACGCTGGTGCCACAACTCATCGAGGCACTGAAGGCCGAGGGCGCCGGAGACATCCTGGTGGTCTGCGGTGGGGTGATCCCGCCGGGCGACTTCGACGCCCTGCGCGCGGTCGGGGTGGCCGCGATCTATGGCCCGGGCACCAACATCCCGGTGGCGGCGCGCGAGGTGCTGCAGATCGTCCGCGATCGCCAGGCGAGCTAGTTCAATCTTTGCAGCCCGGGCCCGAACCCGGGCTGTGGACGGAGAAAAACAAGTGCAACACATCATCACTCGACTGGAAGAAATGCGCGCCGCGGCGCGCCTCGGCGGCGGGCAGAAGCGCATCGACGCGCAGCACGCCAAGGGCAAGCTGACCGCGCGCGAGCGGCTGGAGGTCTTTTTCGACGACGGCTCCTTCGAAGAGTGGGACATGTTCGTCGAGCACGACTGCAGCGACTTCGGCATGCAGGACAACAAGATCCCCGGCGATGGCGTGGTCACCGGCCACGGCACCGTCAACGGCCGGCTGGTGTTCGCCTTCAGCCAGGATTTCACCGTGCTCGGCGGCTCGCTGTCGGCCAGCCACGCGCAGAAGATCTGCAAGGTGATGGACCAGGCGATGAAGGTCGGCGCGCCGGTGATCGGCCTCAACGACTCCGGCGGCGCGCGCATCCAGGAAGGCGTCGCCTCGCTGGGCGGCTACGCGGATGTCTTCCAGCGCAACGTGATGGCCTCCGGGGTGATCCCGCAGATCTCGGTGATCATGGGTCCCTGCGCCGGCGGCGCGGTTTACTCGCCGTCGATGACCGACTTCATCTTCATGGTCGAGGACAGCTCCTACATGTTCGTCACCGGCCCGGAGGTGGTGAAGACCGTCACCCACGAGGACGTGACCCAGGAGGAACTCGGCGGCGCGATCACCCACACGACCAAATCCGGGGTCGCCGATCTGGCCTTCGAAAACGACGTCGAGGCACTGCTGCAACTGCGTCGATTCATCAATTTCCTGCCGCTGAACAACCGCGAAAAGCCGCCGCTGGTGCCCACCGAGGATCCATCGAACCGCGTCGAGGCATCGCTGGACACGCTGGTGCCGGCCAACCCCAACATGCCCTACGACATGAAGGAGTTGATCGCCAAGATCGTCGACGAGGGTGAATTCTTCGAGCTGCAACCGGGCTACGCCGGCAACATCGTCATCGGCATGGCGCGCATGCAGGGGCAGACGGTGGGCATAGTCGCCAACCAGCCGATAGTGCTGGCCGGCTGCCTGGATATCGACAGCTCGAAAAAAGCCGGCCGCTTCGTGCGCTTCTGCGACGCCTTCAATATCCCGATCATCACCCTGGTCGACGTGCCCGGCTTCCTGCCCGGCACCTCGCAGGAATACGGCGGCATCATCAAGCACGGCGCCAAGCT